>JBKJTS010000216.1:0-18847 GCA_046590885.1 Gammaproteobacteria bacterium
CCCTTTTTCGCCAATTCGCGTAAAATACTCTGTTTTATTCTGCTACCGCCTATAACACAGGTGGGTGGCGCCTTATTTATTAGCATTGATTCAAAGGAAGCAGGTATAAATGGTAACCATTCGTTTGTCTCGTGGCGGCGCAAAAAGACGTCCATTTTATCATATTGTTGTCACCGACTCGCGTAACCCACGCGATGGTCGCTACATCGAGCGCATCGGGTTTTTCAACCCGATTGCCACTGGCGGTGAGGTCAAGCTGAATGTAGATCGTGAACGGGTTAAATACTGGGTTGGCAAAGGTGCACAAACCTCTGATCGCGTTGCGATGCTGCTTGGTCAACAGGCAGCCGCGTAGGCACTGTTGTGGCGAGGGTGCGTCTCGTTACGCTATCCAGCCACAATAGCGTGTCATCATGGATATGACAGAAAGTTCACGCGCTGGGCAGAATGATGACCAAGCGCAGGAATGTGCAGGAACCGCCTTGATTGTTTTAGGGCAGATTTCTGGCATCTACGGTGTACGCGGTTGGGTGAAGATTCATTCCTATACTGCGCCGCGCGAAAATATTTTAAAATATACCCCGTGGCAAATACGAGCGTCAGGGCGGGCGGTCGCTTCCGGCATCCTGCCTCAGGCGACACTTGTGCGTCCCGGCCGGACGGAAGTGCCGGAAACGCGCCGGGCAGGAAGCTCAAGTGCTGAGGGTGCAGGGATGCACATGAGCAGTCAGGAGCAGCTTTTTGGTCACGCCAGCGAGCGACCCCAGGAGGCAACAGGGAATCTGTGGCGCCCCGTCACTGTGTTAGATGGACGGATTCAGGGCAAGGGCATTGTGGCTCACCTTGAAGGCTGGGATACCCCGGAAGCGGCTCAGTTGTTGGTGGGTGCAGAAATCGCCATGCCCCGTACCCAACTGCCCGTGCCTGCCAAAGGTGAGTATTATTGGAGCGACCTGATCGGTTTACAGGTCATCGGCATTAAACAGGGCGTGGATAATACCCCGCTAGGTACGGTAGACGCGCTTATGGAGACTGGTGCGAATGACGTATTGGTGGTGCAGGCACTGCCAGAAGGCAGCACCTCTGGAAAAAAACATCTGATCCCCTTTATTGACGGCGTGATCGTTAGCGTTGATCTGGATACGAAAGTGTTACGGGTTAACTGGGACATAGATTATTGATTTTTGTTTTTGGAGGCGGTTCTTGTGCATCCTGGCACCCACCGCACTTGGGCATCCTGCCCGGTGCATGTGATGCGCGTTGATGTCGTCACACTGTTTCCAGCGATGTTTGCTGCGCTGACTCAGCAGGGAGTTACAGGCCGCGCGATACAGCGTGGTGTGTTGCAGCTGGGGCTGTGGAATGTGCGTGATTACGCGCATGATCGGCACCGCACCGTTGATGACCGCCCCTACGGCGGCGGACCCGGCATGGTAATGCAAGTGCAGCCGCTGCGGGACGCAATACAAGCCGCACGGATTGCAGACGCAACGCCCGCGCGAGTGATTTATCTGTCACCACAAGGGCGGCGTCTCGATCAGGTGGGCGTTCGTGAGTTGGCCGCTGCGCCACGTATGATACTAGTAGCGGGTCGTTATGAAGGGGTTGACGAGCGGGTATTGCAGGCTGATGTCAACGAAGAATGGTCGATAGGCGATTATGTGCTGAGCGGTGGTGAGCTGGCAGCTATGGTAATGATCGACGCAGTAGCGCGGTTGTTGCCAGGGGTGCTGGGACACGAAGATTCCGCGCAGCAGGATTCATTCGCCGCCCACGAATGTGTAAGTGTTGCCACAGGCAGGATGCCGGAAGCGACCCCAGATGGTCTTGGACTGCTCGATTACCCGCACTACACGCGCCCTGAGGAAATCGCTGGGGTACGGGTGCCGGAAGTGTTGTTGAGTGGTGACCACCAGGCGATTGCACGCTGGCGACAAAAACAGGCATTAGGGCGAACCTGGCTGCGGCGGCCAGATTTGCTGGAGGCGCGGATATTAAATCCCGCGCAGAAAAAATTACTGGATGAGTACAAACAGGAATATTACGGCAGTTCTGTCCAAGAAAAAGAGCGGCCAACCAATCGTTAATGAGGAGTGATTAGATGAACATTATTCAACAAATTGAAGCCGAACAAATGACGCGTGAGCTGGCGCCCTTTGCGCCCGGCGATACCGTGGTGGTGCAGGTGAAAGTTAAAGAAGGTACCCGTGAGCGTTTGCAGGCTTTCGAAGGCGTTGTCATCGCCAAAAGTAACCGTGGCCTGAACTCGTCGTTTACCGTGCGCAAGATGTCGCACGGCGAAGGTGTGGAGCGTGTGTTCCAGACCTACAGCCCCAGCCTTGACTCACTGGCAGTAAAACGCCGTGGTGATGTCCGCCGCGCCAAACTGTATTATCTGCGTGACCTGACCGGCAAAGCCGCGCGTATCAAAGAGAAACTATAAGTTTTTTGGTATTCCAAAGAAAACTGTAATAGCGTCTTCACCGCCTAGGCGGCCGCCATGGATGGCGTAAGGTAGAGCAATGCTGGAGCAGTTGCCGGGAGAAATCTTTGTGTTGGCTGGTTCTGAATTTGAACTCCCAGGATTTCGCGGCAGCCGCTTCCTGGCGGTTTTTGCGCATCTTGCCCCCACCGCAGGCCATCCCTGTCCGGCGCTGCATACGACGTGCATAGAGGCGATCCAGCGGCCATGCAGTCATCCCTGCGGTCGAATGATGCGCATCAGAAACTCCACAACATAGTGAGGATGTGATGTTGTGACGAGGTACCGCGTTACAAATAGGTATCCCCATTATTTTACCCCCCGCTTTTTATCGTTGCTCGCCCGTACGCGCCAGCATCTCATAGGCGCTGCTGTGGGGTTAGGGTTGTTTACGACCATCGCCCATGCCGACGCTGTGCAGCCGACTGCCAGGACGGCGGCCGCTTTCGGCATCCTGCCTCTGGCGGCACTTGTGCATCCATGCACGGCGGAAGATAGGGCAATGCGCCGGGCAGGATGTCCAAGTGCCGCGAGTGCATGGATGCAATTGCCGGGATGCACAAGTGCCGTGGACGGCAACCCCCGGCTTCCTGCGCCGGATGAACAAGTGCCGCGGGCCCAGGATGCGCAGGAGCGGCTCTCCCACGACACCAGTGTATCCCTGCACGTCGCAGGATGCTCAAGAGCCGCTCCTTTCGAGGACGTTATTACACTTGCCGAGCAAGGTGTCCCTGAGCTTGCGCTCCATCTGATAGATCAGCAGCAAACGTCTATTGACCCGCTCGCCAGGGAGTGGTTCGCATGGGAACAAGCGCGCATTTTAATTTATCAGCAGCGTCGTGACTGGGCATCAGTAGTGCGCCGCACACAAGCCTTAGTCGCTTCCGGTAGCCTGCCTCTGGCGACACTTGCACATCCTGGCGCGGCGCCTGACAATCTACCCCTTACATTTACCCGATGGATTTTAACCCAAGGCGCCGCCGCGCAACTCGAGTTAGGCCAGGGCGCTGCCGCGCGCACGTGGCTGTTGCGTTTGATCTGGCAGCCTGCCGCCGTGCCCGTGCCCGTGCCCGTGCCCGAATGCCCCAATGCCCCGAGTGCAGGATGTGCAGGAGCGGTTGATAATGCAGGCAGTCAGTTGCTCGCGCGTCCGCCAGGAATGGCGGCAGTGCCGGAAACGCGCCGGGCAGAAAGTCCAAGTGCTGCGGGTGCAGGGATGCAGATGAGCAGCCAGGAGCAGCTTTTCGGCCAATGGCGCCGCATGGTTATTCATAGTTATATTATGGATGGGCGGGTGGATGATGCCTACACGGCGCTGTTGCGCTACCAGCAGGACTATGCTAATTCCAGCACCAATTCGCAAATACACTTGTTCCAGGCGCATGTCTTGTTGTCGACGGAACGGGCCGCAGAGGCGGTGACGTTATTGGCTGGAATGCAGGAGCCGACCGCCGCTGCGCTGTATTTGTTGGCGCGACTACGCAATGGTGGCCGCCCTGAAAATATTTTGCAGGAAGTGCGCCAGTTATTAACACAGCAGCCTGTTACCGCGTCACACGTCCTGGCAGCCGTGGTGCAGGTTGAAGCGGCACAGCTTATTGGTGATCATGAACCCCGTGTGGAGGCGATGGAATATATATTAGCGCATCAAGGCATGATGCCTTCTACGTTGACCGGGTTGGTTAATATCACGGGTGACAGTGTGTGGGATGCATATGTGACGTACGCACAGATGTTGAGTAATCAGCAGCAATTATTAATGGGTAATTTCGATCCGTGGTTTGCGGTAGCGCAGTCATTGGCGAAAGAGCATCCGATACGCGCACGGGCGCTGTTTGCATTTTTGGCGATGCACGCTGATACTGTGGAAATACGGCTAAGCGCGCATCAGCAGTTAATTACGCTGTTAGGCCAATTGCCGCAGGGTGCTGTGTTGATGCGGACCTTATATGCCAAGCTGGATCGTTTTCGTTAGTCCGAATTATGCAACATTATCACGCCATATTGACCGCCCCTTTTTCATCGGCAAAGCTGGGTATACGCATGCATGGTGCTGCGTTATGCGCGGTGGATTTTGTAGCGTCTGAGGTGAATGACCTGCCCGCTGAAAACACGGATGCTGCGCATGTGGTGCATCAATTGATGCGTTATTTTTCTGATCCTGCTTATGTGTTTTCAGTGACGTTAGCCTGTGCGGGCACGCCATTTCAGCAGCGGGTGTGGCAGGCGTTGCGAGAGGTTCCTGTGGGTCAGCCGTGTCGTTATGGTGACTTGGCACGGCGTTTATCCAGTGGACCGCGCGCCGTGGGCGGCGCGTGCCGCGCTAATCCGGTGCCGATCGTGGTGCCGTGTCATCGCGTGGTGAGCGCAACCGGTCTGGGGGGTTATTCAGGCGTGACGCAGGGGCTTAGCCCGGAACTTGCGATTAAGTGCTGGCTACTAAACCATGAGCGTGGCTGAAGAACCTCTATCGGGCGCATCCCCGTGTGAACAAGACCAGACAACCATCGAGGCATTTCTGGACGCGGTTTGGATGGAGTCCGGCCTGAGTGCCAATACTTTATCCGCTTACCGCTCTGATCTTGGCGGCATGGCAGCATGGTTAGTGGAGCGCCACCAGACCTTATTAACCGTGCAGCATGGTGATGTGCTGGATTATTTATCCACGCGCGCTAAAGCACGGGCGCGTGCACGCTCTGTAGCGCGTCTAATGTCGTGCCTGCGCCGGTTTTACCAATATCAGGTGCGGGAAGGGCGCGTGCCGATTGACCCGACGGCGCGTATCGATTCGCCGAAGCTGGGTCGGCCCTTGCCTAAATCGTTAACTGAAACGCAGGTCGAGGCGTTGCTAGCCGCGCCGGTTACACATGAAGTATTGGGATTGCGTGATCGTGCCATGCTGGAGTTGCTGTATGCCAGTGGCTTGCGTGTTTCGGAGCTGGTATTGCTACAGGTGACACAGTTAAATCTGAGCCAGGGTGTAGTGCGCATTACCGGCAAGGGCGGTAAAGAACGTCTCGTGCCGGTGGGTGAGGAATCTCTGCTGTGGCTGGAGCGCTATTTGCGCGAGTCGCGGCCGCAGATGTTGCTAACCCAGAAGTGTGACACACTGTTTGTAACACAGCGCAGTGCGGGAATGACGCGTCAGGCATTCTGGCACCTCATCAAACGCTATGGCGTCATTGCGGGTATCGACAGCCGCCAGCTTTCACCGCATACTTTGCGGCATTGCTTTGCCACGCATTTACTCAATCACGGTGCTGATTTGCGCGTGCTGCAAATGCTGTTGGGGCACAGTGATTTATCCACTACACAAATTTATACTCATGTGGCGAAAGAACGGCTTAAGAGCTTGCACGCTAAACATCATCCACGCGGTTAACTGAGAACTATATATGCCATCCTTTGATGTAGTATCCGAAGTGGATATGCATGAACTGGTCAATGCGGTGGATCAATCCAACCGCGAGATCACGAATCGCTTTGACTTTAAAGGCAGTGATGCGCGTGTAGAACAGGCAGAAAATGTGCTCACTCTGCATGCCAGCAGCGAATTTCAGATTAATCAAATGCTGGATATTTTGTACGCCAAGCTCGCCAAACGTGGTGTGGATATTGGCTGCATGGATAAAGGCAAGCTAGAGGTAGCGGGAAATAAGGCACGCCAGGCGCTTACCGTGCGACAGGGGATTGATGCTGATGCGGCTCGCAAAATTGTCAAACTTATAAAAGACGCTAAAGTTAAGGTGCAGGCGTCAATACAGGGGGAGCAAGTACGTATCACGGGTAAAAAACGCGATGATTTGCAGGAGGCTATTGCCTTCTTGCGTAAGGCAGAAGTTGGCGTGCCGCTGCAATATAATAATTTCCGTGATTAGTAGTGGGTTTCAGTAATAACACTCACCCTTGACAACCTTTTAGTGAAACGAACTAACTGCCAGGATTAAATATGATTAGACTAGTTTCAGTATTAATAAGCGCGCTATTCACTATGCAGACGGTACTGGCGGATGATGCAGATCTGGTGCAGGTTAAAAAAGCGCTGGAATCAGTGGCGCCCGGCGCCAAGGCAGATAGCATAACCGCGACACCGTTGCCGGGATTATATGAAGTGGTGGTGGGTGCTGAGATAGTCTATATCAGCAAAGATGGGCACTACATGCTGCAAGGCGATCTGGTGGATTTGCCGGCCCAAAAGAATCTTACCGAGGCCAAGCGCGGCGTTGGGCGTCTTAAGCTGGTAAATGCCATCAGCGAAAACGCCATGATCGTATTTGCGCCAAAGAACCAGCCAGTGAAACATACCATCACCGTGTTTACGGATGTTGATTGTGGCTACTGCCGCAAGATGCATGGTGAAATGACGGAACTCAATCGCCAGGGCATCAAGGTGCGTTACCTGATGTTTCCACGTGCTGGCAAAAACTCTCCATCGTATGACAAAGCCGTGTCAGTGTTTTGTTCCAAAGATCGCAACGCGGCACTGACGCGCGCCAAGGCGACGGGTAATATTGAAAAGAAAACCTGCACTAACCCGGTGGACCAGCACATGGCGCTGGTTGAGCGACTCGGTCTCACCGGCACGCCAACGTTAATGCTGGAAGATGGCCGCCTGATGCCCGGTTACGTTCCCGCGCAACGCCTAGGTAAGTTGTTGGATGAGAATAAATCACTCTGATTACCGTTGTTTTGATGGATTAGTTCAACGGTTCACGCCCGTACCCGGAGCAGATCGCTCCAGCAGGTTGTATAGGATGGACTAAGTTTCGCCTGGCACATGACCCATTGGCGATCCGCCTGGGCCATTCCGGTCCTGGCCATATGCACGGTGCCCTGCCCAAAACGCGTATTGATGGCATCAAAGGAGGTCATTAAACCCACCCGCTCGAGGGGGGCGTGATCCTCAAAATCCAATTCGTGTTGCCCGTGTGTATCAGATATCAGATCGAGCAACATCACGCCCGCTTTCGCGAATTCAAACCCCGGCTGGTAAATCTGGGTGATTCCCTTTACCGCCGCATGGATCAGCCACCGGGTATCAGACGTCGGACGCCGTAATGGAATAATGAGGCTTTGCGAGTACCCAGGACCCTCGCGAAACGGTGAGGTGTGTGCAAACACTTGTACTTTGCCGGCAAGACAGCGTTGTTGTCGCAGTTTTTCGGCGGCACGGCTCACAAATGTGCTCACCGCTTCGATTAACGCATTCAATTCCGTGACCGGACGGCCAAAGCTTCGCGCACAGGCAATTTGCTGTTTTGCCGGCAGGGTTTCGTCCAGCCGCAGGCAAGGTTCGCCTTGCAATTCCCGCACAGTCCGTTCCAGCACCACACTCCAACGGGTGCGCACTAAAGAAGGACTCAGCCGCGTTAAATCCAGCACGGTGTTCACGCCCGCCTCCTTGAGCTGGCGGCCGATCTGCCGCCCTACGCCCCACACCTCACCCACATCAGTGGCCGCCATGAGCGCCTCCAGATCAGCACGGGGCAGAGTTGCCAGATTGCAGACCCTGGCCAAATTCGCTGGGTATCTCCCCGGCTGGCGTTCGGTCGTCTTGGCTATATAATTAGCAAATTTTGCCAAGGTTTTAGTGGCGCCAATTCCCACACCGCACGGAATGCCGGTCCACCGAAGGATGCTATCGCGATAGGTGCGGGATCGCAGTCCAAGGTCGCCGCTAACGCCCTGCAGGCCGATGAAGGACTCGTCAATACTGTATATTTCCTGGAAGGGGCCCAGCCCCGCCGCGACCCGCATCATGCGCCGGCTCATGTCGCCATACAGCGCGAAGTTCGCAGAAAATGCCACCAAACCGGCATCCTTCTGTAAATGCTGGATCTGGAACCAGGGCGCTCCCATTCTGATGCCAAGCGCCTTGGCCTCGTTGCTGCGGGCAATGGCGCAGCCGTCATTATTCGACAAGGTGACAACCGGGCGACCGTTAAGGTCAGGCCGAAACACCCGTTCGCAGGAGACATAGAAATTATTGCCGTCGACGAGCGCGTACATCTAAAGGGCGTGAATGACGCTCGTGACCACGCCCCAAATGATGCAGTCCAGATCTTCAGTCAGGCGAATCGGTGCATAGGCGGGATTGTCCGCTGCAAGCCATGCCTCCCCGACGCCCAGCCGCAAGCGCTTCACGGTGAGTTCGCCATTCAGCGCGGCCACCACCACCTTGCCATCCTGCGGTTTGACAGCCCGATCCACAATCAGCATATCCCCATCATGGATTCCGGCGCCGAGCATGGACTCCCCTTGAACGCGCAAGAAAAAAGTAGCCTCCTTGTGCCGCACCAGATACTCGTTTAGATCCAGACTTTTTTCTACATAATCATCGGCGGGCGAGGGAAACCCGGCGGAGATACGGGTGGCGAACAAGGGCAGAGGCAATACCTTTAGGCCGGACTGGGGCAGAAAAATAGCGACATCCGCCACCCTCTGCGCGCTGGGCAACGCTTGATGGCGGGCTTT
Organism: Gammaproteobacteria bacterium; assembly: GCA_046590885.1. Lineage (GTDB taxonomy): Bacteria > Pseudomonadota > Gammaproteobacteria > Ga007554. The sequence continues at coordinate 8,957 of JBKJTS010000216.1, forward strand.
ATACTGATCAAGGGCGAGCACCACCGCTGGCACCAGGCTTTCGGGGATGCGCAGCGGTTGGGTCGGCTCGCTAAAGGCGCCGCTCCCGGGCTTGCGGCCCGCACCGTGACGGGAACCCCCATGCTTAGTGGACATTACTGCTCCAATAGTAGTAGACTTGATTAATGTTCATTATTCAAGATGCCGAGCGGGAATGCAAGCGCGGCGTCTGCCTTTTATCAAGATCGACCCTATGCTCCCCCGTTACGTGCTACTTGATCTGGAAACCACGGGCGCCATTCCCCTCCGGGATCGCATCACAGAAATCGCATTGATTGGTTTTGAGGACGGGGTTGAGGTATCCCGCTGGCAAACGTTAGTGAATCCCGAAGCCACCATCCCACCTTTTATTCAACGGCTCACCGGCATTTCGCCGGAGATGGTAGATTCTGCCCCTCTTTTTAAACAGGTGGCGGGGGAATTACTGGATTATCTCCACGCCTCTGTGGTATGCGCGCACAACGTGCGCTTTGATCATGGCTTTTTAAAGAATGAATTTAAAAGAATGGGCATTAACCTTCGTGTCAATGTCTTGTGTACCGTCAAACTCTCCCGAAAGCTTTACCCCCACCATCGAAGTCATAGCCTGGATGCCATCATCAGCCGTCATTCATTAACGTGCCGTGCACGGCATCGGGCGATGGGGGATGTAGAAATGATGGTGGCCTTCCTGGACTCAGCCACCCGTGAGTTTGGACCCGTACGGATCAGTGAAACGGCGCATGCTCTACTCCAGGCGCCACCCAGTCTGCCCAGTGGTATTGATGCGCATGTGATAGACGAATTGCCGGACACCCCGGGCGTCTATCTCTTCTTTGGTGAAAGCGCGCTGCCCTTGTATATAGGCAAAAGTATTAACCTGCGCCAACGCGTCATGTCTCACTTTGGCAGTGATCACTCCTCTACTAAAGAGATGCGTATCAGCCAGGAGATTAAACATATTGAATGGATTGAGACGGCAGGCGAGTTCAGTGCTTTGCTATTGGAGTCACGATTAGTTAAAGAGCGCCAACCCATTTATAACCGAAGACTGCGCCGTCAGCGCCAGTTGTGTTCCTGGCGCCTGGCAACCTCGGCAGAGGCGCATCCGCTGGTCAGTCTCGTGCGGGAAGATGAAATACAACCCGGTACCCTGGGTCAATTATTTGGTATGTTTCGCTCTAAACGCCAGGCTGTAGAAGTATTACGGCACCTCGCTGATCAGCATCATCTTTGCTTGAAATGTTTAGGCCTGGAAGCGGGCAAAGGCGGGTGTTTTGCGCAGCAATTAAAACGCTGCAAGGGGGTTTGTACGGGCCAGGAAGCGCCTGAAATCCATTTCTTAAGACTGCAACAAGCGATGATGGCACATCGACTCAAGACGTGGCCTTATCCGGGCAAGATTGGGCTCTATGAGCATCATGAAATTAATAATAAATCTGTGATGCACATCTTTGAACACTGGGTGCATCTCACGACCGTGGATCAGGGATGTGATCTTAACGCCATTGCGGCTACACACTATGACGTGGCGTTTGATTTGGATACGTACCTGCTACTCAGCAAAGAACTGCGTAAACCGCACGTTAAAATAGTGGAACTAGCTTCCATCCAGACGGCATAAAGTAAAACGATTAAGCAAGAGATGGATTTTATCCATGGCCGTCATGGCATAGGGGCAGGTGCACCGGACATCAATTCAGTGGGATACAACGTCATAAACGTGCTCGCCCGCTCGCAGTTGCTGTCCGGTGTGAGGTCTTGCGCTGCAATATCACCCCTGTGCCTTTTCCTTGCCGTTATCCAGCGTCAGGGAGGGCCTCAATGCAACCGATATTGTCCTGAAAGTCGTCGTGACCGCCTTGGTCGTTACGTTGCTGTCTTGTTGGCAAGCTTGCCCGCATTTAGTAACGGCTCTTTTGCTCGCCGTGAGTGGTGATGTGCCCGCTACGTTTTGCGCCTTCTCCTGAATCGTGTCATCAAAACCAGCACACCGTTCTCACACTCCACCGATCGGTCGGCAGGCATGACCTGTTGCCACAGGTCATGCGACGTGTAGTCCTGCGCTGATAAAAACCGCGTAATCTGGTTGTGGCCCACATCACTATCGACCATCGCTGACAAGCCCCGCCGATACAGGGTTTGGGGCTGTAGTAGGAATGGGCCGTAGCATGGGATCATGCATCAATTGAAACGAAACTTTTTTGTATACGTTCCGGGGCAATTAACCCCACTAATGGTATCCTCTTAAGCTCATTCCCAGCAGTGCTGTCAGCCTCAACCGAATCGGAATTCCATGTTTGAACAAGCCTTTAAAAATATAGACGACATCCTGCACAAAGACGCAGGATGCGGTAGTGAACTGGATTATGTGGAGCAGACCTCATGGGTGCTGTTCCTCAAGTATCTTGAAGACCTGGAGCGGGACAAGCTGACAGCAGCGCAGCTTGCAGGCAAGCCTTATCAACCCATCATCGAAGAGCAGTACAAATGGCATGTTTGGGCAGCACCGAAAACCAGTGACGGCAAAATTGACCACCACAAGGCGCTGACGGGCGACGACCTCAAGGATTTTGTTGATCACACCCTCTTCCCCTACCTGAAGAAATTCAAGGCAGAGGCATTAAGCCCAGACACCATTGACTACAAGATAGGCGAGATTTTCAGCGAACTCAAAAATAAGGTCCAGAGCGGCTACAACCTGCGGGAAGTTCTCAACCTCATCGACGGGCTGCGTTTCCGTTCCAAGGAAGAGAAGCACGAGATGTCGCATCTCTACGAAGACAAAATCAAGAACATGGGCAATGCCGGTCGCAATGGCGGCGAGTATTACACCCCACGTCCGTTGATCAAGACCATCGTCAAGGTCGTTGCTCCTGAAATCGGCCAAAAGGTATATGACGGTGCAGTAGGTTCTGCTGGCTTCCTGGCTGAAGCGTTTGAATACCTGAAAACCAGCAAAGTCCTGACCACGAAGGATGCCGAGACCCTGCAAAAGCACACCTTCTACGGCAAGGAAAAGAAAGGGCTGGCCTATATCATCGGCACCATGAACATGATTCTGCATGGCGTTGAAGCGCCAAATATCGTTCATGCCAATACGCTGGCTGAGAACTTAGCAGACATTCAGGAGAAAGATCGCTACGACATCGTGCTGGCCAATCCTCCCTTTGGCGGCAAGGAACGTGCGGAGGTACAGCAAAACTTCCCGATCAAAACGGGTGAGACTGCTTTCCTGTTCCTGCAACACTTTATCAAGATCATGAAAGCCGGTGGTCGTGCTGGCGTGGTCATCAAGAACACCTTCCTGTCGAATACCGACAACGCATCGGTCAGCCTGCGCAAACTGTTACTAGCGAGCTGCAACTTGCATACGGTGCTGGATATGCCAGGTGGCACGTTCACAGGAGCCGGTGTCAAAACCGTAGTGCTGTTCTTCGAGAAGGGATCGCCAACCAAAAAAGTCTGGTTCTACCAGCTCAACCTTGATCGTAATCTGGGCAAGACAAACCCGCTCAATGAAGCCGATCTGGCTGATTTCGTCACCCTGCAAAAGACCAAGGCGGATTCTGTTAATTCCTGGTCAGTGGACGTGGCAGGAATAGACCAGTCTACCTATGACCTGTCGGTTAAGAATCCGAACCGCAATGAAGAAGTGCAGCATCGCAGCCCACAGGATATCATGACGGAGATTGCCACACTGGATGCCGAGAGTGCGGAAGTTCTGGCGAAGATCAGGGCGTTGCTGTGAAAGAAATTCAAATCCACCCGCTCGTCATTCCCGTCATTCCCGCGAAGGCGGGAATCCAGTTGATTGAAAATTACCCCGCGAAGCGGGACAACATGGCCGTTTTGTCCGCTTCGCTGAATGTTCTATTGCTGAATTCCCGCCTTCCACGGATCAAGTCCGAGGATGACAGCGGGAATGACGAGGCCAATGCACAATCTCGGTTAAACCCACTGAGTTCCCGCCGCAGCCTGCCCTCAAATGGGGTAGTCGTGGGCGAAGATGACGTTGCGCATGGAGCATTACTATGACACAACCTGCCGTGTATATGATGGCCAGTCAACGCAATGGCACGCTGTATATTGGCGTCACGTCTGATCTGATAAAGCGCGTCTGGCAACATAGAGAAGGACTAGCCGAAGGCTTTACCAAAGAACATGGCGTGAAAATATTGGTGTGGTACGAGCTGCACGAAACAATGGAAAGTGCCATCAGTAAAGAAAAAGCGATGAAAAAATGGCTGCGTGCATGGAAGCTAAAAACCATCGAAAAAACAAATCCAGAATGGAAAGACCTCTGGCTAGAAATAACGGGAGCCGAGCCTCAAATCGTCATTCCCGCCCCTCCCGCCAAACCTGCACGACCCGCCATACCTGCACCCCCCTTCATTCCTATACCTCCCGTCATTCCCTGTCACCCTCGCGAAGGCGGGGGGGAGGCGGGAATCCAGAAAAACAAAAATGCCTTTTCTTTAAACCCACTGGATTCCCGCCTACGCGGGAATGACGAGGTGGAAGTATGAAGGCGGGGTGGCAGACCGAAAAACTTGGCGAAGTCTGCTCTCTTCTAAATCGTGGCGTTTCCCCGAAATATATTGAGGAAGGCGGCATCTGTGTCCTAAATCAAAAATGTGTTCGTGACCACCGAGTCAACTATGCGCAATCACGTCGCCATGATCAAGAAGCAAAGTCGGTTAGTGACAATCGATTTATTCAACTGGGCGACGTGCTCGTTAACTCAACGGGAACTGGGACATTAGGGCGTGTTGCTCAAGTTCGTGAAATCCCTCCGGAGCCTACAACTGTTGATAGTCATATCACTATCGTTAGGCCAAAACCTAACAAGTTTTTCCCGGAATTCTTTGGGTATATGCTTATTTTTATTGAAAAGGCTATAAAATCGGCGGGTGAAGGTTGCGGTGGGCAGACTGAATTGGCTCGCTCTGTTTTGGCAGACAAGTTTCTGGTTGGCTACCCAGACTCAATAGCCGAACAACAACGCATCGTCGCCATCCTTGACGAAGCGTTTGCAGGCATTGCCACCGCCACAGCTAATGCCGAGAAAAACCTCGCCAATGCCCGTGAGGTGTCTCAGAGCCACCTTCAATCGGTTTTTACCCAAGGCGGTGAGGATTGGAAGGAGACGACGATTGGTGCAGAAATAGATTTGCTCGCTGGTTTCGCTTTCAAGAGTTCCCAATACATAGAATCACAGGACAGTATCCGACTGCTTAGGGGCGACAACATAGTTCAAGGATCGCTTCGATGGGACGATGTGAAGAAGTGGCCTGCATCTGATGCAGCCGAATACAGCCGTTATCAACTCCACAATGGTGACATTGTTCTTGCAATGGATCGTCCTTGGGTTAAGGCTGGTCTAAAACATGCCTCAATTTCAGAAGATGATTTGCCATGTTTACTCGTTCAGCGAACAGCTCGTCTTCGCGGCTGCGCGAATCTGGAAAATTGTTTTTTAATCATTCTCATCGGAAGTGCCGGATTTACATCACACATACTTGGCGTACAAACAGGTAGCGGCATTCCTCACATAAGTGGTCAACAGATAAAAGATTTCAAATTTCTTCTACCTCCTGTGGCAGAACAACGCCGCATCGCTGACCATATTAAAAGTCTTCGCGCCGAAACCCAACGTCTCGAAGCCATCTACCAGCAGAAGCTCACCGCCCTGACCGAGCTTAAAAAATCCATCCTCAACCAGGCTTTCAGCGGTCAACTATAGGAACCCTGCCATGTCAATTCAGCCAGCCTTTTTTGAAGAACACCAGATTCGCCGTGTGTATGACGAAACGACGGAAACCTGGCTGTTCTCAGTAATTGACATCGTGCAGGTGCTAACGCAACAGCCTGATTATCAGGGCGCCAGAAAGTATTGGAAGGTGCTGAAAGGCCGTCTGGATAAGGAAGGCAGTCAACTGGTATCAAACTGTTACCAGTTGAAAATGACGGCTGACGATGGAAAACAGCGCCTAACCGATGTAGCGACTGCGGAAACATTGCTCCGACTGGTGCAGTCTGTCCCCAGCCCCAAGGCAGAACCGATCAAACTCTGGCTGGCAAAGGTTGGTTATGAACGCATGCAGGAAATGGCCGACCCGGCTCTATCCCTGAATCGTGCCCGTGAGACTTGGCAAAAGCATGGGCGTAGCGAGAAGTGGATACAGCAACGTATGACGGGGCAGGAAACCCGCAACAAGCTGACCGATTACTGGGCAGATCACGACATCAAGGCCGGGCAGGAATTCGCCATACTGACCAACCTCATCCATCAGGAATGGTCTGGGGTGAGCGTGAAGGCACACAAGGACATGAAGGGCTTGCAGACTCACAACCTGCGTGACCACATGAGCGAGGCTGAGCTGATCTTTACCGCACTTGCCGAACTCTCCACCCGCCAGATTGCAGAAACTGATGACGCTACCGGCATGACAGAGAATAGCGTAGCGGCAAAAAAGGCGGGGCGATTGCCAAGCAGGCACGTAAAGCACTCGAAGCCAAAACGGGCAAATCGGTGGTCACTGGGAATAGCTTCCTGCCGCCCGCCCAAGCACCCAAAGCGTTGAAAGCTGATTATCCATTAGCAAAAAACCCCGTCATTCTCGCACCCCCCGTCATTCCCGCGAAGGCGGGAATCCAGCAAAATAAAAATGCCTTTTCTTTAAACCCACTGGATTCCCGCCTGCGCGGGAATGACGAGGATAACAGCGGAAATGACGTGGATAATGGACAATCTTGGTTGAAAACTGAACGGCCAAAATCTGAACAACCAGCCAAGCCCAAAAAAGAGAAGGCAAAATGAACGAAGCCGATACCCGTGCCGAATACATAGACCCCAAGCTTAAAGCTGCTGGCTGGGGTGTCATCGAAGGCTCACGGGTGCTGCGGGAGTTCCGTATCACCGCTGGCAAAATTCAGGTAGGTGGAACACGGGCAAAGCCACTGATTGCGGATTATGTGCTGGTCTACAAGAACCGCAAGCTTGCCACCATTGAAGCCAAATCTGATGAATTGGAAGTGGGTGAAGGGGTAGCACAGGCGAAAAACTATGCCTCCAAGCTGCAACTAGGCTTTACCTTTTCCAGCAACGGTAAAGAGATTTACGAAATCTCCATGCAGTCAGGCCATGAAGGGTTAGTCGGCGCTTTCCCCACCCCCGATGAACTATGGCAAAAAACGTTCTCTGACCAGAACGATTGGAAAGATAAATTTGATGCTGTGCCTTTTGAAGTTGTGGGCGGCAAGCGTGTTTACTATTTTCAGGAAATTGCAGCTACCCATGTTCTCAATGCCATCGCCGAAGAAAAGCAACGCATCCTGCTGACACTGGCAACAGGCACGGGTAAAACCTTTATTGCATTTCAGATTGCATGGAAGTTATTTCAAACCCGTTGGAATTTAAAGCGGGATGGGGCTCGCAGGCCAAGAATACTTATTCTTGCTGACAGGAACATTCTTGCCAACCAAGCCTTCAACTCCTTCTCGGCATTTCCTGAAGATGCACTGGTAAGGATTAAACCTGAAGAAATCCGTAAAAGGGGTGCTGTGCCAACCAACGGCAACCTCTTCTTTACCATCTTCCAGACTTTCATGAGCGGCTATGACAACACGCCTTATTTTGGTGACTATCCTGCTGACTACTTTGACTTGATTGTGATTGATGAATGCCATCGTGGTGGCGCAAACAATGAAGGTAACTGGCGTGGCATCCTGGAATATTTTTCCCCTGCTGTTCAGCTAGGCTTGACGGCTACACCGAAGCGCAAGGATAACGTAGACACCTATCGGTATTTTGGTGAACCCGTCTATATTTATTCGCTAAAAGAAGGTATCAACGATGGTTTTCTGACACCGTTCAAGGTCAAACGGATCAAGACCACGCTGGATGATTACACCTACACGTCGGATGACACCATCGTTGAGGGCAAGATTTACGAAGAGGCGGACTTCAATCGCATCATCGAAATCAAGTCACGTGAGGCCAAGCGGGTTAAGGTTTTCCTGAACGAGATCAACCAGAAGGAAAAGACGATTGTATTCTGTGCCAATCAAACTCATGCGGCAGTGGTGCGAGAACTGGTTAATCAATATTGCCAGAACAAAGATCCGTTCTACTGCGTACGTGTGACTGCGAATGACGGTGAACAGGGTGAGCAGTATCTGCGTGAATTCCAGGACAACGAGAAAACCCTGCCCACCATTCTGACCACCTCGCAAAAGCTATCGACCGGCGTGGATGCTCGCAATGTCCGCAACATCGTTTTGATGCGCCCGGTTAATTCGATGATCGAGTTCAAGCAGATAGTCGGACGTGGTACACGCTTGTTTGATGGCAAGGACTATTTTACGATTTACGATTTCGTGGATGCCTATCATCACTTTGCCGATCCTGAATGGGATGGGGAGCCGATTGAGGTGGAAGTTTGTGCCAAGTGCCAAAACGATCCCTGCACCTGCGAAAAGCCATCACTTCAGCCCTGTCCTACCTGTGGTGAACATCCCTGCGTATGTGAGAAACCGCCTAAGCTGCCTTGTGAGGTATGCGGCAACGTGCCCTGCACCTGCTGCAAGAAGAAGGTCAAGATCAAGCTGCGTGACGGCAAGGAGCGTGAGATTCAGCACATGATTTCCACCTCGTTCTGGGGGGCTGATGGCAAACCTATCTCAGTGGAGGAGTTCATGAACAACCTGTATGGGGCGCTGCCATCCTATTTCCAGACTGAGGAAGAGCTGCGCCAGATATGGTCAGACCCGATCACCCGCAAAGTCCTATTAGACAAGCTTGCCGATGCCGGTTACGGTCATGCTGAAATGGCAGAACTGCAAAAACTGGTCGATGCCGAAAAAAGCGACCTGTTTGACGTGCTGGAATACATCTCGTTTTACGTTCAGCCCATGACCAGGGAGCAGCGGGTATCGCAGGCCAGCCAAAAAATCTTTGAGGGGCTGACGCTCGAACAGAGCAGCTTCATCGAATTCGTTCTGTTCAAATACATTGACTCAGGCGTGGAGGAACTCGATCAGTCCAGACTACCAAATCTAATCGAGCTGAAATATCACTCGATATCGGATGCTACAGTTGTGCTCGGCGGCGTGGATGAAATCAGGAGCCTGTTCTTCAGCTTCCAGAAACACCTGTATAAGCAGGCGTGGCTTTGATCTGCTCTGCCGCCAACCAACCTTTAGATTCAGACTTTATTGCCAGATTCAGTGCAGGCCAGGTTGAAGTTCAGCCGTAGCCTATGCGTTTTCGGCGGTGTGATACACATAACCAATACAAAGCTAAATCATTTTTTACACAAATTTCTCACGCTAAATAAGAAACGCCCTGATAAACAGGGCGTAGTAATTAACTTTACAAAACAACTCTCAGGTAAACCGTTAAAACGGAATATCATCATCAAAGTCTTCAAATTTATTGTCCTGCGCCGCTGCCGGGCTCCGGTTATCACTGGGGCGTTGCTGTGAGCCCCCGCTGGGTGCGGCCGGGAAATCCGCGCTGCCGCCTTTCCCGTCCAGCATTTGCATTTCGTTAGCAATAATCTTGGTGCTGTAGCGATCCGCGCCGGTGGCTTTGTCCTGGTACTTTTCAGTTTTCAGCGAGCCTTCAATGTAGACTTTGGAACCTTTCTTTAAGTACTCGCCGGCAATTTCTGCGAGGCGATTAAAGAATACTACGCTGTGCCATTCGGTGGTTTCTTTCTTTTCGCCGGTTTGTTTGTCTTTCCACGAGTCAGTGGTGGCAACAGTGATGTTAGCGACGGCGCCGCCGCTGGGCATGTAACGCACCTCGGGGTCTTTGCCGAGATTACCGATTAGAATAACTTTGTTAACGCCTCTTGCCATAACGGA
>JBKJTS010000097.1:0-12414 GCA_046590885.1 Gammaproteobacteria bacterium
GCACACGTCCAGGTTCAGGCTTTTACCGGCAGTAGAGCGTGTGGTAAATTTATTACCACAACTACAGGTAACGGTAATTTCGGAATAAGCGGGATGGATATCGGCTTTCATGGTGAACCTCTTCTCTTGTGTCAAATAGCTTGGCATCGCATGCCCAGCGCCCCGCTTTGGTTGCTGAAGCCTTGGCAACGATAATCTATTATTATATCCAGAAATGAGGCATGCAGCAAGCAAGCGATACTATTACATCCTGCAGGAATAGTTCAGGGATCCGACGCACTGTCCGATACTTAACATATCCTATCCCACACGGCAGACTGGTTTATATAATACTAAATAAAAAATTAATATATCTATCAGCATATTACATGCTTGCCATGGCTGGTAAAAAAATAACATTCAGAGAGACAATAACATGCCAATGAAAAGCACCATGCGTTCTTTCAAGTATGACTACATGGGTCTTGATGCGGAATCCATCAAATACTCACTGGCCAATCGGCTGGAATATTCGGCGGGAAAAGATCTTTACACTGCCACTGATCGCGACTGGTACAACGTCACCGCTTACGCCGTGCGTGACCGCCTCATGGAGCGCTGGATGGAAACCATGCGTACCTATTACCGCGAAGATGCCAAGCGGGTTTATTATCTTTCCCTGGAGTTTCTGATCGGCCGCACTCTCAGCAACAGCCTGCTTAACATCGGCATATATGATGAATGCACGCAGGCGCTGCACGATATCGGCCTGAATCTGGAAGAAATCCGTGAAATGGAGCCAGATGCGGCACTAGGAAACGGCGGACTGGGGCGGCTCGCCGCGTGTTTTCTCGACTCCATGGCTACCATCGGCATCCCTGCATACGGTTATGGCATTCGCTATGAATACGGTATGTTCACCCAGCGCATAGAAAATGGTCGCCAGGTAGAGCACCCGGAGAACTGGCTACGTTATGGTAACCCGTGGGAATTCCCGCGTCCGGAAGTGATTTATTCAGTGCAATTTAATGGCCGTGTGGTGGAATACCCCGGTGATCAGGGTCAGCGCCGCTACCATTGGGTAGATGCTGACGAAGTCATGGCCATGGCTTACGATACGCCGATTCCTGGCTACAAGACTACCACCGTAAATAATTTGCGCTTATGGTCGGCCAAGGCGACGCGTGATTTTAATCTGAAATTTTTTAATGAAGGCAACTACATCAAGGCCCTTGAAGACAAAAATGAATCCGAAAATCTCTCCAAGGTGCTATATCCCGATGACACTACCGCTATGGGTCGGCAGTTGCGGCTCAAGCAGCAATATTTTTTTGTCAGCTCTTCATTGCAGGATATTTTACGCCGCTTCAGTAAATCTCATTATCACTTTGACAAACTGCCCGATAGAGTCGCGATCCAGCTTAATGATACGCATCCGGTGCTGGCCATTCCTGAATTGATGCGGGTGTTGGTTGATCTTCAGGGGTTGTCATGGGATCGTGCCTGGGATATTACCGTACGCACCTTTTCTTACACCAATCACACCTTGCTGCCGGAGGCGCTGGAGACCTGGCCGGTGAGGTTATTTGAAACTATGTTGCCGCGGCATTTGCAAATTATTTATGAGATCAATCATCGATTCCTCAAAGACGTCATGCATCGCTATCCGGGTAATCCAGATCTGTTGCGCCGCATGTCGATAATTGATGAATCGGGCGAACGCCGCATCCGCATGGCGCATCTTGCTGTTGTCGGTAGTCATAAAGTAAATGGCGTCGCGGCATTGCATACGCAATTAATGAAATCTACTATTTTCAGTGATTTCGAGCAATTTTATAGCGGAAAAATTGTTAACAAGACCAATGGCATTACGCCCCGGCGCTGGTTGAGTCATGCTAATCAACGCTTGTCACAATTAATTACCGGGCGCATTGGCGATGGCTGGACAACTAATCTCGATGAGTTGAAGAAGCTCATCCCGCTGGCAGATGACCCATCGTTTCGCGAAGAGTTCCGTATTGTCAAACGCGCCAACAAGGAAAAGGTGGCGGCACTGATCAGCAAATATATTGGTATGACAGTGAATTGTGATTCGCTGTTTGATGTGCATATCAAGCGCATTCATGAATACAAGCGCCAACTGCTCAACGTTTTGCATGTGGTTACGTTGTATAACCGCATTCGTTCTAATCCGGGCGTTTCTGTGGTGCCCCGGACCATCATCTTTGCCGGCAAAGCGGCACCTGGTTACGTCATTGCTAAGCTGATCATTAATTTGATTAATGATGTTGCAGACATTGTTAATAATGATCCGGCCACCGCTGGTAAGTTGCAGGTATTATTTATACCTAACTACAACGTATCTACGGCAGAAAACTTGATCCCGGCCTGTGATCTGTCACAGCAAATATCTACTGCAGGCACCGAGGCTTCGGGCACGGGCAATATGAAGCTTGCCCTGAATGGCGCGTTGACTATCGGCACACTTGATGGAGCCAATGTTGAAATTCTCGAAGAAGTAGGCGAAGACAATATCTTTATTTTTGGTTTGACCACGCAACAGGTGGCTGATTTGCATAATAGTGGGTATAACCCGTGGGAGTACTATCACGGCAACCCGGAACTCAAACAGGTGATGGATATGATCGGCAGCGGCTTTTTTTCGCCTGGCGAACCCAATTTATATGCGCCAATTATTGATGCATTAACCCACGGGGGTGATCGCTACCTGCTGCTGGCTGACTACGCTTCGTATATTTCCGCGCAAGACCGTGTCAGTGAATTGTACGCCAACCCACAGGAATGGACGCGTAAGGCCATTCTAAATGTAGCGAACATGGGCAAGTTTTCCAGCGATCGTACCATCCGGGAATACGCGAAGGAAATCTGGGAAGTCAATCCGGTGGCTATAACGCTGGGACAGCGTGTGGAAACGAAAAAAGTTAAACAGAAATAGTGGCAGGCCATCTCTGCTCATGACATAAAAAAACCCGGCTAGCCGGGTTTTTTTATGTGTTCAGGTTAAAAGCAATTAAAGGTTATAAGCCCTTTTTAGTGAGGCGTGTTGCCTTGTCTTTAAAAGCGGCGCTTGCCATAAGAGCAGCGCCAAAGATAAGGAAGCTGAATACTGCTATAGGAATCAGGATGTTAATGCCGATATTTTGAACCATTTTAATGTCCTCCCCGTGATATGTTCCCAATTTCCCCTGTACTTTAATGGGGCCAGCTTGTTTGTATAAGAAGCCTTGCATATATATAGCCGATTGAAAGGCGAAACGCAACACCCTTGATAGGTTTGAAGCGTTATTTCTCACAGCTTGCAGACTAGGGGCGTAATTCATCACATTGTGTGGTGGGAAAGCCTTATGCTACCATCAAGGATATGAGTGCCAACGAAGCTTTGCGCAAAATCCCAGTTGTTGTTCATTCCTCCTCTGAAAACGCGCCCCGCAGGCTGACGAGTCAAAATTTGGAGTGGAAGCGCCGTGCGATGCAGATAGGCACCCTAATTCTATTGGTGCTTATACCGGTTCTAGGGGTATTCCGAATTGATACCAGCGCCGGTTTTGTGGTGCTGGGCCGTCAAATATGGTTTTCAGATTTTTACATTGTATTTGGCTTCTGGCTCGCTGGCGCGTGCCTGTTAATCATGTTCTATTCCACCTTGGGCACTGCTTTTTGTGGTTGGGTGTGTCCGCAAAATACCCTGTCGGCGTGGGCCAATAAACTAACTGCCCGTTATCTGGGTAAGCGTGCGGTGCTGGATTGGGATGGCACTGAAAATGCGCATCTGTCCCCAGGTAAAAACAAAGCAAAGAACTGGTTCATGTTGAGCGCCAAGTTGCTGGGAGCCTCGTTAGCCGTGTCGTTGCTGCCCATGTTGTATTTTTACGAGCCAGATGTGGTGCTGTCCTTTGTGATCTTTCGTGATGACCCGCGCGTCATCAGCTCGCTGTACCTGATCTATGCCGTGTTCGTGTTGCTGGTGCTGGGTAATCTCGCGGTGATGCGTTATTATATTTGCCGTTATACCTGTGTCTATCGCATCTGGCAATTTCTGTTTAAGACCCGTCAGACTCTGCATGTGATCTATGATCAGTCACGCTCCGATGAATGCGCCAAATGTAATTTCTGCGAAACTACCTGCCCGGTGGATATTAACCCGCGCAATACGCTGTTGTTTGACAGTTGTACCAATTGCGGCGAATGCATTAGTGCCTGTGATGCCCTGCACACCAAGCACGGCACGCCGGGTTTGCTGACGTTTGAATTTGGCGAGCGGCAAAAAGTGGATGGTGTGCGCCCAGCATCCAACCTTGCCTCTCTGGCGCAGCGTGCTGGCTGGGCATTGCCAGCATTTTCGCTGGGGGTGTTCCTGCTGAGCTGGGGCATGTGGAATTATCAGGCCTATAGTTTTTCAGTGTACCGGGCTGAAGCTTCGATGGGCGCCAATTTTAGCGATTATCGGGTCAATGTGGCGCATAAAATTTATGAACCAGGCGCGGTGACTATTCAGGTTGAAGGCTTGCCGGAAGGTGCATATATACTGGATGCGTCGCGCGCTGAGTTTAAAACAGCGGAGCGTAAGGATATCGGGTTGCATGTAGCGGGGAATCTGGCGCCGGGTTTATATCCGTTTATTGTGCATATACAATCTACGGATGGATGGCGGGACAGTTTTCGCGTGCAGCATTTTGTAGGCAAGGTGTGACGATGAGTGACGCAGAAAAAACCAAGGCACCTCCACCACCCGTTATGAAACCGGAGTGGGGTGAGGCAATCAATGATCATTTGGGTTATGCCAGTGAAGAGGAGCGCCTGAAAAAGCGTGGACTGGAGGACTGGGAGCTGGTTGAAAAAATTCCTGAGTCAGAGCATAACATCCCCTATTGGTTCATCGCCATTTTCATCGCTATGTTTCTGGTTGCGATTGGTTTGAACTTTCCATTCTGGGGCGATCGCGCGGGGCATGAGCGCGCATGGTTTAATTGGGGCCTGCCTTTGGCGTTAGTGTATACGGGCACTGCCGTTGCCGTGATCTACTGGTTGGTAGACTATCGCCACATACACCGTGCAAAAAAAGAAGCGCGCGCCAAGGCGTTGAGTGAGCAATCTTCTGGAAACCTGCCATCCCAATCTCCGCAGGATCACGTGTAGCATGACCCAAGTAAGGCAGTGCGCGTTGCTGGTGGTTGCCTTGGCAGTGCTGTCAGGATGTTCGCATAAAACCAGTAGCACGGTGGCAGCAGGGGGTGCAGGGTATCCTGATCCCGAATCAGTGGGCGCTATACTTTTTAAGCAGCGTTGCTCTGACTGTCATGTGCCACCGCCGCCCGCCAGTCGCAAAGCGCATGACTGGCCGCAGATTGTGGGGCGCATGCAGAATCACCGCACCATGAATAACTTTGCGCCCATTACCAGCGAGGAAATGCGGCAGATTCTGGATTACCTGCAAAAGCACGCGGCGAGTTGATGATGAAATTTTTCTGGTTAGCGGTGCTGAGTTTTATGCTGATGGCATGTGGGGCCCCGGAAGAGAGCGTCACGGCTGGCGTCCGGCCAGGCGCGCCACCGCAGATGTGGGGCGATGTGGAAGTGATTGTTGAAACCCGACCGGAAATCGCCACAGTAGGCATGAATGAATTTCTGGTGATGGTGACGCGCAAGCCACGCAAACCAATGTTTGATATGTTGGTATCAATTCGCATGAGCGAAAGTGACCCGTGGCGCCAGTCTATCCAGGACGGTCATGTGGGCGTATACCGGCGTTCCTTGCAGGTGACTGATCCCACCACCCAAGCGGTGCTGGTGCGCCTTGAGCGTGGCGATGACAAGGTGGAGTTGCGCTTCCCGCTACGGGCGAAGTAGGCTGAATATACGACTTGTAAACGACAAAGGGGACTTGAGGCCCCCTTTGTCGTTTACAAGCTATTGGTTTTGACTAGTCCGTATTATTTGTTGTTTTTACGACGCAAATCCGGTCGGTACATGTCAGTTTTATAGACTTGATATGTCAATAGCCCAATCAGAAGGACAACAATCGTTCCTACAGTGCCAAGCATGTAGGACAAAAAGTCAGGCATGGTCATTTCCGGCTCTCCCCAGTGAGTTTTTTAAGTGTGTTTGCGATAGCTCATTCTTTATCTTGCATGAAGTGAAGCCTTTAAGCAATGGGCTTGACGCGCTTTTTTAAGGTTGGGCTGTCTGCCCAGCGGCGTAACAGCAAGGTTTTGTGTCCGCCGCGCTGTTCGTAGCAGCGGGTGCAGGTGATGTAACTCAGGTATAGCTCCTGAGGGGTGCGGCCATGGTCGAGCAAGTCGAGCTGCATTTGGTGTACCGGCTGGCGGATGCTGCCGATATCGCCGGGATGGAGGCGTACATGCAATTGAAACGGACGGGGCAGATATTCGATGCGGCGTGAGGGGGAGGTGGTGTTCTCTATCAGGCGGATGAGTTTGCCACGCAATGCTCCGGTGGCCATTAAGGTCATACCGGGCCAACGTTCCTTAAGTTCCAGCAGGCCTACCTCTTCGCGTTGTTTGTGCAGGTAGGAGTCATACGACATTGGCATGTGGGCAAGCATTGGAATAGGTAGGATATGTGCGCACTGGCCGCCCAGATCAATGTCCTGGTTGTGCCAGTCGGGGTAGTGTTCCGGGCAGCCGCACTCAAGAATCATTATGGTTTTTTAAAGACCTGGCGAGCGGTAATGAAAATGTTGGCAAAATAGACCCAGAAACCGATGCCCATGATGGTGGCCGCGATAGCGATGGTGGGCTTGTAATAACGGTGTATCTCCGGTACCAGCTCAGGGGTGTGGAGCATGGCATTGCCCTCAATGATGCCGAAGGTCATCAGCGTCAGATAAAAACAGCTATGACCAATGCTTGTCCACCAGAAGGTGTGTTCTGCCAGTTTGCGCGAATAAAGCGGTTTTCCGGAGATCGTAGGGAACAGGTAGTAGGTAGCGGCCATCATGAATAGGATCACCCCGCCGACAAGATTCATGTGGGCATGTGCCAGCGGGTCGATCATGTGGCCGGGGCCGCTGTGCGGCGTGCCCACCGATACCAGCCAGGCGCGTACCGGCGGTTGTATCTGTATGACGCCGTGTACCGTGCCGATGAACAGAAAGACGGCTGACATGAGCAGAAATTTGAGCAGATAACGATGTTCAGTTTGGCCCACGGACAAGGCGGGTGACGGTGTGGGGGATGACATGCGTGTAAGTAAATTCCAGGGTAGTTAAGTGATAAAAGGACTGGTGGGGTAATGATGTCATCCGTTGCAGAGTTTCGACAGTCGGTATACTGCAAAGTTTAGTCAAACACGGGTTAGGCCGCAAGGAAAACCATGTTTTGGGCTGCCATTTTGCGTCATTTGACGGCTTAGCGAACGGTAGCCGTGCCTTCGCCGCGTGGATCACTGGCGGTTTTGACTTTGTTGTTTTTGCGATCCCACAGGATGGCTTGCATATTGCCATACGGGTCGGTGACTTCTTTGAGAGTATGGCCCAGCTGGGTGAGATTGGTGGCCTGTTCGGCGCTAAAGGCGCCGGGTTCGTGTTGCAGCACGTCAGGCAGGAACTGGTGGTGGAAGCGTTTCAGGCCGACCCATGAGACGGGATCGTTGGCTGCAGCAAAGTCGAGGGTGGCAAGCAATACCATGGAGATGATGCGGCTGCCACCGGGGGTGCCGAGAATGGCGACGCCCTGTTTGCTTTCGAGAAAGGTAGGGGACATGCTGGACAGCGGACGTTTCCCGGGGGCGATGGCGTTGGCTTCACCGCCTACCAAGCCATAAACATTAGGCGTGCCGGGTTTTGCGGAGAAGTCGTCCATTTCGTCGTTAAGAAGTACGCCAGTGCCGGGGGCGACGAAGCCGGAGCCGAACGGGAAGTTGATGGACAGGGTGGCGGCCACGCGGTTGCCGTGCTTGTCCAGCACCGAAAAGTGGGTGGTGTCGTTGCCGGCGCTGAGTGTGGCGTTTCCGGGCAGGGTGTTGCTGGGCGTGGCGCGGTCGGTGCGGATGCTGGCGCGCAGGCCGTCGGCGTAAAGCGGGTCCGTAAGGCGCGCCACAGGTACGGCAACGTAGTCTGGATCACCCAGGTAAATGGCGCGGTCGCGGTAGGCGCGCCGCAGGGCTTCGGTAATGAGGTGAGTGCGGCCAGTGGGATTCAGGGTCGAATCCAGCGCTTTTGAGTCATAGCCTGCCAGAATATTCAGGGTGCTGATCAGCGCGATGCCGCCGGATGAGGGCGGCGCGGCGGAGGTGATGCGTATGCCGCGATAAGTGCCCTGCACGGGTTGGCGTTCGAGGAGGCGGTAGCTGGTGAGATCTTTATGTGTCCAGATGCCACCGGCGTGACGCACGCCTTTGATGAGCTTGTCCGCCACGGCGCCTCTGTAAAAACCCGCAGCGCCGTGTTTGGCGATGGCTTCCAGCGTGTCGGCAAGGTCGGGTTGTTTGAGCAAATGTCCGATCGCGGGCAGGTCATTTTCATGGAGAAAGATGGCGGCGGCGGCGCTGGATTTGCGCAACGCTTCGAGCCGGAACTGTGCCATGCGGCGGTACGATTCGCTAATGGCAAAGCCATTGCGGGCGTGGCGGATGGCGGGTCCCAGGCTTTTGCGCAACGGCAGAATGCCATAGTGCTGGGCAAGGTGGGCGAGTCCGGCGGGGACACCGGGAATACCCGCCGCCAGGGGACCGTCCATCGACAGTCCAGGGATGACCTCACCCTGGTCATCCAGATACATGTCGCGGTGTGCCGCTAAAGGCGCACGTTCACGGCCATCGAGCATGGTCTGGTAGCCATTTTTAGCGCGATGCAGCAGCCAGAAACCGCCACCGCCCAGGCCGGAACCAGTGGGCTCGACCACCGCCAGGGTAGCTGTAATAGCCACAGCGGCGTCAAAGGCATTGCCGCCTGCGGCGAGAATTTCATGTCCGGCTTCTGTGGCCAGCGGGTGAGCAGTGGCAATGGCCGCAGAGGGGGGGTTGGCGGCAGAGAGCACCGGCCCGCACACCACTAATAAACACAGCAGGAGCCAGTGTTTCATATGGTTTTGTTATCCCGCCTTTTTAACCAAGTGCAAATATTTGGTATACAGGTCGTCGCGGCTTTCAACGTGGTTGGGGTCGTTGGGGATGCAGTCTACCGGGCAGACTTCCACGCATTGGGGTGTGTCAAAATGGCCCACACACTCGGTGCATAGATTGGGGTTGATCTCGTAAATAGTTTCGCCCTGCGAAATGGCGTTATTCGGGCACTCCGGCTCGCACACATCGCAGTTGATGCATTCGTCAGTTATGATCAGGGACATACGTTTATACCTCGAAGATCTATCTTACTGCATTCTTTCCTGAAGCGCAGCTTTGACATGTGGGTGAACAAACTCGCTCACATCGCCACCCAAACGGGCGATTTCCCTCACCAGGCTAGAGGAAATATAGGCATATTGCTCGGCGGGCATTAAAAACAAGGTTTCGATCTTGGGCGCGAGCTTACGATTCATGCCTGCTAGCTGGAATTCGTATTCAAAGTCAGACACTGCACGCAGGCCACGTAAAATCACCTGCGCACCGCGCTCGGCGACAAAATGCACCAGCAATGAGTCGAAGCCGCAAATCTCGACATTTTTTATCCCGTCCAATACGGTGTGTGCCATTTCCACTCGTTCATCGAGCGAAAACGCCGGGGTCTTAGTGGTATTGGCCGCCACTGCTACGATGACATGGTCGAACAGTCGCGCGGCGCGATGTACCAGATCCGTGTGGCCATTGGTGACTGGATCGAAAGTGCCGGGATAAATAGCCGTAATTTTCATGGTTAGGCCCGTGCAGTTGTCCGAAGGTACGCGTTGAGCACGTTGTTACGCTGCAACTTCGATGTACTCGACATGGCTTGATGGATGAGGGGGCGGGGCGCCATCATCACACATGCCGTCGAAATGAAATCCGATGGCTTCGCGGATATTTATCTCTGTCTCTTCCCTACGGCGAGAGAGTAACATGACACTAAGCCCCCGCCGTAGGCTTCACGACTATTTTCCCCTCTTCAACATGCACGGACAAGTGGCCTGCGAGCAGCGCCCCCAGTTCGTTGCCTACCAGCCGTGCGCGCCAGCCGCTGCGCAGGGCGGCTTCCGGGTCGCCGGCGATGATGGCTTCAAGGTCGGACGAGGTGGCGAGTAACGATGGCGCAACACCATGTTCCAGTCCGCGTTGACGTACCACTGCCATCATCAAATCTGCCAGCACTTTATCGCTGGGTTTGAGCTTGCGCCGCTCGTGCCACTGCGGGCGCTCGTTTTCAGGGATTGCCAGCCCCTGCTCGGTGGCGGCAAGAATCTGCTTACCCCATTTTTTGAGACCTGCTTCGTTCATGCCGCGTATCAGCGCCAGAGCTTCCAGCGTGGCGGGGGGGTGGCGCGCGATTTCAAATAATGAATCATCGTCGATCAGCCATTTACGGGGTTTGTCGAGCTTCATGGCGGCGGCTTCACGCCACGCGGCCAGTTCGCGTAACACCGCGAGTTGTTTGGGGCGCAACATCTGGCCGCGCTTCACCTTGCGGAACATCTCCTGCGGATCGGTGGTGTACAAAGCCGGATTGGAGAGATATTCGAAGTCATCTTCCAGCCACTGCATGCGGCCAGTGTCGATGAGTTCGGCGCGAAGTTTTTTGAAAATCGGACGCAGGTGGCGTACATCATCTTCGGCATAACGAATGTGCTCGGCGCTTAGCGGACGGCGGCTCCAGTCGGTGCGTGACAGGGTTTTGTCGAGTTGTTCGCCGCAGATGGATTCCACCAGGCGGCTGTAGCCGATGGATTCTTCATGCCCGGCCACGGTGGCGGCGATTTGCGTATCAAAAATCGGGGTGGGCACGCGTCCTGTCAGGTCGTGAATGATTTCCAGATCCTGGCGCGAGGCATGCAATACCTTGAGGATGCGGGTGTCGAAAAATACCTCCCACAGTGGCGTTAAATCCTGTAGCGCCAGCGGGTCAACACAGGCGATGACGTCATCGTTTGCTACCTGGATCAGGCACAGCCGTGCGTAATAGGTTTTTTCCCGCAAAAACTCGGTATCAATTGCAATGTAATCACCCTTGCTTAAGGCGTGACACAGCTCTTGCAAAGCTTCGGGGGTGGAAATAACCATGACAACTCCAAATTATGCTTTTCATAACCTCTAAGTATAGCTTACATGCTCTGTTGTGGCTACTTGAAAGGCCGTGCTAACGGCGGTTTTTGATTGATTTTAAAGATTTTTTTAATAAGAGAGGTGATTTCAGGTGAATGCGAAGATGCATAATAAGTAGTGATCACCCTGCCCCTGCCGGGGTGATATGCAATGGCGCAGAGTTGGTAGCAGTTGCCAGATATCCTCTAAAAGCTGTGTGACAGGCCCATAATCAACCCATAGGCTGGCGCCAGGTTGGTGTCATTGACGTACTGATACACAGGTAATTGCACGTGGGCATAGAACGTTGTGCTTGGCGAGGCTTGGGTCTTGATGCCTGGAGTGAGGTAGATCCAGGTGCCACCGGTGCTGGGCACGTCCTGTCCTTTGAAGTCATCGCGCGGTGCCTGGCGCAGGTTGATCTGCAGGCTGGCGGTAAGCTCTTTTTCCGCGACCTTGAACAGGTAATTCATACCGCCGTTGACGAGCAGGGTGTTGCCGAACTTGTAGTCCAGATCATTTTGGGTGGTGAGCTGGTAAGAAGCAGAAACAAACGTATCCATTTGGTGCGGCTTGATCTGATAGGCGTAATAGGCGGAAACCACGCCGTCCCATGAGCCGGTGCCCGGCATGACGCTCGGTTCGTTAATGGCGCCGCTGCTGTTGAGCAGCTTGTATTCGCCGCTGGGGGCCTTAATCCCAGCACCGCCCACCAGCAGGTGCCGCAGGCTGGTGTACAGGGCATATTTGCCGGTCAGGCGCAGATCACCCAAACCAGCGGTATTTTCACTGGCAAAATGCTCCTCTTTTACGCCGGCGTGTTCCTCGATGACAAAGTGCTCATGGCGCCGGTTGTTCATGAATGGGATGGCGAGTGTCGCCGCGAATTTGGGGGTGATGCCGTAGCTGACGTCAAGTTGCATCAGTTCATTGTTGGTACGAATTTCACGGTGGTGCTCGGGTTCGATCGCACCGCTTTCAAAATCGACGCCGGGCGTCAAGGCCTGCGCTACTTTATCGCTGCCGCGCTGGGCTTGGTCCATGGGGATGAAGCGATAAGACAGATCCATGATGAGCTGCCCCGGATTGGCGATACCTTCCTGCGTGCCGGTGACGAGAAAGCAGGTGGCCGAAGCGCAACTGGCCTGGGCGATGGGCGCAGCCATGGCAAGCCACATTCCCGTCATTGCGGTCGTCACGGCATAAGTTAATTTTTGCGATGTACAGGGATGTACAAGTGCCGTG
>JBKJTS010000166.1:0-5570 GCA_046590885.1 Gammaproteobacteria bacterium
CCGTAATACTCATGGTACGCCGCTTTAGCAGATAAGCTGTTGATGTAAACTACCCTCCCTACCGGATGTTCTCGCGCTGTTTCCGCTAATAATTTCCTGGGTTCGACTCTCACCAGACTTTGCAGGCACGACCAGTTCTACCCTTGTTTCTTGAAGCGACTTGACATCATTGGTGACTACGCATCGGCGCCTCTCTAGAGGCCGTGATCCTTTTACAGATCCGTTACAACAGTAGAAGAACTTAATCTATAGCTTTTAAAAGGAAGGGCGATCTCTCGCTGTATTGCAGAAGGACAGAAAATAAATGCTCACGAGAATAAAAGTAAAAACGAGAATAAATGCGGTGGAATTCAAACCAGAAATAGCAAGCAAGTCCCTGCGGGCAACTGCGGGGACTTGCTTGCTATTCTTTACTTTACAAGATTAAGTTTATTGATAACGGCTGGTAAACACCTTCCAATGCGCCCCGTCCCATTGGCGCCATGCAGCACTGGCATTGCCGCTGCCATCGACATTCACCTGGGCAGCCAGTGCATCGCCACCATCATCTGTTTCTACTAAAGCCGCCACACCCCAAGTCTGCAAGGACGGATTATAACGGTTAAACCATACGCTAGTTCGGGTGCCTGCCGATTGCTCCCATACGGCAAAAGCATCGCCACTGTCATTCACTGCAATATGGGCTTGGGTTGCATCACCGCCGTTGTTGGTTTCGATCAATGTTGCACCTGACCAGCCACCTCCTACAGTATAGCGGTTCGTCCGGATGTTATACGTGGTGCCATCATATTCATGCCATACGACCCAGGCATCTCCCAAGGTATTGACGGCGAGCTGGGGATCAAATGCATCACCGGTAATATCACTTTCAATCCGCACCGGGGCGGCCCAGGCAATATTGGCTGCCACATATCGGCTGGCCCAAATATTGTAGCGTCCACTAGTATCATATTGTCGCCATACTGCAATGGCATTGCCACTGTTATCCATTGCAATTTGCGGACTAAGGGCAACGCCTAAACTTCCGGTTGAAATCACCCCGGGCATGGCCCACCCCATACCTGCAATATAACGCGTGGCATATACGCTGGTGACGGTGCCATTAAATTGCTGCCACACTACCTGACCATGACCATTGCTATCCATTACCACCTGAGCAGCGCTTACATCATGACCTTTATCATTATCCAGTTCTAGCGCCGTGGCAGTTACGTCCCAGGCGTTATTCGATGCGGTGTAATGCTTTGCCCACAGGCTGGACGCATAGTATTCCAAGGCGGTTATTGGGGTCGCTGGGTCCTCGAAGGGACCATCCTGACCACGCCATACCACGATTGCATTGCCATTGGCGCTGATTGCCACCTGAGGATTAAAGGCATCCGATGTATTGTCGGTGAGCGCCTGTACCGTCCCCCACTGCCCCAGCAGGGCATTGTAATGATTTACCAAAACATGATACCGGTTACCATCGTAATGGTGCCAGACTGCCACAGCATATCCACTGGCATTCACTGCTAACTGCGGCGCATAACCACTGCCAGTATTGTCGGTCTGTAACAGGGTGGCCAGCCCCCACTGCCGTGCGGCGGCATCATAGCGATTGGCCCAGATGCTGTAGTTATTCCCTTCTTTTTGTTGCCATACCAATATCA
The DNA here is from genome assembly GCA_046590885.1 of Gammaproteobacteria bacterium. Taxonomy (GTDB): domain Bacteria; phylum Pseudomonadota; class Gammaproteobacteria; family Ga007554. The sequence goes on from JBKJTS010000166.1 coordinate 1,653, forward strand.
GGTTGCCTGCACTGTCGGTGCCGGTTTGTGGAGCAAACGCATCCGTGGCCATGCTACGTGCAGTGCTCCATACGCGCGTGCCCGGCGTGAATTGCCAGTTATACGCCGCTGGCAATGCATTACCAGCTCTGTCTTTTACGCCGGTCGTAATGCTGGCGGTATAGAGTGTATTCAGATCTAAATCGACAGATGGAGTGAAAGTGGCGGAATTGCTAGTCACGCTCACGGTGCCGGATATCGGTACACCACCAGCACTCACCATAAACGTGCTGGTAGTAAGGCTGTTGGGGTCCATGGCTTCAGAAAATGTCACAGAAATCGGGGTGCGCGCCGCAATGCTGAGACTGCGGCTGGCGGGATCGGTGGAAACTACCGCGGGTGATATGGCATCTGTGAGGGTTGCAGAGGGTCTATTACCTGACCCATTACCGCCGCCACAGGCGGATACAAGCAGGCTCAATAATGCTACATTGAGCACGCTCTTAAATAATAAAACCTTGGAATTAACTGACATAACCCATCCCCTATTGAGGAAATCACTGCCTTAGCTAGCGGCAGAAGATGATGGGTTATTGAGAAAAATAGGGCGAATTGTGACCGTGTTAACATTTATTTTTTAAGCTATTGATAATCACCATGAATCCAATATTCATATAAATTACATTTAATAATTATTGCAATATATTGATATTATTAACCTGATCCGAGCCAAGCTGCCCCACGCACCCTGCTGGAATCCCCGTGCAGAGCCGGCACCAAGCGGGTATATACGTGATCAGAAAATATATCACGGCCCCAAGTCCGTGGAATATCTTCATATAATCTAAACAAGTTTGATAGGCCACCGCCAAGTACAATCACATGTGGGTCCAGGATATTAATAATGCTGGCCAATGCACGACCTAACCGTGCTTCATAACGCTGCAGTGTTGCCACAGACAGCTCATCACCGTGGGCTGCCTGCTGGGCGATATCATGTGCCGTCATCACAATCCCCGTTACCCTGAAGTGGTCGGCTGCCAGACCGGGGCCAGATAACCAGGTTTCAATACAGCCGGTTTTACCACAGTAACAAGGTAAGCCAGGTAATTCATCAGCTCGGGGCCACGGGAGAGGATTATGTCCCCATTCACCAGTAATAGCATTCGGCCCCGTCAGCACACGGCCCTGCACCACAATACCCCCACCCACGCCCGTTCCCAGAATTACGCCAAACACTACTGGGGCACCAGCCGCCGCACCATCAATGGCTTCAGACAACGCAAAACAATCCGCATCATTAGCCACGCGCACTGCACGTCCCAATGCAGCAGCCAGATCTTGGGCGAGCGGTTTGCCATTCAGACACGTGGAGTTGGCATTTTTCATCAATCCTGTGGTTGACGAGAGTGCGCCGGGTGAGCCAACACCGACACTGCCCTGCACCCCCAACTGACGTTCCATGCCTGTTACAAGATCAACCACTGTACGCAACGTCGCTGCATAATCACCTTGGGGGGTAGGCACCCGTTGCCGCGCCAATGTATGGCCGAGATCATCGAGAACAATCACCTCAATTTTTGTACCGCCTAGATCAACACCGATACGTACTGTAGACATTAAGATTTTATCCATGCCGGCTCTTAGAGTTTGTTTATATCCGTTATCACGAAATGCAGCAATGTCCTACAGTAAGCGAGGTATAAACCCCCGAGAAAATGGGCCATACAGATAACCTACCGCGGCCCGGTCCGCGTAACTGTAAGCTTTGTTGGCTGGGATATGCCTTTCAGCGTGATTATATGACATTGAGGTGTTCCATTTATCATAATATGTATACCGTCATTTACGCCACTCCTTTGATAAAGTCGGGTTTTAAAAAAAAATAACTCCTGATAAAAAGTATATTATTCTTTGTTTTCCAGTACCGAAAAAGGATCTTGTGCTGCTAGCCCAGCCGTTTAACAGTTTGTTTATCTTTCACTGTCAGGAATTAGGTATCTCAATATGGACATTACTGATCAAAAAAAGACCCATGTTCTAATTATTATTGGCCATCCACGCCCAGATTCTTTCAGTCATGCGATTGCATCGCAATACGCCAAAGATTTAAACCAGAAGTGCTTTGCGGTCCAGTTCATAGACTTGGCGCACGTAGAGTTTGCCGCAGATGTAGCGACTCATTCACCAAACGATGTACCTCTGGAAGCGATACTGGAAAAGGCGAAAGAGCTCATGCTCTGGGCAGATCATCTGGTTTTCGTTTATCCAAATTGGTGGGGAACGTTTCCTGCGAAGTTAAAAGCATTTTTTGATCGCCTGCTAACCCCCGGTTTTGCGTTTTATGAAGACCATGAGCCAGGTGTGTATCAGCCATTATTGAAAAATAGAACCGCAGAAATATTCGTCACAATGGATACACCGCCACTTATTTATAAATATATATTAGGCCGACCGGGGCATCGGGCAATTGCAGATTGCATACTGGGTTTTTGCGGTATCAAACCTACCCATGTAACTTCGTTTGGCATCATGAAAGGCTCATCCTTGCAGCAACGTGAGCAGTGGCTTGAAAACGTATCATTACGTGCGGAGACACTCGAAGTCTGGCGTAAAAAAGCATTTGAACGTTTGAAACTCATTGCATGGATAAAAATGTTGCGTCTGCAATTCTATCCGATGTCTTTCATGGCATTTGTTATCGGCTCATTAGCTTCGCTGGCCGAGACGGGGAAATTTTCCTGGACAGTGTTTATTCTAGGCTATTTAACATTATTTTCCCTTAAAGCAGCCACTGTATTTTCAAATGAGATCTATGACTACGCGTCCGACAAACAAAATGAAAACTATAGCCCATTTAATGGGGGATCGCGTGTATTGGTTGAAGGAGAGATTACGGCAAACGAAGCGAAACATGCGACAGGGTATTTATTACTGGGTACCGCAGTCTTGTCCGCGGGAGTTTATTTAGCAAGTACCGAGATCAATGGCATCAGTTTATTGATACTGTTGTTGATTGCGTGCGTAACAACCCTGGGATATACCATACCGCCATTCAAATGGATCTATCGAGGAGTGGGCGAAGTTGTTGTGGGTATTACACACAGTTTTCTGATAGTTGTAGGAGCCTATGTTATACAAAACGGGCATTGGTTTGATACTCTGCCATGGTTGTTGAGTCTTCCATTATGTGTCGCAATATTGCCAGCTATTATACTCTCGGCAATTCCAGACTATTTTGCTGATAAAGCCACTGGCAAGCGCACATTGGCTGTGATTTTTGGGACGCGATTGGCTGTTGGCATCGCGAAGTATTGTGTTATTGCCACTATCGTATTGACGGTGTTTATCTGGCCCTGGCTATTGGCTTCCTGGTTATCCTATGTGTTAATCGGATTAATGATGTGGCATGGCTGGTTTTTACATGGTGTGTTGAATATCTTTTACCAGAAAAATGCACCGGTACGTCGAATCAATTCACTGATGGTGAACGCCTTGAGCTTTATTCTCTGGCCCAGCATAATAGCTTTGGTAGATTTGGGTTGGCAGATTAGTTCTGCTTAACTGTGGACAATGTGACTGGGTTTTCAGGGTGTGCCATTTGCTCACATTGCACGAGCAGCAAACACCGGATCCTATTCCCCAGCCAACCTCAGTGAGTTTCTCATCGGAACTTTCTTGCCTTCGAGACAATGACAGACGTCACCTTGCCAAAGATGTTCACAGCTTTTTCACGGGGTGTTCAATTTTGCAGGATTTGGAATGGTGCTGCGCACCTGATCAAGCTGTCCGCAGATCATTCGTGCGCCTTCAAGAATCCGCGGTGTGGGACGGGTGATTAAGTCCGGGCGTATGGCAAACAAATGGCCTTTCTTAACGGCCTGCAATTGCGGTAAGCGGCGCCATTCATCGAGCCACGGCGCACGACGCTCGCCGGCG
>JBKJTS010000170.1:0-11411 GCA_046590885.1 Gammaproteobacteria bacterium
AGCAGGCTCAGCGCATCACGCATACTGCCATCAGCGGCGCGGGCAATCTGTGCCAAAGCAACTGGCTCACTGACAATACCTTCTTCACCCAGAATAAAGGCCATCTGCTGGGTGATCAACTCCACTGGCAGGCGTTTGAGACTGAATTGCAGGCAGCGTGACAAAATGGTTGCCGGCAAACGTTGCGGATCGGTGGTCGCCAATAAAAATTTGACGTGCGGTGGCGGTTCTTCCAAAGTTTTGAGCAGCGCGTTAAAACTGTGTGTGGAGAGCATGTGTACCTCGTCAATGAGGTATACCTTGTAACGTCCCCGGGTCGGCACGTACTGCACATTTTCCAGCAAATCACGCGTGTCTTCTACCTTGGTGCGGGAGGCGGCATCTACTTCAATCAGATCAACAAAACGCCCTTCGTTGATTTCACAGCAGGCACCACACACACCACAGGGGGTGGCCGTCACTCCCGCTTCGCAATTTAGCGAACGCGCCAGAATCCGCGCAATAGTGGTCTTGCCCACGCCACGCGTACCCGTAAACAGATATGCATGGTGCAGGCGATTGTTGTCCAGGGCATTGATCAGGGCGCGCAACACATGCACTTGCCCCACCATTTCACGAAAAGTACGTGGGCGCCATTTGCGGGCCAAAACTTGATAGCTCATAGAGACACAAAATAACACAAACGGGGGGATGATTCGAGGTGTTGATGCGTTGTCGAGGATAACGTAAGGCGGCAGCCTGCACCCGCCGAACCCCGGCACACGAATCCACTGCGACCGTTGCTCCCTTCCGGGCCTGGCGGGGTTAACAATGTATCGTTGCGGGAAGACCGGTACAGGCCACCATAACGCGTTATTACAAAAGGATTTCCTGATAAGAAATCAGGAATGAAACAGCAACCGGAAATGGCGGAGAGGGAGGGATTCGAACCCTCGATACGCTATGAACGTATACACACTTTCCAGGCGTGCTCCTTAAACCGCTCGGACACCTCTCCACGGGCGTTTTCCCGATTCTTGTTTCAGCAAGGCTTAGTACTATAAACCATTATTGCTAACCCCACAATGAATTATTTATAATAATAAATAAAAACAATATGTTACTTAGTGCATATCGCGTCTTCTCAATTTTACCGTACAATATCGCCCATCTACCTTTAATCCATTGCGAGCGCACTGCACTGATGAAAAGCCTGTGGAATGATGATGAAGCCCGCCACTATGCGGGAGATCTGGCACTGCGCGTATATACATCACGCTTGCTGGGGCGCGACACTACTCTGGTGCTGCACGGGGGTGGTAATACGTCGGTCAAGATCACCGAGAAAAATATTCTCGGTGAAGATGAAGAGTTACTGTATGTGAAAGGCAGCGGCTGGGATCTGGAAACCATCGAAGCCGGTGGCTTTTCGCCGGTGCGGCTCAACCACATGCTGGCGCTGGCTCAGCTCGAAAATCTCAGTGACCCACAGATGGTTAATGAAATGGTCACGCACATGACGCGTGCGACGGCGCCGACGCCTTCGGTAGAAACCATTTTGCACGCTACCCTGCCCTATAAATATGTGGATCACACCCACGCCGATGCGATCGTGACGCTTACCAACACTGAGGCCGGGCTGAACCGCGTGAAAAAGATTTATGGCCAGGCAGTGGTGATCATCCCTTACATCATGCCGGGCTTTGATCTGGCGCGCCTGTGCGCCCAGGAGTTCGCCGCGCAGGCGCACAAAGATACCTTGGGCATGATTTTGATGAATCATGGCATCTTTTCATTTGGCAAAACCGCCCAGGAATCGTATCAACGCATGATCGACCTGGTGACACGCGCTGAACAATATCTGGATCGCAAAAATGCTTGGCGCTTGCCTCCGCCTGTAAGCGTAACCCCCAGCGTGCCGCAGCGACAAAACATTTCCCAGCTGCGGCGGGATGTTTCCAGAGTGGCGGGGGCGCCGATGATCGTGTGTGTTGATACGGATCCACGCAGCGTGGATTTCGCACGCCGCGCAGATGTAGCGACGCTCTCACAACAAGGCCCGGCTACGCCTGACCATGTGATCCGCACTAAGCGCCTGCCAATGCTGGGCCGCGATATCAATGCCTATGCGGCGGCTTACAAAGATTACTTTAACACGCACGCGTCGATGGCCAAAGAATCCAAAACCATGCTTGATGCCGCCCCACGCGTAGTGCTTGATGCGGAACTGGGACTATGCACTGTGGGTCGTACCGTCAAAGACGCCGCTATCGCCAAAGACATCTATCAACACACCATCGAAATTATCCTGCGCGCCACGGCGCTGGGCGGCTGGCAGGCGTTGCCCGCCAAAGATATTTTCGATATGGAATATTGGGATCTGGAACAAGCGAAGTTGCGCAAAGGCACCAAGCCACCGCAATTCACTGGCGAAATCGCGCTGGTAACGGGAGCAGCATCCGGCATTGGCAAAGCCTGTGTAGACGCACTGCTGGCGCGTGGTGCAGCGGTAATCGGCCTGGACATTAACCCCGTCATAACAACGCTCTACAAACGTCAGGATTTCCTTGGGCAGATATGTGATGTTACTGATGAAACACAACTGTGTGCTGCGCTGGAAAGCGGCGTACGTGCGTTTGGCGGCCTGGATATGCTGATCCTCAACGCTGGCATTTTCCCCGCCAGCCGCCGGATTGAAGCCTTGTCCAGCGCCGAATGGCGCAAGGTGATGAACATTAATCTCGACGCTAATCTGACCCTGCTGCGCGAGGCGCACCCTCTGTTCAAGTCCGCACCGCAAGGCGGGCGTATAGTCATTATCGGCTCCAAAAATGTACCCGCCCCCGGCCCTGGTGCCGCCGCCTATTCCACCTCCAAAGCTGCCCTCAACCAGTTGGCCCGCGTCGCCGCACTGGAGTGGGGTAAAGACGGCATACGCATCAACTCGCTGCACCCCAACGCCGTGTTCGACACCAGCCTGTGGAGCGACGACATATTGCAAGCTCGCGCTGCGCACTACGGATTGAGCGTTGAACAATACAAGCGGAACAATGTGCTGGGTATAGAGGTCACCAGCCGCGATGTCGCGGAACTTGCCGCCGAAATGTGCGGCCCCCTGTTCGCCAAAACCACTGGCGCACAAGTACCAGTGGATGGTGGGAATGAGCGCGTAATCTAGCTTATCTATGCTATGCCCTTTCTTCTCCAGGCGCCGGCTGCATGCAGTAACAAGATTGTCCATCTTTTTTAGATAGTTTTAGACGACATGGTCATTGGGGTCTTGCCATTTGCTTTTTCAGCACGAGGAAGTATTGCTCGGGTTACTGTGACTTCCTCAATGCACAATGACGCTACGCCTTTTTTACTTTCCTCTTTTGTCTGTGCACGCGTACACGTACACCCTCCGATAAAATAGGAAAACTTGGGAGTTTGTCGGACTTTTATGCGTCGTGTGTTCTGGCCAGTGATACGGTAGTTTTGCGGGTATTCACTCAGCCCTTGTTTGAAAAACAGCAGCGTCTCGCGAGCTTTTGCGCTTCTTCCAGCATCAGCACGCTGGCGGCGACCAGTGCCGCCAGCCCCCAGTCGTGCAGACTCAAGTCTACGGTGCGGAAAATTTCCTGCGCGGAAGCCCAGTACACTACCACGACCTGCAATCCAACCACCCCGATCAGTGCTGCCCACAACTTGCCGTTGGCGAAAAAATTGTGGTTGAAGGCACTGCCGGTTTCATTGCGGGCGTTGAATACGTTGAAGAACTGGAACAGCACGAAGGTGGTGAAAGCCAACGTCAAAGCGTGTTCCATCCCGCCCGATGACAGCCCATACGAAAAAACGCAAAGGGTGCCTACTGCCATAGTGGCGCCGTAGGCGAGCAGGCGCCAGAAACGTGGCAGGGTAAGGATACGCGCTTCTCTGCTGCGCGGCGGCTCGTGCATAATGCCTGGACACGCCGGTTCCAGCCCCAGGGTCATGGCGGGCGGACCGTCCATGATGATGTTGATCCACAGGATCTGGATCGCGGTGAACGGCATCGGCAGGCCCAGTAGCTGCGCGCCGAGCACGGTGAGGATGGCGCCGATGTTGGTAGAAAGTTGAAAGCGTACGAACTTGACGATGTTGTCGTAGATGGTGCGGCCTTCCTTGACCGCGCCGACGATGGTGGCGAAGTTGTCGTCGGTGAGCACCATGGTAGCGGCTTCCCTGGTCACTTCGGTGCCCGTGATGCCCATCGCCACGCCAATGTCGGCGTTTTTCAGCGCCGGTGCGTCATTGACACCATCGCCGGTCATCGCCACGACATGGCCGCACGCTTTCAGCGCCTGGACGATTTTGACTTTATGTTCCGGCGCGACGCGGGCGAACACTGCAGTTTCCTCGATGTGGCGGGACAGCTCGGTGTCGTCGATGCGGTCGAGTTCGGCCCCCGTCAGCACCGTTCCTTCCAGGCCGAGTTCGCGGGCGATGGCAGCGGCGGTGATGGCGTGATCGCCAGTGATCATCTTGACCTGAATGCCGGCCTGCTTGCACAAGCGGATCGCGTCGCGCGCCTCGGGACGCGGTGGGTCGATGATGCCGACCAGACCGACCAAGGTGAGTTGCTGCGCCCAGGCCATCAGGTCGCCACCAGGATCAAAGTCGTGCGCCGGGATATCACGACTGGCTACCGCCAGCACGCGCATCGCCTGACCAGCAAAGCGACCATTCTCGGCCTCGAAGTTGGCGCGGGTGGTTTCGCTCAGTGGGGCTGCATCTTTCGTATCAAGAAAACGATTTGCACGCGCCAACAGCACGTCGGGCGCACCCTTGATGAGCATGCGCACCCATTCACCGTCGTGGTGAAAGGTAGCCATGAATTTGTGCGCGGAATCGAAGGGGATCTCGGCGATGCGCGGGCGATGTTCGGCCAGACTTTCCGGCACTATGCCGCCTTTCATGGCGAGCGCCAGCAGCGCGCCCTCGGTGGGGTCACCGATGAGCTGACCGTCGCGGATGCGGCTATCTCCACACAGAGCGGCGGGCGCGAACAGGGGCTGGAAATCCGGTGCGGCCAGACCGTCTTCCGGGGCGATGCTACCCTCGCCCGAGTAACCTTCGCCGGATACGACAAAGCGCCTACCCCGATAGAACAGCTCGCGCGCGGTCATCTGGTTGATGGTCAGGGTGCCGGTCTTGTCAGAGCAGATCACCGTCGTTGAGCCCAGCGTTTCCACCGCCGACAGTTTTTTAACGATGGCGCGGTTTCTCGCCATGCGGTGCATGCCGATCGCCAGCGTCACCGTCACCACCGCCGGCAGCCCCTCGGGGATGGCAGCCACGGCCAACGCGATGGAAGTCATGATGGTTTGCACCAGCGGATCGCCGCGCAGGATGCCGAGCACGAAAATCAAGGTCACTACCACACCAGCGATGATGGCGAGGCGCTTGCCCAACCCGTTGAGCTGAATTTGTAGCGGGGTGGGGTTTTCCGGTGCCGCATCGAGAAAGCCAGTGATGCGCCCCATCTCGGTTTCCATGCCGGTGGCGACGACCAGCACTTCGATCCGGCCGCGCGTCACCACGGTGTTCATGAACACCATGTTAAAGCGTTCGGCCAGCGGATGTTCACCCGGCATAAGCGCCTCGGCGTGTTTGCCCACGGTGTGGGACTCTCCGGTGAGCGCCGCTTCCGCCACCTCGGTGTTATGCGCCGCCAGGACGCGTGCATCAGCGGGTATCCGATCACCCGCCTCCAGCAGCACGAAGTCACCGGGGACAAGATTTTCGGCAGCGATTTCCTGCACCTCACCGCCGCGCCGCACCCGGGCGTGTTGCGCCAACATCTTCTTCAGTGCCGCCAGCGTTGCCTCGGCGCGGTGCTCCTGGTAGAAACCGAGACAGGCATTGAATACCACCACGATGAGGATTACCACCGCGTCTTTGACGTCGCCGATGGCACCTGCCAGCGCGGCTGCGCCGAGCAGCACGATCACCAGTAGATTCTTGAACTGGTCGAGGAACTTCAGCCAGGCAGAGCGCGGAGGCTTTTCCTTGAGCCGATTGGGGCCATGGCGTTGCAGACGCTGCTGCGCTTCGGCTACGCTTAATCCTTGGGAGGTGGTGTCAAAGTACGCCAGCGCCGCGTCGGCGGTGATGGCCCAAGGTTCCACTTTCTCACTGACGCTGACGCTGACGTTATGATTGTCCATCAATATTCACCGCTCGACCCACGGTCGAATAAAGCGCTCTGAAATGTTTGGCTATCTCCGTCATCGAATGTTGGTCTGGTCGATACGAAGCTCGGGCCATGAATCAACAATAACAGGGACTATGTGTTAATGTAAGATTTGACACCATTAATTCCTTTTGCCGTCTGGCTCTTTGCTGGGGCTTGCTATTGGAACAGTATTGGGTCAGGTCGACATTTTATGTGTTATTGTCGCCCCATGTCCCGCCCCCTGCGCATTGAATTCCCCGGAGCTGTTTACCACGTCACTGCACGCGGCAACGCCTGTAATGACATTTTTCTAAATGATAGCGACCGACAAATCTTTCTCACCACGCTGAATTGGGTAGTGGGGCGATTTGGCTGGATTTGCCATGCCTACTGCCTGATGGACAACCACTTCCACCTGCTGATTGAAACCCCGCAAGCGAATCTGTCAGCAGGGATGCGGCAACTGAACGGCGTGTATACACAGCGCTTCAATCGCCGTCATCAGCGAGTTGGACACTTGTTCCAAGGACGATTCAAGGCCATCGTGGTTGAAAAAGACAGTTACCTGCTGGAGCTGTGCCGCTACATTGTGCTCAATCCGGTACGAGCCCATAGGGTGTCAGCGGCGGATCAATACCCTTGGAGCAGCTACTTGGCAACGCTCAGCCTGACCCCGCCACCAGCGGGGCTTACTGTTGACTGGATACTTGCCCAATTTGCCAAGACTCGTTCCGTAGCGCGCAAGCGCTATGCCGCGTTTGTTGCCGAAGGGATTGGCAAAGCGCCCCCTTGGTCTGCACTACAAGGCCAAACCCTGCTGGGCAGCGACGCATTCATCAAACAGATAGCGCCTCATCTCCAAGAAAAGGCGTCCGGACACGAAGTACCAAAACGGCAACACCTGCTACACCATCCCACACTGCAGGAACTATTCTCTGCTGTGAAAAGCAAAGCAGACCGCAACCACATTATGATGGAAGCGCATGTGGATCACGGTTATACACAGGCCGAGATTGCAGTGACGCTGGAATTACACTTCTCCACCGTCAGCCGCGTTATCCAGGCTACTGAAGACAAAATGTCAAAAATCAAGACGTGACCCCAGCTACTTCTTTGTTTGGGCTTAGCTTGCTATAATAAATTTAGCTGAATATTAACTTATGGAAACCCGTTAAACACATGGCTCAATACATTTACACAATGAACCGCGTCGGCAAGGTGGTGCCGCCCAAGCGTGAAATTCTCAAAGACATTTCACTGTCATTTTTCCCCGGCGCTAAAATTGGCGTGCTGGGGCTGAATGGCTCGGGCAAATCTACACTGCTGCGCATCATGGCGGGAGTCGATAAAGACCATCTGGGCGAGGCACGCCCGCAGCCCGGTATTCGCATTGGTTATCTATCGCAAGAACCACAGCTCGATAACAGCAAAGACGTGCGTGGCAATGTCGAAGAAAGCGTTAAAGAAGTAAAGGCTCTGCTCACGCGCTTTAATGCCATTAGCGACGCATTTGCCGACCCTGACGCCGATTTTGACACACTGCTCGCCGAACAGGCCGATCTGCAAGACAAAATCGAAGCCGCTGGCGCGTGGGATCTGGAGCGCAAGCTGGACATCGCCGCCGATGCCCTGCGCCTGCCGCCGTGGGACGCCGACGTCACCACACTCTCTGGCGGTGAACGGCGCCGTGTGGCCTTGTGCACACTGCTGCTGTCTAACCCCGACATGCTGCTGCTCGATGAGCCGACTAACCACCTGGATGCCGAATCCGTGGCGTGGCTAGAGCGTTTCCTGCAGGAATACGCTGGCACCGTCGTCGCCATCACTCACGACCGTTACTTCCTCGACAATGTCGCAGGCTGGATTCTGGAACTCGACCGTGGTCACGGCATACCGTGGGAAGGCAATTACTCCTCCTGGCTGGAACAGAAAGAAAAACGTCTGGGTATCGAAGAACGTCAGGAAACCGCTCGTCAGCGCGCCATGAAAGAAGAGCTGGAATGGGTACGCAGCAGCCCCAAAGGCCGCCATGCCAAGAGCAAGGCGCGTCTGGCGCGCTTTGAAGAAATGGCCTCGCAGGAATTCCAGAAGCGCAACGAAACCAAAGAACTGTACATCCCGCCAGGCCCGCGCCTGGGTGATCTGGTCGTCGAAGCGGTGGGCGTGCGCAAAGGTTTCGGCGACCGCCTGCTGATTGATAATTTAAACTTCAACCTGCCACGCGGCGGCATCATCGGCATCATCGGTCCCAATGGCGCCGGTAAAACTACCCTGTTCCGCATGATGACCGGTCAGGATCAGCCTGATGCAGGCGAGCTGCGCATGGGCGACACTGTACATCTCGCCTACGTAGACCAGTCACGCGACAGCCTCAATGGCAACAACAGCGTATGGGAAGAAATCTCGGGCGGGCTGGACATCATCACCGTCGGCAAATTTGAAATGCCCTCACGCGCCTATGTGGGCCGCTTTAACTTCAAGGGCACCGACCAGCAAAAACTTATCAAAGATCTGTCTGGCGGTGAGCGCAATCGCGTGCATCTCGCCAAGCTGCTCAAAAGCGGCGGCAACGTACTGCTGCTCGACGAACCAACCAATGACCTCGATGTCGAAACCCTGCGTGCCCTGGAAGACGCATTACTGGCCTTCCCTGGCTGTGCAGTGGTGATTTCGCATGATCGCTGGTTCCTCGACCGTGTGGCCACACACATGCTGGCCTTTGAAGGTGATAGTCAAGTTACCTGGTTTGAAGGCAACTATGCCGATTATGAAGCCGACAAACACCGTCGTCTCGGCACCGATGCAGATCAGCCACACCGCCTCAAATACCGAAAGCTGGCGATTTGAGAAACCCGCTGAAACGGTACTGGCGCCCTGTTGTATATGAGCGTGAACGAAAAATGCGGGGTCGGGAAACATGAGACTTCGTGTGTGCTCTGTTGGGCAGGGATGCGCGAATGCCGCATGCGCGGCCGCTCTTATGCCCATTTCCGTCGCGCCGTCAACCGTTTGATCGAGTTTCCCCGGGATCGCAGCTACCGAATTTTTTCTAACCCGTAGGATATTTTTACAATGTCAGTTTTTGTCACCCTGTTTTTAATGCTCATCATCATCCTGATTGCCGCAGAAGTCTTCACTAATGCACTGGAACATCTCGGGGAAAAACTGAAGATTTCCGAAGGTGTCACCGGCTCGCTATTCGCCGCCGTTGGCACAGCTCTGCCAGAAACCATGGTGCCCCTGTTGGCGATTTTTGCCGGAACTGAGGACAAACATCTCAATGAAGAAATCGGTGTCGGTGCCATTCTCGGCGCACCACTGATGCTGATCACATTGTCAGTATCATTGCTGGCAGTCGCCACGTTTCGCAAGCGCACATTCTCCGGCCTCTTCACGCCGGAAAAAACCGGCTTCACGCGCGATCTCAACTTTTTTCTGTTCGCCTTTTCACTAGCCGCTGTCGCCATGTTCATTCCCCACGACATGAGCTACCTGCGCATCTTCGTTGGTGGATCACTGGTGCTCACCTACTTTGTCTACGTCATGATGACCTTGCGCGCCTCCAAGCAGCTCGTACAGGAAGGCCACGCCACTGAAGCCCATTCGCCAATGATGTTAAATCGCATTGGACTGCCCACCAACACCTTCACCATTATTCTCCAGCTGGCACTGGGTTTGGGCTTATTGATCTTTGGCGCCAAAGGCTTTATCGGGGGGGTTCAGGAAGCCTCCACCATTCTCGGCATCTCCGCCCTGATGCTGTCATTGCTGATCATCCCCATTGCCACCGAGCTGCCTGAAAAATTCAACAGCATCCTGTGGATACGCCGCCATAAAGACACCATGGCGTTTGGCAACATCACCGGCGCCATGGTATTCCAAGGCACGCTACTGCCCGCGATAGGCATCACCCTCACTCCCTGGACACCGCGCCCGGAAGTGCTGGCGGGTATTATCATCGCTTTAGTCGGCGCATTATGGCTACGCTTCATGATTTCCTATGGCCAGTTAAAAGTGTGGCATGTACTTGTCAACGGCGGCCTGTATGTGTTGTTTATTGGGATTGCGCTGGGTTAGGGCTTGCTCCATATTAATAATTTAGGGGGGATGTTGAGTACATGCCATGTATAAAACGAGAGCTCTCTGAAAAATGGAAGCGCTCGCTAATAAAACAACATTGGCATTAATCCCAAATAAAATATAGAAAAGTTGGCCATCAACAACTGCGGAACCAAACATGGCAATACCTGATTATCAATCAATTATGCTACCCCTGCTCCGTTTCGCTGCGGACGGAAATGAACATTCCCTCCGGGAAGCGATAGAGGGCTTGTCCGAACAGTTCGGACTTACGGATACCGAAAAAAATGAGTTGTTGCCGAGCGGGCAGCAATCAAGATTCGACAATCGTGTTGCCTGGTCGCGTTCCTATATGAGCAAGGCGGCTCTGTTGGAGTCAACTAGGCGCGCGCACTTCCGCATAACACAACGCGGACGAGAAGTTCTGTCCAAGAATCCAACTGAAATCAATGTGAAGTTCTTGGAGCAATTTCCCGAGTTCGTGGAGTTCAGAGCAAAGCATCGAGAACGCGAAGAAAGTGCAGAAACTACCGAAACAGAAACACTTCAAACCCCCGGCGAGCTTTTGGAAACCGCGTATCAGAAACTGCGTGAAGATCTCACTGCTGAGCTTCTGAAATTCGTAAGGGAATGTTCCCCTTCTTTTTTTGAGCGTCTCGTCATCGACGTACTGGTGAAAATGGGTTATGGCGGTTCCCGAAAAGAAGCCGGTAAAGCTATTGGCCGCAGCGGGGATGAAGGTATTGACGGCATCATTAACGAAGATCGCCTTGGCCTTGATGTCATTTATATCCAAGCTAAACGCTGGCAGGCTACGATCGGGCGCCCTGAAATCCAGAAATTCGCAGGAGCCTTGCAAGGACACCGCGCGAAGAAAGGTGTTTTCATCACTACGTCCGACTTCAGCCGTGAAGCTGGAGACTATGTAGCGAAAATCGATTCAAAAATCGTGCTCATTGCAGGTGAGCAGTTAGCTCAACTCATGATAGATAATAATGTCGGGGTTACACCCGTCACATTGTATGAAACGAAGAAAATTGAGCTAAGTGACATTTCGTGGAGGTTTTCCCTTATTTTTCCTGGCCAAATGTTCCGCTACCAGCACCTGTTTTCGATCTTGCGGAAGCCCTCTGTGGCGATGCACTAATTCCTTGAG
>JBKJTS010000028.1:0-9472 GCA_046590885.1 Gammaproteobacteria bacterium
AACCTCTACGTGCTCTTCCTTCTTGCCGCAAGCGGTTAAGGACAGTGCCAATAAAGAAGCAAGGAGAATTGGGTATTTCATGTCAGTTCCTATTTAAAAAGTAAACTCAAAGATCCACGGCTTCACGACGCCTAAACCAGAAGACGCCGATCAAGGCGCATATTCTAGTGCCTTTTTAGTAAAATGCCAATAGAAATAAAAAAATTTACGTCTTAGCTAAAAATTAATGCCTCAACAGCAAGCACGCAACTCCGGTCATCGGCCCCAGTGAAGTGTCAGGCAAGATGATATACTCGGCAATCGCCACGGTTTACCTCTGCAATCTTCTACTGAGCCAACCTTACTCATGCCATACCCCCTGGACAGACATCTCTATGAAGGGGAGGGCAGCCTGCCATGCGTCAGCACTGCGCTTACACTGACCGGGCCAGTGGGGCCACTCGAGGCAATCACCGCCTTTCCCCTCAACAGCCAAGCCATGCACGCCATAGGCGTGATCTGCCATCCCCATCCTCTTTACGGCGGAACGTTAACCAACAAGGTGGTACATTCAATTTCGCGCGCCCTGAATGACTTGGGCGTGGGCACGGTACGTTTTAATTTTCGTGGCGTGGGCGCCAGTGCGGGGCAGTATGCAGAGGGCGCGGGAGAAGTCGACGATTTGCTTGCGGTGATTGATTGGGTACACGAGTCCTACCCTGATCATGCGCTGTGGCTGGCGGGATTTTCATTTGGGGCCTACATTGCGCTGCAGGGCGCACAAGGTAGGCCGGTGACGCGACTGATTACAATCGCGCCACCCGTCAATATGTTTGATTTGAACGACGTTGCGGCACCTAACTGTCCATGGCTATTGATCCAGGGGGATCAAGACGAGATTGTTCCATGCCATGAAGTGCTCGCATGGGCAATGCAGCGAGCTATAACGCCGCAGGTGGTCTGCATGAAGGATGCTGATCATTTTTTTCATGGGCGTCTGAATGAGCTGCGTGAGGTGTTGCGGCAGGCGCTAGGTTCTGGTGACAAACTGGATCGTTACGAGGGTGAAGTAGGGTCACAATAGATTCAGAATCAACAGAACCTAGCGAGATACGATCAAGCAGCCAAATGCTGCGCCATGGCATTCAGCCCATCACTTCCTTCCAGCAACCGGTTCATGACCATGATGACTTGCACCTCATCAAGCTTTAACGCGGCCAGAATTGCCGGAGGCGCATCATGGCTTTCAGAGTCACCAATGCCATGGGTTTTAAGCATACGGTCTGCTACCAACGCCAGATGTACATAGACAGCATGGGGACCGACATAGTTTTCATTATGATGTTCAAACGCCGTTACTACGATTTCCTCTGGCAAGCGCCACGCTTTCATCAGCCATGAACCGACTTGGCAATGATCTGCGCCTAAAATTTCCTGTTCGATGGACACCACCGATCTTTCTGGATTTTTTTCGACTGCCGCATTGATCTGTGAAAATTCCTGCTTGAATAAATGCCCTTGCAGTAAATGGCCAAAGTTATGCAGTAATCCGGCAAGAAACGTGAGTCCGGCGCGCGGACGGATTGGCTCAGGCATGGCTCGGCCCAAAGCCTGCATCAAAGCGGCACTGTAAGCCGCATGGCGCCAGAATGCTGCCAAACCTAGTGGGCCATGCTGTGGGATTCTAAAGGGCTTGGTGGTGGCAACGCCGATCGCCAGATTCATTACCATGTCATATCCCAGCACTCGCGCAATGGCGGTGTCGACTGAATCAACCGTGCCTTTATAACCAAAGAATGGAGAGCTGGCGTAACGCATGACTTGTGCTGCCAGACTGGGATCAAGCTCAACGAGCCGAGCAAGATCGTTGGCGCCAGCTTTGGCGTTACCACTGAGCTGAATAATTTTGCGTGCCATTTCGGGCAATGGGGGTAACACACCCATACGCTCAATGCGCTGTTTTAAGTCGCCGTGTCCGCTTTCTGTAGCAATGGCAGCATTTTTATGCTCGGTAAAATTACCGCCCAGCCAGGCGTTGCGCTGCATTATATGAAAAACCTTGCTGTTCATTTGAATCAGGTGTGCGCCATTTCCTGCTGCGAAATAAATGTCACCCACGGGTTGCAGCAGGCTATCATCAAGCATGGTTCTTACCCCGTAGGCTTCCGCTGCCGCTGGAATAAATTCGGGCTTACAATCTGGAAAAACAGCTATCATCTGGGCTTGTGGAGCCAACTCTAACTGACGATGCAATAATTTGCAGACCGCTTGGATGTCGAGAGTGTGGGTGAGGGGAATGATGGCCATCACCAGGCCAATGCTATCTTTCAATGCAATAGCCTGGACTACCGATTGGGGCCCAATGCCCGCTATTTCTACGGCGTGCATCAGGGATGTGGCAGCCACGGGAGATGACGGAAGATCGATCACGGTATGCGCGATGCGGTTGCTGCTGAAGTATTGCTTTAGCGTGTATGCAATTGCCATCAAGATCCCGTTTTTTGTATTATGCGGTGGCGCACACTTGCGCGTAATCAACATAACCGGGGAAGTGCGCACTCTCACTGCAATAACGGCACTGGGGGTTACGCTTGAGCTTAAACTCGGTGAAGCTGGCGTGCAGCGCATCGTAATACAGCATTTTACCGACCAGCGGCTCGCCAATATTGAGCAATATTTTGAGCGCTTCGACCGCCTGCAATACACCGATCACGCCGGGCATGACGCCTAACACGCCAATTTCGGAACAGGAGGGTGCCATGTCAGCGGGTGGTGGCTCGGGAAACATGCAGCGGTAACAACCGCCCCGGTGCTTTTCCGGGTCAGGCTGCGCCGATAAATCACGCCCTGGCCAGAATACCGTGATCTGCCCTTCAAAGCGATAAACAGCCGCGTGCACATTGGGCAGACCGAGCTTGACGCAGGCGTCGTTAATCAGATAACGGGTAGGCAGATTGTCAGTGCCATCAACGATGACATCATAACCCGACAGAATCTCTTCAACATTCTCGGCGCTGAGATGTGTCTTGTAACCTGTCACCTTGATTTTGGGATTCAGGGCTTCCAGGGCCTCGCGCGCGGAATCTACTTTTGGCATGCCGACGCGTGCTTCGGTGTGCAGAATCTGCCGTTGCAGATTGCTGCGATCCACCACATCGTGATCCACCACACCCAGCGTACCCACACCAGCGGCCGCAAGATAATACGCAGAGGGCGAACCCAGGCCACCCGCGCCAATCAATAATACTTTGCTGCCCATGAGTTTGATCTGACCCGCCTCGCCGACTTCTGGCAATAACAGATGACGCGAGTAACGTTCGCGCGCATCGGCATCGAGGGTCAACGGTGTTTCAAAGGGCAAGCCTTGATTTTTCCAGCGGTTAAATCCACCCGCCACCGAGCGCACATCGGTGTAACCCAGGTTGCGCAAAGCATCGGCCGCAAACAGGGAGCGCACGCCGCCTGCGCACATCGTCAGCAAGGTGCGCGATTTGTCCGTTACGGCATCTTCTATACGCAGCTCCAAAAAACCACGTCCCATGCGTAGCGCCTGCTTGGGGCTGCCGATAGCAATTTCATCTGCTTCACGCACATCTATCAACAGTGCGCCGGCACTTTGCAGCGCCAGGGCCTCGGTGGGCATCACTTCGGGGATCAGCGCCTTGATTTCATCAAGGCGGCGGTCTTTTGCTTTCATCATCAGTCTCCTGCTAAGCAATTAAAATAACATTGCCTATCTTATCAAATCTGGCCAGTATCTAATGGTATTCACATAGCTCATTCCGTTAGTGCGGATCTTTTGCACAACGAAACCCAAGATCACTGAAAGCTGAATGCGGCGCCAGATAAAAGCGGTAGGCGCCCCGGTAAAAATGACCAATGACATAGTGACCAATGCCCCCCCAGCCACCGCCCCTGACAACTTTATTCGGCTTGGCAAAGGCGGTACTTTTATACGTGGCGCCGGGATAAGGCCGGTAGTCATCCTGCACCCATTCCATAACATTGCCGGCCATATCAAAAAGTCCGTAAGGTGATTTACCTTGCGGGTACGCGCCCACGGGAGACACCCCCTCTTCCCAGCTATCGGCACTTGAGGCATTTAGCTTAACGGGATCCCAGTCATTGCCCCAGGGGAACTCCTGCCCCTGGGGGCCGCGCGCTGCTTTTTCCCACTCTGCTTCGGTGGGCAGCCGTTTTTTCACCCACGCACAGTAGTCGCGTGCATTTGGCCAGGTGATGCCAGTGACGGGGTAATTATCGTGTGTTTTTTGCCGTTTTTCGATGGCCGCGAGCAATGCATCTTTGTTTAAAGTACGGACATCAAGGCCCGGCACGAGCTCTGTCTCCGAGACGAAACTTCGTAACTTGGCGATATCTGCCGACTCCAGAATTTCGCGTGTTAACAAATAGCCATTTTTTTCCCATTGCGTGGGTAACCAGTAATTGGTCTTGACGACAAAGTTACGGTATTGCGAATTAGTAACTTCGTAGGTGTCCATGAAAAAATCCGGTAGCTTTCTAGTACGTTGCGGATGCTCATCAAGATACCAGGGCTTGGACAGGCCAAACTCTTTGGCCTTGTCAGCCTTGTCGGTTTTATTGCTGCCCATAATAAATTTTCCGGCGGGAATCAGCACCATGCCAGCAGGAAGGTTACTATTTTCAGCCGCCGCGACACCTGAGAAAACACTCAAATAAACAACAGCCCATGCCAGCCAAAAATGTGTTTTCAGGGGGATCAAGTGCCGTGCCTTATTTAAATTTGCTTTCGATAACCCGAATATCTTTCAACTCTTGGGCATTGTAAATGTCTTCCATTGCCATTGCGCTGGCGCGATGCGGAATTAGCAGCAGCTCGGCCATATCCTTGATGTTTTGATCAATCACATTTAACTTGTTTTCGGCCAGTGTGTGCAGTGTGGCAGAATAATTGTATCCACCTTCCGCAAATACCATTTCAATAAATTTTTTGCGCTGGTCGGGTGGCAGGGTTAACGGTGAACCGTCCAACTGCTGCTTTTCTTCAATGATCCGATAGGCCTTGGCCAGCTTTTCCAGGGCGGCCTTATCGCCCAGTGGCGCGGCCACTTTGGTGCTGTTATCACTACAGGCCACCATGCTGAGTAACAGAGGGATGAGCAACACCCTATTGCATAATTGCAAAAATGTCATTTATTTACGCTCCGCAGCAAGTAACAGGTTTGCAATTTCTGCATTATGTTCACCCAACGCCAGCATCAGCGCGGTGCTGCCTTCCTGGTTCTTGAGAGTGGGGTCCGCACCTGCGGCCAGTAACTCTTTGACCGCATTAACTTTATCTTTCATGGCTGCCCAGTGTAGGGCGCTATATCCGGCATCATCCTGAATATTAATTTGTGCGCCGTGCGCCAGCAGCGCCTTGATGACTGGCGCTTCATCTTTTAGTGCGGCTCGCATCAGCGGGGTGGTGCCGGTATTATCTTTCACGTTGACTTGCGCCCCGTGCGCCAGCAACAAATTCACGATTTTCAGATTCCCCTTCCTCGCAGCGTGGGGCAACGCTGTCCAATCATATTTATTGCGCGCATTAACGTCCGCGCCCTGTGCCAGCATGTGGTCTATTACCGGAATATCTTCATCCAATATTGCATTCATGAGAGGGGTGTTTTTATCCCCGCCTATCACTATAATGGCTGCAACCACTGCCACCATCAGCATGCCTATGGCTAACAATCTTCGATGTGCTGCTTTCATTTTCATCCTTCTTTAATACTAACGGGCGTCGTATTTGTGTTTTTGTGGATTACACGCGCCTGAGTCGCACATAACTTCAAGTGCCAAATATTTCTTTATGATACCAAAACTCTGGGTTATGCGCCTTTGCCTCTCAATGCGCATGGTCTATAAGAATATTTATAGGGTTAATTATCATATTAAAAAGGCTATTTTCCGTTCGCGCCTCATTCGACAAAAAGACCCTTGGCAACCTTTGCTGGACCGCATGTCAAGTTGCAGGTGACTTCATTAATGCCATGGATAAAGCGCCAAGCTGCAACCTAAGCCGAAGCCCGGTGGTGCACACCGCCTCTGCAGGCCACTAAATATTAACGAAATGACCGGCGCCTTACATCCGAATGGTTTGCATTTAACGCCAATTTACGGTAGAAACAGACCGTCTATCTCTAAAAAATCACAAGGCCGCTCCATGCACATGTTTCCCTGTCCGCGCTGCGCGGCACACAGTATCCCGTTAAATGATAAGTTCAAAGCGGGATTATGGCAGTCTATTACGTGTAAGAACTGCGGTGCCAGCTTGATCGCACTGCCAATTTTGCTGGCAATGGTACATTTCATGTACGTATGGAATGTAGTGTGGCTGATATCGTTGTATTTTTTTGAGATGGAATGGTTTTATTACCTGGGCATCATGCTTGAATGGGCGGTGATCGAAGCCATGAACGTTTGGTATATGCCCTTGGCTGCGCAACGCACCGCGCCTGCACCTTAGCTACCGTGGCACGCATTCTGGGTGTGGGCATCGCCACACTGGACATCATTAACACCGTAGACGGCTACCCCGCCGAAGATAGCGAAGTACGCGCAATCCATCAGCGCATCTGCCGCGGTGGCAACGCCACCAACACTCTGGTGGTGCTTAGTCAGCTCGGCCACCGTTGCGCCTGGGCCGGTGTGCTGACCGACGAATCAAACGCCCGCCCCATTCTCGATGATCTTGCCCGTTATGGAATAGATACCCACCCCTGCCGCCATGAACCGCACGGTAAAATTCCCACCTCGTATATTGTGTTAAACCAGCGCAACGGTTCACGCAGCATCGTGCATTACCGCGACCTGCCCGAATTTCGTTTCGCCGACTTCTGTAATGTAGATCTGAATGGCATTGACTGGGTTCATTTCGAAGGCCGCAACGTAGACGACACCTGTCGCATGCTGCAGCACACACACCACCACGCTCCCGACATACAACGCTCCGTAGAAATAGAAAAAACACGCCCAGGCATCGAGCAATTATTCCTGCAGGCCGACCTGCTGTTACTGTCGCGCCATTACGCGCAATCTGCGGGATTCACTCAGCCTCAGGAATTTTTACAGTATATGCATCGCCAGGCACCCCAGGCGGATCTGGTCTGCGCATGGGGCGATGCAGGCGCCTATGGTCTGACCCGCGCGGGGGGTGTCTTGCATAGCCCGGCGTATCCACCTGCCACCCTGGTAGACACCCTCGGCGCGGGTGACACCTTTAATGCCGGCATCATCCACGCTCGTGTGAGCGGCCTGGATTGGGATGGGGCATTGCGTTTTGCCTGTGAAATTGCGGGGAAGAAATGTAGTGTAATGGGACTGGCATTGCTGCATCCTATCTTTACTGATAACTTAAAGGCACTGCCAAATTAAGCCTGGCGTCAGAAGGTTGCCAATCCTGCTGCATCGCGACTTACAATAGCCACATCAGCCATGCGTTTCAAGCACATGATTTTGAGATCTGTGGCGGAAATATTAGTAATGACAAATTGCGGCATAATCCTAAAAACGGCGATTGAGAAGATAGATCCATGATTGCCATTTACGACCGAAAAGGCTTTGACGTATTAGTGACCGTGCAAGCCACAACCCTGCGCGGCGCGCAGCTTGCGGGGGCGGGGTTGGGTAACGCCAATATGGTGGAGTTTGATTTGCGTGGGGCCGACCTGAGCGGGGCGGATTTATCGCATGCGGATCTGCGGCTGGCGAATTTGAGCGGCGCCAATCTGAAAGGGGCGAATCTAACAGGCGCGGATGTGACGGGGGCCGATTTAACTGGTGCGGATGTCAGTGGCACGGTGTTGGAATCTTCTGATCTGGCGGTGGTGATTGCCCAGCTTTTAGATAAGTGACTGCCGTGATCAAACCATGCTGGCGGGCTCAGCAAGATCCCTCTCTACGAGCGGGATGACAAGTTGAATGGCAACGCTTTACCAGACTTCCTGCGCCATTTGCACCACATCCCCCACCCCCACCACGCGATTCCTGCCACGGGCTTTGGCGTCATACAAGGCGCGGTCCGAATAGCCAAGCAACACGTCGCCATTCATTTTAATCGAGTGGGGATCATGCTCGGGATTGAAGGTGGCGATGCCGATGGAAATGGTGACAGAAAACTGCACCGCGCTTTTATCACTGCAGGGCTCAGTGGGGGACTCATCTCGAGGAAGCGCAAAGTGATGTTCTTCGATGCTGCGGCGGATGCGCTCAGCAATTTCCAGTGCGCCGTCAGCACCCGTCTGGGACAGTAACACAGAAAACTCTTCGCCACCGTACCGTGACAACACGTCGCCACTGCGTAACTGGACGCGAATTACTGCGGCGATTTCGCGCAACACCTGGTCGCCCATTTGATGACCGTAGGTGTCGTTAACACGCTTGAAGTGGTCAATATCCAGTAACATGCACGACAACGGACGCAGATTACGCCGTGCCGCCGCCACTTCTTCATTCAGTCGTTGATCAAAGAAGCGTCGATTGTTGACGGCGGTGAGTGTGTCCGTCAGACCTTGGCGTTTGAGACGCTCTAAATTGACACCGTTTTCTAAGCAAATCGCCACAATGGCGGCAAAATGCTCCAGGATGTCTGCGCGCATGCCCTTAAGAAAGCGTTCGCGATTATAACTGCCAATATTGAGACTACCGATAAGCTTGCCGTAACGCACCATCGGTAGCAGCGCAACACTGCCCAGACGACCGACCGCGGGGAGCGGCTGGGGAAATAATCCGTTATGACGATGCGGCTGAAACGGCCCAAGCATGGGGAACAGGGAGTAAGGTTGCAGCGAGTCCAGCCCTTCAAGACTGCTGACAAAAATCAGGGCGGGATGATTGGCAAGCGGAATGCTCTCTTGTTCGAGGGTGCGCCGCACTTCATATTCCGGGTCAACCAGCAACAGCGTGACGACGTCCCACTGAAAATTCACGGTGTCGGGATAAAGCAGCGCTTCAATCAACTCCCACAACGACCCCAGACCGATCAGGCGCAGCTCCAGCGACTGAAAACGCCGCAGTTTACGCTCATTCTGACGGCCTTCGGCCAGCACGTCGTCGAGCCGTTGACGCAAAGAAGGCGCCTGGCTGATTGTGCCGGGCACTACGGATGCAGATGGTAGTTCAGCGCCAGAAACGCTTAAGTCATCGACAGGCTCATCAACACGACGATTTTCCACAGTCCCCCACCTCCATAACGGTTTGGCTGACTGCGCCTAGTTTGGCAGGTCGATGGCAGCGGCGCAAGCTGCTGGATCAATAGGCCTACGCGGACCAATTATGGCGCACGCCAGCGCTGTTAAGGCGCAAGCTAGAACCCGTTTTATCACCTATAATGGCTCCCATGAAAATCCATCCCCGCCCTCATGGCATCCTGCCCTGGTTATTGCTGGCAGCAATAACCCTAAGCTTTTTCTATAATATTCATGCGGTACCGCTGTTTGACGTAGACGAGGGCGCGTTCAGTGAGGCGACC
>JBKJTS010000071.1:0-2765 GCA_046590885.1 Gammaproteobacteria bacterium
AACATCTGGCCATTGGCAAGCATTTTATACAGAGGATAGGCGTTCCAGCCATCAGGAAAACTATAAAATTCTTCGCCACTCACTTGTGAAGGAACGTAGCCATGCTCGGCAACCAGCAACTCAACAACACGCTCCGCAGCACGCTCACGTGACGACCCACAACGAATCGCAACATGATCAAAATGCACTGTCCAACCGCGCGCCGCTGCAACCTTTAACAGCGCCAAATCCGCATTGCTGTTTAATAGCGCCTCCACGGCCTTAACCGCCGTATACGCATCAAGCTGCTTAACCCACTGGGCAATTATTATGGCATCGTCATCACTCAAACTGGCGCGCGCACGTTGCATAATGGCGGCAACAAAATTATGAACAAAGGGATGAGCCGGCACCTGTCCCGCAAGGTCATCCTCAAAACGATAGGCACGGCGTATTTGCGTATAAGCATCCAGTAATTGCGCAGTGGTGCGCACCGTGTCCAAGCAAGCATAGACTGTCAGCGCCTGTGGCACTGCATGTGCGGGGGTAAGGTCAAGGCTCACCTCTTCACCGTTTTCATTGGTCACCAGCAACTTACACGGATCAACAAGGCATGGCCGCAAGCCATGCTCACTTTGCAAAATGTCCATCACTTGCTGGCGGGCAAAGGTAATGTAAGATTCGTTATGCGGCACCGTATAATGCCCCTATACCAATTTATCGTTTGTTTAAAAAATCCTGGATTCCGCCTTCGTGAGACGGACAAACTATTACAAATTAGTGCCCTATTAAACATATTGTGGGATGACTTGCAAACCCACCAGCCGTTGGCCGCTTCCAATATCCTGCGTCGTGCATAGCTGGACAAGTGCCGAGAGCGCAGGGATGCGCAGACCGACCATCCATGCACGACGCATAGAAACATAACTCATTTTAGTGGTAAATTATCAACAACACAACGCAAGAACACGCAGAGGCATTCATGAGCAACAAACAAGCCGCGGATCTTTTGAACACCCTGAACATCGGCAGTGCCAGCAACAGCGTTCCCGGGGGAAATAGCCTCGATTCTTTCAACCCGGCCACGGGCGACGTGATTGGCCGGGTCAGCCTGTGTTCAGATAACTATTACGACGCCATCATCACCCGCAGTGTTCAGACCTTTCAGGAATGGCGCAACGTGCCCGCACCCAAGCGCGGAGAGTTGGTGCGCTTAATCGCCGAACGTCTACGCGCCAATAAAGATGCGCTGAGCAGCCTGGTCTCGCTGGAAATGGGCAAGATAAAAAGCGAAGGCGATGGCGAAGTGCAGGAGATGATCGACATCGCCGATTTCGCCGTCGGCCAGGCACGCATGCTCTACGGCAAGACCATGCACTCCGAACGCCTCCAACACCGCATGTATGAACAATGGCATCCCCTCGGCGTAGTCGGCGTGATCACCGCATTTAATTTTCCGATGGCGGTGTGGGCGTGGAATGCCTTCATAGCCACCATCACCGGCAATACCGTAGTGTGGAAACCGTCACCCAAAACTCCCTTGTGCGCCATCGCTATCCAGAAAATCTGTGATGATGTGATGAAAGCACACGGTTACCACGATATTTTTTCATTGTTTATCACCGACTGTAACACGCTTGCAGAACGCTTCGTCGCGGACACGCGCGTACCCTTGATTTCATTCACCGGCTCCACCGCTGTGGGGCGTCATGTCGCAGAAATTGTCGCGCGGCGCTTGGGCAAAAGCCTGTTGGAATTGGGTGGCAACAACGCCATCATCGTTGACGAAAGCGCCGAACTTACACTTGCCGTACCCGCCATTGTCTTCGGTGCTGTCGGCACCACCGGTCAACGCTGCACCACCACACGCCGCTTGATCGTGCATGAATCCCGTTATGAAGAACTCATCACGCGCCTGGTTCATGCCTACCAGCAAGTGCGCATTGGCAATCCACTTACCCCCGGCATATTGATGGGACCATTAATCGATGAAAACGCCGTAGCAGGCTATCGCCGCGCATTGGCAGACGCCCTCGCCGCAGGCGGTGAAATTCTTTATGGCGGCACTGTATTGCAAGGGCCCGGCCATTTCGTTGATCCCACTCTGGTACGCGCCGAAAATCATTGGCCGATCGTGCAGCATGAAACCTTCGCACCCATTCTGTATGTAATGAGCTACACCACCCTTGATGAAGCCATCGCGCTGCAAAACGCGGTGCCTCAAGGCCTTTCCTCTGCATTATTCACCACGCAACTACAGCATGCTGAGCGGTTTTTATCAGCCTCTGGCAGCGACTGTGGCATCGCCAACATTAACATCGGCACCTCCGGCGCAGAAGTCGGTGGCGCCTTTGGCGGTGAAAAAGAAACCGGCGGCGGACGCGAAGCTGGCTCCGATGCGTGGCAAGCCTATATGCGGCGTCAGACCAATACGATTAACTGGGGAAGCAAACCAATGCTGGCACAGGGGATTGTGTTTGATATTTAGTAGCGGATACTACACAGGTTTAATGCAAAAATATAAAAAATTAATAAAAAAGCATCGCATCGTGCAAACCGCTCAATACGGCGTTATGCGTCATGAAATATTTCATCCTTAAGGGGGCATTGGCACCGGAAAACGGATACACCTTGCGTTATTGAATTAAATTATTTACACAGTAGATACCATCTTCAAAAAAGGAAATACACCATGGCCGGCACCGGCTTATTAATTCTGCTCGATGACATTGCAACCATTCTCGACGACGTAGCTCTCATGACCAAAGTCGCCGCAAAGAAAACGG
>JBKJTS010000275.1:0-3811 GCA_046590885.1 Gammaproteobacteria bacterium
TGATTCTGAATGTTACATTTGAACGCACCACTTACAACGAGATCCCGCACAAATTCGAGGCAGGCACGCCGGCAATTGCCGCTGGCATAGGCCTGGGCACCGCTATTGACTACCTGAGCGCGATTGGACTGGAAAACATTGCGGCACATGAGCATGCGTTGCTGGAATATGCGACACACGCGGTACGTTCAATCCAGGGCTTGAAAATCATCGGTACGGCACGACATAAAGCAGCGGTATTGTCATTCACGTTAGATGACATACATCCCCACGATATTGGCACCCTGCTTGATCAGGAAGGGATTGCAGTCCGCGCCGGGCACCATTGCGCCCAACCAGTGATGCAACGTTTTGGTATACCTGCCACAGTGCGCGCATCGTTCGCCTTCTATAATACATTTGCAGAGGTGGATGCACTTATTGCAGGAATTCATAGCGTTAAAAAGGTTTTCGCGTGATGAACGAAGCTGTATGAACGATCCTCGGGCGCTCTACCAGGAAGTAATTCTGGATCACAATAAAAAGCCGCGCAATTTTGGTGTGCTGGAAAATGCCAATCGACATGCGGAAGGCCATAACCCGGTGTGTGGTGATCACATCACCCTACATGTGAAGATTAATGGCGAGCACATCAGTGGCATCAGTTTTGAAGGACAAAGTTGTGCAATCTGCAAGGCATCGGCCTCGATGATGACGGGGCAAATAAAAGGGAAAACTGTGGCCGAGGCTGAAACCTTGATACAGGAATTCCGAGATATGGCTACCGGCAAGCTTAATGTAAATGTGGATCCACATCACTTGGGACATCTGACCGTATTCGCTGGCGTGAGCGAATTGCCATCACGCGTAAAATGCGCCATTCTGCCGTGGCATACCTTGCACGCAGCATTTAAAGAACTGGATAACATATCTACCGAAAGAGATTTTTAGTTAGTGTAGTTACAAGTAACATCACTATTTTAAAAGTAACCGCAGGTCACTATGCCAAAAATTGCTGAAATTGAAAAAACACCTAACCCCAATGCTATGCGCTTTGTACTCAAGGAAGCGCTGACATGGGGCATTGCACGTTCGTTTGATAATGCCGAGCAAGCCGCAAACGATCCGCTCGCTGCTGCGCTGTTTGCCGTGCCGCACGTCACCAATGTATTTTATGTGGATCGCTGGTTGACTGTGACGCAAGATGGCGCCGCCTTCTGGGATAAATTACTGATGGATCTTGCGCCGCCGATCCGCGCTGCTGAGCCTGCACCCCAAGTGGCAAAAGATGCCGAAGAAGCGCGCGCTTTTCAAACGCGCGTCGCGCCGGAAGATATGCAGCGCCTCGAAGACATCAACAACCTGCTGGATCAACAGATCCGTCCCGCATTGTTTGCTGATGGCGGAGGGCTGGAAGTCCTGGAACTGCTGGACAATCGACTCACCATACGTTATCAAGGCGCCTGCGGCACCTGTCCCAGCTCACTGGCGGGAACCCTCAGCGCAATTGAAAATATATTGCACCGAATCGAGCCGGACCTTGAAGTGATTGCGGTATAGGCTTTATAGTTTCATAGCAAAGATGTAGTTTCATTTCGACCCGCGGGAGAAATCTTTTAGCATGAGAGGTAACTGGAGTGTGGCGTATAAGAGCTTTCTCCCGCGGGTCGAAATGACACACACGGCCACACCTTAAACCTCTTTAAACCAGTCAGGCGCTAGCTTAACTGAAACCATACCAGGTTAAAATTGCCGAGAAAATTATATGGCTGATTGGATTACTGTAGCCAGCGTCGATGAAATCAGTTCCGAAACTCCCAAGGTCGTCGATGTTGATGGCACGTTAATCGCTGTATTCAATATTGACGGGGAATATTATGCGATTGAGGATATATGCACTCACGACGGCGGGCTGCTCACTGGAGGGAAGATCGAGGGTAATGTAATTATCTGCCCCCGGCACGGGGCACGCTTCTGCATTAAAACCGGAGCAGCGTTATCGGCGCCTGCTTATGAGGCCACCACCACTTTTGCGGTGCGCGTCCAAGGCGTAGAGATACAGATCCAGGATACCCGATGGGATTAATCCGAGCCCTCGGGCTTTGAGAAATTACGCTACCTGCGCTGGAATGTAATTTCGACTATGGGTAATGAAATTATTTTCGTTAACATAGACGAGCACTGGCTTGAATGACGCCAGCTCATGCTGATTAAGTATCGCATATGTACAAATAATCAGACGATCACCTGGATTGGCTTTATGCGCTGCCGCCCCGTTTACAGATATAACGCCTGACCCAGCCTCGGCCTGAATAGCATAGGTGGTGAACCGCTCACCACTGGTGATGTTGTAAATATGAATCTGTTCGTATTCATGAATACCCGCCGCCGTTAGCAAGGCACTGTCGATGGCACATGAACCTTCATACTCCAGTTCGGCATGGGTAACACGTGCGCGGTGTAATTTTGATTTAAGAAACATGTACTGCATTTAAGGCTCCTGATAAGTCAGGCTCGACATTGTAAGTGTTGCTTAGAACCTGTTCTGATGGGAACTTAGACCTGACCCGCGCCCTCAAGTTCAGATAATACCATAGGGTTTGGGACCTGTCAGACATAGGGATTGTAGTGCAATAACCCCCTACATATCAGCTTGCCATGTCAATTTTAATATTGACTACAATATACCATAAAAATCATATATATACAACAATAAAATCCCGTCCTTCTAACATAGTAGCCCCCGACAGGGATTGCCTAATAAACCTATGTTTGATATAAGTATCCGTTTGGATAGTCAGTTAGTTACGCAGGAAATAACCATGTCCGCACCTAAAAACAAAGCAACGTCGCGCACCGCTGAAGAATTTCGTGGTTTCACGCCTTATAAAGAGAAAAAAGGCGAGGAGTACATGAACGAAAAGCAGGTTCAGCATTTTCGCGATATCCTTGACGCATGGAAGCGCGAACTCATGGAAGAAGTCGATCGCACCATGCATTATATGCAGGACGAAGCCGCTAACTTTCCTGACCCGAACGACCGGGCCACACAAGAGTCCGATTTTACGATGGAATTGCGCGCCCGAGATCGCGAGCGTCGGTTGATCAGAAAAATCGAGGAATCTCTGCATAAACTCGACAATGGCGAATACGGGTATTGTGAAGCATGCAGTGTAGAAATTGGCATCCGCCGTTTGGAGGCCCGCCCTACGGCGAGCTTGTGCATTGATTGCAAGACGCTGGATGAAATCCGCGAAAGACAAATGGGTGGTTAAGGCCACTACAGCAATGATCTGATCACAAAAAAGCCGACACAAGTCGGCTTTTTTGTGATCAGGAATTCTATTTAGCAGTGATCGTGATATTCTTCATGAACACGAAGATGATTAGCGTGCACAAATCCTAGAATGTAAGCAAACGCTTCCGGATTGCTTATCTCGAGCGATTTATCGACCACCAAGCATTTTTCCCCGTTAATAACTCGCGGCTGCACACATTCGTCATAATGAAGTCGATGATCAGGGCCAAAATTAGCCAATGTTGTTGAAATGCGCTCAATCCAGTCACTGGGGCGAAATTTGCGTCCATCTTCAACGACGCTTTCAATCACTAATCTACACATCTGCTTTGACATTTTATTTCCGTAATTAACCACTAACTATACACGAATATACAGCACAATCCTTGCCATCTGTCTTGCTAACCCCAAATAGGCGCTGAAATAATCCAGATCATTATACAACGAACCGTGATCGTCGTCCCTATACCCATGAAGATGCTGATGAAGATAGCGGCTGCCCTTCCCAAACATTTAATCAAGCGCTGATCATTT
>JBKJTS010000276.1:0-3288 GCA_046590885.1 Gammaproteobacteria bacterium
CTGCAATGCCAGGCTGCCACCGATACGGCACTGCGCTTGGCTGAGGCATTACCGGATCTGCGCGTGGGGCTGATTCATGGGCGGCTCAAGGTCCAGGAGAAACAGCAGATCATGGCAGCATTCAAAGCGGGTATGCTGGATTTACTGGTGGCCACCACCGTGATTGAAGTCGGGGTGGACGTACCCAATGCCAGTTTGATGATTATTGAAAACGCTGAGCGACTGGGGCTGGCGCAGTTGCACCAGTTGCGTGGCCGGGTAGGGCGCGGCACGCAGAGCAGCAGTTGTGTGTTGATGTATCAAGGTCCGCTGTCTGCGGATGGCCGCACGCGCCTGGCAGCATTGCGCGAAACTAACGATGGCTTTGAAATTGCCAGACGTGACTTAGCATTGCGTGGGCCGGGTGAAGTTCTGGGGACGCGTCAGAGCGGCATGCTGCAATTGCACATTGCTGATTTGGTGCGCGACCAGGCGTTAATTCCCAAGATCGAGCAGGCAGCAATAGTATTATTAGAGCATTACCCGGAGCGTGTGCCAGCATTGATCAAGCGTTGGCTGGGTGATGCCGCCCGGTATGGTGAGGTGTAGATTTTGTTGCGATTTATATTTGCCCGTCTTTTCAGCGCCGCTATTGTCGTAATAGGTGTATCGACGCTGGTGTTCATGTTGATTCATCTAGTGCCGGGCGATCCGGTGGAAGTGATGCTGGGCGAGTCTGCGCAACCCGCAGACCGCGCTGCGTTGCGTCATGCGCTGAGGCTTGATCAACCCGTGCCAGTGCAGTTGTATCATTATTTTAATGGCCTGCTGCACTTTGATCTAGGTGCTTCATTGCACAGCCAGCGCCCGATTGTCGAGATGATGCTGGAGCGTTTGCCAGCTACGTTGGAGCTAGCGCTAGCGGCGTTATTGGTGGCAATTGTAATTGCTTTGCCCTTGGGTGTGTTGTCGGCCGTACGCAAGGACACTGTATGGGATCATAGTGCGCGTGTGGTGTCGTTAATGGGCATTTCAATTCCGCATTTCTGGCTGGGCCCGCTGCTGATCCTGGTGTTTTCATTGTGGCTGGGGTGGCTGCCCGTGAGTGGGCGTGATGGACTGCCATCGCTGGTGTTGCCCGCGCTCACATTGGGCACCGCATTGGCGGCAATTTTGTCACGCATGATACGTGCTACGCTGTTGGAAACTCTCAATGAAGATTATATCCGGACCGCGCATGCCAAGGGCTTATCAGAAACTGCGGTGATTGTGCGGCACGCAATGCGCAATGCGTTATTGCCCGTGATTACCGTGCTGGGGCTGCAATTGGGGGCGTTGTTGGGGGGTGCCATTATTGCTGAAATGGTGTTTTCGTGGCCCGGCATTGGCCAGCTGGCCATCGAGGCGATACACCGGCGTGACTACCCGGTGGTGCAAGCGTGTATACTCCTGGTGAGCATCACCTATGTGGGGGTGAACACGCTCACCGATCTGGCGTATGCCGGACTCGATCCACGCGTGCGTCTCAGAGAAAGAGGCTGATGACCATGGGGTTACAACGAGGGCTCCCCGCAGGCATTTTGTTGCTGTGGTTAGGTATGGTAGTAATAGCCCCGTGGCTGAACTTACAGCCGGATCATATCGAGCTTTCGAGAATACTTGCCCCACCCGGTGCAAACGCATGGCTGGGCTATGATGACCTGGGGCGTCCTTTGCTCGATCGGCTGGTGGCCGGTGCGGGCACCTCGCTGTTTGTCGCGTTGTGGGTGGTTGTGATCTCCACGCTCATCGGCACCGTGATCGGCGCGGTGGGTGCCTACGTTGGCGGTGTTTGGGATCACCTCATCGTGCGCATTATTGATATTTTTCTCGCCTTCCCCGGTATTTTGCTGGCGATTGCCATGGCAGGCCTGATGGGGCCGGGCATAGATAATGTGATTATTGCGTTAAGCACTGTGGGATGGGTGGGCTTTGCGCGGTTGGCGCGTGCGCAGGTGTTGTCGATCAAGCAACGTCTGCATGTCACCGCCGCTGTGTCGCTAGGGGTGAGCCATGCGGCTATCATTCGGCGTCATGTCTTGCCGCTGACATGGGCTCCTTTGATTGTAGAAGCCAGCTTTGCCGTGGCGGGGGTGGTGATTGCCGAGGCGGGCTTGTCATTTCTTGGGTTAGGTGTGCAGCCGCCTGCAGCCTCGTGGGGCAGCATCATTCGCGATGGCACGCGCTACATGCTGGTGGCGCCGCACATGGTGTTGGTGCCGGGCATCGCGCTGATGCTGGTGGTGCTGGCAGTGAATTTGCTGGGCGATCAGTTACGTGATTGGGCAGATGTGCGCAGCCGCAGAGTGGCATGACTTTACCAACCGCGTCGCCTTCTAAATGTCTGAAACTGGCCGATAACCTGAATAGGACCTGTAAAAAGTAGCACCTTTCATTACAAGACCGTCATTTCGACAGCAGGCGACCGCCATGGATGGCGGCAGGTAGAGCAACGCGCCGGGGAGGATGCCCAAGTGCGGTGAGCGCAGGATGCGCAAGAACCGCCAGGAGCAGTTGCCGGGAATAATCTTGACTGACTGGCGGCGATTTAGTCGCGTATTTAGATTCGCGCCCTGATTCGTATTCATGTAGTGTAATTTATATAGGTAAACTAATGGTCAAAATCAAAGCTGCTGGCAAACGTCTTTTTGTACTTGATACCAATGTTTTAATGCATGACCCTGCTGCTTTATTCCGTTTTCATGAGCATGATATCTTCCTGCCCATGATTGTTCTGGAAGAACTCGACAACAACAAACGTGGTCCCTCCGAAGTTGCGCGTAATGCCCGCCAGTCCAGCCGCTTTATGGAAGAGCTGCTGCGCAATCGCGCAGATCAAAGCATTGAAGCAGGATTCGAGTTACCTACACCTAATAATGCATCATTTAAAAATGGTCGGCTGTATTTTCAAACGCAAGTACTGACGCATGACCTGCCATCCAGCTTCCCCGGTAGTAAACCAGACAATAATATTTTAGAAACCGTGCTGGCCTTACAGGAGCAGAAACCCGAAGTAACGGTGATTCTGGTGTCGAAAGACATTAACCTGCGCATCAAGGCGGCGGCGTTAGGCATACCAGCAGAAGACTACCAAAATGATCAGGTGCTGGAAGATCTGAACCTGTTGTACAGCGGACAACTGGAATTGCCGCCCGATTTCTGGGATCAGCACAGCAAAGAATTAGCTTCATGGAAAGAAGAGGGTAGAACCTATTACCGTATCTCCGGGCCAGACATCGCCACCTGGTATCCCAACCAGTTAGTGCATGA
>JBKJTS010000013.1:0-7213 GCA_046590885.1 Gammaproteobacteria bacterium
CACAGGTGTGGATACCCGCGTACAGGTGAATCAGATTCCCGGTGGCATGATCTCCAATCTTGCCAATCAACTGCGTGAACAGGGCGCGCTGAATCGCATGAGCGAGGTGCTGGCAGAAATTCCACAGGTACGTGAAGATCTGGGTTTTCCACCGTTGGTAACGCCCACATCACAAATCGTTGGCACCCAGGCGTTGCTTAATGTCCTGACAGGAGCACGCTACAAAACCATTACCAATGAAGTGAAATTATATTTGCAGGGTCGTTATGGTAAAACACCGGGACCGGTAAATCCTATGATACGTCAGCAGGCGATTGGTAATGAAGAAGCGATTGAGTGCCGTCCTGCAGATTTGCTGAAAGATGAAATGGAATCGTTGCGTCATGAGATTGGTACGCTAGCCACCTGCGAAGAGGATGTATTAAGTTACGCGATGTTTCCGGAAATCGGCCGCGCCTTTCTTGAGCAGCGTGCCACAGGGACGCTGGTGCCCGAACCTTTGGAACTGCCCAATAAAGCGGAGATATTGCAAGGTCATACGCCAGTGGAATTCAACGTAACCATGCACGGCGAAACTTATCACATCAAGGTGACAGGCGGCGGCCACAAGACCCTGAATCGGCGTCCCCTGTATGTTTCAGTGGACGGGGTTCCTGAAGAAATCATTGTAGAAACGCTGCAAGAGCTGGACACCACCCCAGCAGGTGACATTTCCAATGCCACTGCGGTTGGTAGCAAACCCCCGCGGGCGCATGCCCCAGGGCATGTCACCACTTCTATGCCAGGCACCATCGTTGAGGTGTTAGTGAAGATGGGTGATACCGTAAAAGCAGGGGACCCGGTGCTGGTTACTGAGGCCATGAAAATGGAAACCGAAGTGCAGGCACCGATCTCTGGAAAAATCACAGCTGTGCATGTAAAAAAAGGTGATAGCGTGAATCCTGATGAGGCATTAATTGAAATTACCTGAACATAACAGTGCCCATCACCCACAATTGATACTTGCTTCATCTTCTCCGTTTCGGAAAGAATTGTTGCATCGCCTGAGTTTGCCATTTTCCGTGATCGCGCCCCAGGCCGATGAAACACCGTTACCCGGCGAAAGTGCCGAGCAATTAGTAGCGCGGCTTGCCAGCGTCAAAGCACACGCTATAGCACGACAGCATCCCCATGCTCTCATTATTGGTTCGGATCAGGTAGCACTGCTGGAAGGTGAGATTATCGGCAAGCCCGGCGATCATCATACGGCGACGAGGCAACTGACTAAAGCATCAGGCAAACGCATGGAATTTCTCACCGGGCTATGCCTGCTGAACAGCGCTACGCACCGTATGCAGGTCGACGTGATTCCATTTTCTGTGGTGTTTCGCACGCTTAGCGCACCCCAGATTGAGCGTTATCTGCATCATGAGCAGCCTTATAACTGTGCAGGTTCGTTCAAATCAGAAGGTTTGGGTATCGCGCTTTTCGACAAGCTGGAAGGCGACGACCCCACGGCACTGATCGGACTGCCGTTAATCAGCCTGGTTCGCATGCTTGAACAGGAAAACATGCATGTTATCTAATCTTCTGTATTTCTCTCAAAGCTAAAATCTCATGAAAAAAATTTCAAAATGGTGGTGGCGCGCCATCACCTTCGTTTTCATCGCCATATTATTTTATCAAGGTTGGCTTTACTGGCAGGTATCGCGCCTTGATACGAATAAACCCCAGGACACTTCCATGATGCAGGCGCGCCTTGCAGAAATGGAATCAGCAGGTAAGCCTGCCAGTATCGACTATCGCTGGGTACCCATGAAAAAAATCTCGCGTTATTTGCAGCGCGCCATTATTGCCTCTGAAGATGCCACTTTTTACAGTCATGAAGGTTTTGACTGGGAGGGAATCAAAGTCGCCGCCGAGAAAAATATCAAAAAAGGAAAAATTGTGGCCGGTGGCAGCACCATCAGCCAGCAACTCGCTAAAAATCTTTTTCTGTCTACACAACGCACGCCGTGGCGCAAAGCAGAGGAAGCTATTATCACTGTGATGCTGGAAAACAGCCTCAGCAAGCAACGCATTTTTGAAATCTATTTGAATGTGATCGAATGGGGCGATGGCGTGTTTGGCGCGGAAGCAGCTGCGCGCCATTATTTCAAAAAATCCGCCGCCAGCCTCACGCCACGCGAGGCGGCCTGGTTAGCGGCTATTGTACCTAACCCCCGGTATTACGACACGCACCGCAGTCACCGCCGCGCCGCGCGTAAAACCAAAATTATTCTAGCGCGTATGGCGGTGCGTTATGGCCGCGACTTCAATGCCGCGCCGCGCGTGGTCGAAGCACCCGCAACCCCTGCACCAGAGCTTACCTTGCCAACGGAGCCCGAGTCATCTTCAGATACCAACGCACAGGCCGATACGATAACACAAGAAAGCCAGACTCCACCTGCGGAAGAGGAGCCAAACCCTGAGCCAGTGGACGCAACCACCATAGAAACTATCAACCCACCTGAATGAAGACAAGGAAATTAGTACCATGCAATACAACCAGATGACACGATGGCTACATGCCGGCATCGCACTGGGTGTGAGTTCACAATTAATTGTGAGCCTGATCATGGAAGAGCCTAAACCCGGCCGCCCCTTTACGGGGCTGGGTGCTGCCGCATTTGAAGTGCATGAAGCCACCGGCATGTTCGTCACCGCACTGCTATTATTGCATTGGCTGGCATTATTCACCGGCCATATCCCACTTGGATTGGGCCATTTATTTCCCTGGTTTTCCAAGCAGCGACTTTGTGCCGTTATCGGCGACGCCAGATCACAATGGACAAAGCGCCGCCTCAATGACACGCAGAAGGGCAGCGCGCTTGCCGGTGCGGTGCATGGCCTGGGATTATTAGTCACCACTCTTATGGCAATGACTGGCGCGACACTTTTTTTTGGCATGGCAGAAAATGGCGCAATGTCGCCGCTGGTCAAAGACATCAAGGAAGTACACGAATTTACATCGAACCTGTTATGGGCTTATATGATTGGCCATGTCGGCGTAGCGGTGTTGCACCAATGGCTGGGGCATCGCACGTTGACAGAAATGTTTAAGCTGGGGAAATAACGCTGTACGACCCGGCGCGTATCATTCTCCGCTACCGCGCCGGTTGATCGGGGATTCACCCATTTTGCCGACGAACGGCAACGCCAGCATCCACGGCAGCGTGAGCCGTCTGGGATCACGAAACTGCACAAGCCCGATGGTCATGCCCTCATGTCCCTGCTCCGGCTGGGCGCGATAGGTGCCAAATAACCTGTCCCACCACGGCAGGTTGAAACCAAAGTTGCTGTTGGTCTCGCGCACAATCACCGAGTGATGCAAGCGGTGCATGTCGGGCGTGACGACGAAGCACCGTAATACCTTGTCAATCGCCACCGGAATGCGCCAGTTGCTGTGATTGAACATCGCCGTCGCATTCAATAACACTTCAAATATTAACACCGCCAATATTGATGGTCCAAGCACGCTTATCGCTGCCAGCTTGAGCAGCATCGACACAATGATCTCGCCAGGATGAAAACGCGCGCCAGTGGTTACGTCAAAATCCAGATCTGCGTGGTGCATCATGTGCAGGCGCCACAGCAGCGGGACGGCATGGAACATCACATGCTGAAGATAAATAATGAAATCCAGCACCACCACGGCTATCACCACCGCCAGCCAGCCAGGGATATCAACATTATTCAGCACCCCCCAGCCACGCTCTTCAGCCAGCAAAGCCATGCCCACCGCCGCCATGGGAAACAGCGCACGCACCGCCACAGTGTTGATAAACACAATGCCCAGGTTGCCGAACCAGCGCACACCCTTGGAGGTAGTCAGGACGCGGCGCGGCGACAGCATCTCTGCCACGGCCACCAGGATAAAAACACCCAGGAAAACCCCTAACCGAATCGCCATTTCGTGGTTCATTACAAACTCATTCATAGTGCCCTTGGCAAAACTATTTTCAAAATGGGCAACCCGCACAAAGGCAAGAGTATCGCCAGGCATAGCGCATGCCCGATGTTATGCTCCACCGGATTGCCCTGCGCGTAGCCGCTCCTGCTGAGCAACAGCGCTTCGATGCCGTTTTCAAAATCCCATTTGCTATGCACCCGGACTCCCCATGTGCGTTACAATCTGTGATTTAACGATGCTCGATTCTTCTCGCATGCCAAATCCAACGAATTGGCCAATGTTCGCAGGCGCATGTCTCTTGTCCACAATCGCGCCGAACCATCCAGTGTCACCCAGCCGCGCCAGTCGCCGGGTGCTTCGCGCTCGATCAAGGCGCGCAGCCCCTCACGGACCAAGACGGCCTTTTCATTCAGGCCGGTAATGCGTTGGGTTCATCCAGCAATTGGTCATCGATATTCAGCGTCGTGCGCATGATGAAACACCTCATTAGTCACAATATACATCAATTAATACATCGTTTGATGTCCTTTGTCCTGCCATTATAAACGGCTCCAAAAATGAGGGCTTAGGCACTGCACAAGGTGAGAGCGGTCCAGCTCGTGTTGTCACGCTCGGCCACCGAAGAATTCGCTGCCAACTGCCCGACGCCATCAACATTCCGCTGGAAGAGCTGGAACAGCACCTCGATCACCTGCCCTGCCACCACGAGATCATCGCCTATTGCCGCGGACCGTATTGCATACTCGCCTTCTAAGCCGTCTCCCGGCTACGCGCCATGGGGCTACACAGCGCGGCGGCTTGAAATTGGCTTCCGGAGTGGAAGAGCGCGGGGTTGCCAGTGGAGCCAGCGGGTAACAGTTAGAGGAAACGGCACTATTGCGTAAAAGCGCACGGTGTATACCGTAACATTTCACCAGAACTTTCGCGCGGACTTGTTCCAACGTTTAGGAGAGTTTTGCGTGGCAGGCATATATCTTTGAAATAGGGTGCTAAAAATGGATAACAATACCCAGTAAAACCAGCTTGAATTGATTTCAAATGAAGCTTATAGTCAGATTCAATCTTATACACCGCCCTGATGAAATCTTAGGTATTTTATTGGTGTCTACTTCTAGTTGGGCAACTAGGGAAATTGTATGAATATTTTGGTTACCGGATTTGAATCTAATGATGAGGGTTTGAACGCATCGAAAATACTTGTTGAATCCATGCGAGATGACTTGCCAGAATTTATTTCCGGCATCCGCGAAATATTGCATTTTGAGGTTATCCCACCGAGTACATACGCACTTCAAACCAACCTTTTAAAAGCATTATCCAAACACAAACCCACTTATTGTTTATTCACGGGACAAGCTCCAGGAAGAAACAAAATTACATTTGAACGGTTAGCGACTAACCTCAAAGATTTCGGCTCACCTGATGGTGAAGGAAAGCAACCACATGGTGAATTTATCGAGAAAGATGGCCCTGCCGCTTACTGGAGCAATTTACCAAATCAAGAATCTCTCATTAATAATCTTAATGAAAATGGCATTCCCGCCGCATCATCCAATCACGGCGGCAACCATCTCTGTAATCAGGTTCTTTACCATGCGCTCCATCATGCAAAGGTAACGAATTCAAACTTAATGTGTGGCTTCATGCACATCCCTCCATTGCCTGTTCAGGCGCAGAAACAGTGGCTAGGTACACCGTTTATTCCGCTAAGTATGGCACGTGAGGCATTGGCTTTAGTACTTGTTGATTTAGCCGCCGAGTTGCCCAAGCCTGCATTCAAGCGCGACGCGCTAAAGCGCGTCCCCTAATGCTCACCCACTACACACGCACGGCTGAAGCGGTAGGAAATATCCTGACGCACGGGTTTGGCTGGTTTCCAAATCCCCGTAGGCTAACCCATCTGCTTATGCCTTTGCATGACTTCTCCAAAAGAGAGCCGCAGCAATTTGGAATGATCTCATTCACCGAAAATGATTCACATCATGCCAAGGCGCACTGCGAGGAATTCGGTTTTTTCGGAATTGTAGTCTCCGACAAATGGGCAACCGAGAAAAACGCACAGCGTGTGATCTACATTGAGGAACATGGTCCCGCAACAGAAGCATGTCGTAATTTGTTCGCTATTGGTTATAGGGACGTCCAACAGCGAATCAAATACCCAGATGACGGTGGCTGGCTGATGGCCTATGAAAACAAAGCGGCAGCAAGTGCAATTGCTGGTTCTGCCCTTTGGGCCAACTTACTTCAAGTATGGGAGTACATGGAACCTGCATACGTTGCACAGGAGCGTGAGTGGCGAATCGTCAATCCAGAACCGGACTACTCATTGAGCGAGTCAAAGTCAGAAGCAATACGGCAAATATCGCCACCTCAGAATTGGCCAAGATTCACGAACCTAGTTCCCATTCCGCGAATCGAGGTCGAAGCCTTGATCTGTCCGCCGAGCCGCGTTCCCGAATTAACGACCTTCCTACCGGAAAGTTATAAAAATGTCACCATTCTCGAATCGAATGGATAATCCGGCAGTCAACCTAACCTGCGCGAAAAGCCGCGCAGGCCGGTTATCTCTATGATGGACTTGTCGTAATATACGCAGCCGAAAACCGGAATGACGAAATGTGAATTGTTAATGGACAAATACGATACACAGGATGCCATTCCTATTTATCCTGTTCATCCTGTACATCAATGTGAAAAACAGAAGTCCCAACTCAAAGATTATCCATCGCCTCCGCAAGCCGCGTTACACCCACGACTTCAATGCCCTTTATCGCCTGCTTGGGTAAATTGGCTTTGGGCATGATGGCGCGTTTGAAGCCGTGCTTGGCGGCTTCGCGTAAACGCTCCTGACCGCTTTGCACGGGGCGTATCTCGCCCGCCAGCCCAACTTCGCCAAACACTACCAGATCGGCGGGCAACGGGCGGTTGCGCAAACTCGATAATGCAGCGAGCAATAGCGGCAGATCGGCGGCAGTTTCAGTAACGCGCATGCCACCCACCACGTTCACAAACACATCCTGATCGTACATCGCCACCCCACCATGCCGGTGCAACACCGCCAGCAACATGGCCAGACGGGTTTGATCCAGCCCCACGGTAATACGGCGCGGATTGGGTGAATGACTCTCAGCTACCAAGGCCTGCACTTCTACCAGCAAAGGCCGCGTGCCTTCGCGCGTGACCATGATAATGCTGCCGGGGACTTCTTCTTCATGACGTGACAGAAAGATGGCAGAGGGGTTGGTGACTTCGCGCAAACCCTTTTCTGTCATGGCAAACACG
>JBKJTS010000179.1:0-3376 GCA_046590885.1 Gammaproteobacteria bacterium
AGCTTATATCTAGTGAAACTCACTTTGTTTTTATTTCTGTTTTTCGCCCTGTCGTGGACCTTGGTCGCGCGATTTAGGGTTTATGCGCTGCGCAGGGGACTGCTGGATAATCCCAATGCACGCTCTTCTCACACCTTAGCGACACCGCGCGGGGGTGGGCTGGTGTTTATGCTGTTATGGCTCATGATGGGCGTCGGTGCGATTTTACTCGGTGTATGGTCGTTGCAGCAGGCACTGGTATTTTTGCCAGGTGCTGCGTTAATCGGTGTGATCGGCTATTGGGATGATAATCATCATCTTCGCGCGCGCTGGCGTGCCCTAGCGCATTTTCTGGCAGCAGTCGCAGCTGTTGCTGCCTTGGGTGGTTTGGGTGCATTCGATCTGGGGCCGATAGGTGTTCATCTGGGTTGGCTGGGCTCCGTGCTGGCGGTGCTGGCTATTGTCTGGTCGGTCAATCTATTTAACTTTATGGACGGCACGGACGGCATTGCGGGGGTGGAAGCCCTGTTCGTGTTTGGTGTGGGGGGCATATTACTGTGGCAGGCGGGTGGTACCGCATTGGCGGTGCCGGTTTGGGCGCTGGTGACGGGTGTGGCCGGTTTTCTGGTCTGGAACTGGCCGCGAGCGAAGATCTTCATGGGGGATGTGGGTAGCGGTTTTCTGGGATTCTTGATCGCGGTCTTTGCGCTGGCGGGCGAGACGTGGTTCGGCGTACCTGCCTTGCTGTGGGTGATTCTTTATGGGGTTTTCTGGTTTGATGCCACAGTGACGCTGTTGCGCCGCATTGCGGCGGGTGAGTGCTGGTATGCCGCGCACCGCTCTCATGCCTATCAGCGCCTGCACCACAGCGGCGGCTGGAGTCATGGCAGGATATTGTGGGGGGTGATTGCTCTTGATGCAGTATTGGCATTGATCGCACTGTGGACGAATGCGCATCGTGATGCATTGCTTTGGGCTGTTTTGCTGGTGCTGATTGTGTTGGCGGTGGCCTATATCATGGTTGAGCGCATTGCACCTATGTATCCAGCGAAATGCGAGATTTGAATGGCGGAATTGGCTACTGCCCTTGCTTGCTTAATAATCCACGAGAATAGAGCTAAGTGACATTTCGTGGAGGTTTCCCCCTTTTTTCATCGCCCAATATTCCGCTACCAACACCTGTTTTCGATCTTGAAGAAGACGGAGCGCCTGGTTGGGCGGGTCATAGTTTCCATGTGAGCGTCCCCAAAGCAAAGAGCGGCACTACTGCAATCATGACATCCCCCGTGCTGCTGCCCGAGATGTAATAGTTGCGTGCTGCAAAGGTAAGAGTGCTTGCCCGAGCCCAAGATGCGTAGTACTCAAACCATTCTCCGCGCCAATATTCCAAAGCGTAAGTGCCCGGTTGCGCCGATGCCCATTCATGAAATTCGGTATCCGTGGGCACCCGTCCTTGCGTCTGCCGAAAACGCTCCACGAAATCAGAGCCTGCATCGAAGGCCGCGGCAATTTTCCGGTTATGGATTATGATCTCCTCAAAATTTGAGAAAGCGAATAGGGGTGCCCACAGCAGAGCATAGAGCGCTCCGAGCGCTGTAACTGCTGCCAATGATTTGCGTAACGCTGTAATTTCTCCGCCCAACGTTTGAATTCACCGGTCTGCGCGGCTTTTCGCATAGGTCCGGTGGAATGATGGGTTGGGCGTTTTCGCGACAAAGACTGAGCATGCTATTTGCGGCGCTTACGCCCAGTGAGCTGCAACGACAATGGTGTGCCGCTTCCTATTCGTTTGAAGTGTTTGATGCTTTTCGTCATCGCCACTTCCTCTTTTGCCCAAGCATGCTCACCGCCAAGTGAGGAAAGCAAAAATTCCCCCTTAATTAGTGCCTGCGTCATACCTGGGTAGCGCATTGCGTAGAAGTCCCAAGCGGTTAGAAACTTAGTTCGTACTGAAGGAATCAAGTGATTACGCATATTCTCGTAAACATCCTTAAGAAACCGAACCTGCCACGGCGCGTAAATGGCTTGGTCTTCGATTCCCCTATCTAGAAAAGGGTACTTATCCCCCGTGTATTGCGTTAGGTGCTCCAAGCTGCGGTTGAGATAGACGAAATGAAGCTGATCGTCAAAGCGCGCAACCCGAAAATACTGGTTGTGCAGATTGCACTTGTCATCAATGAAGAGGCCAATGGATGGAATTTCCTTTTCGCGAAGATATGCGTTGATAAGAGCCTCGCCGAAAAAGCACTCGATATGTTCAAGCGGGTAGTGGGCAAACTCTCCGCTTGTAAGAACTGCTCGGAAGAATATGTCCTGACCGGTCAGGCGATGATGCAAGTCTTCCGCGAACTCGATCAGATACCACACTAAGTAGTTGCGATCATCGTCTGACTTTGAAAGCACAGGGTTGTATACCAGCACCGTATCGGAAAACACGATGGTCTTAAATGCGTGATGCTTATGCACATTGAGCGAGTCGAGGATCGCGTACGTGCGAGCGACTTTCCGCGGTTCGCGACGAGTCATCTCACTGAAACCGAGAATGTCAATATAGAGAAGGAAGCGGTCGCTCATGTACGTTTAAGA
The DNA here is from genome assembly GCA_046590885.1 of Gammaproteobacteria bacterium. Taxonomy (GTDB): domain Bacteria; phylum Pseudomonadota; class Gammaproteobacteria; family Ga007554. The sequence goes on from JBKJTS010000179.1 coordinate 2,566, forward strand.
CGCCCATCGGTTGAGAGGGGCGCTACGCGGTTAATAACCTGCGCCTTTAGCTACAGACGCATAGACTCTCGTGCTGAAAGCCGATACGCCGTCGATAACTGCCGAATCTGTTGATTTCATCTGACCTGTTTTTGAAAACCGCTCTCCAACTTCAAAGGCCTGCTGCCAGAGCGAACTACATATTTTGCTTTCTAACTCTCCACGCTTTTGAAGAATGTGCATAGCTAGCCCGCTCATGAAACGGTCTTGAGCACCAGAATAGTATCCCCCGGCGGTACATAACTGTTCGGTTTCACCGGCAAAAGTATTTGTTGAAAGAACCGACACAATCAATAGTATAGCGATACGCACAAACATTCTGATTTCCTCCAGTGAGGCCCAACGTAAAGTAGAGATCAAGAAAATACCTAAAATTTTACCAGGCGGTTGCCTTAAGGCTGAATTTGACTTTATTGTTTGTTTAGAGTCAAGATTGATTCTGATTTATTGATTATAGTTATTTGCTTATTAATTTACAGTATAGTTTTTCAAATAATCAATCAGTATTCGGCCGCAACCCCGGCGGTGCTGGATTGAGTGGCCGCAGGGGTTTGTGAGGAGCGCTGTTGGCGAGTGGTCAGGCATTGCGCAATGTTTGCAACGGGGGTTGGCGCAGTATGAACTCTGTTCCTACCAGTCCGGCCAAGCCGACCCAAAGGGTGCCACCAGTGACGCCGATGACCCAAAGCCAAGGGTTGAAAGTATAGGGCAGATGGAATAGTTGCGTGGCGAGTACGTAGCCGAGCAGGGAGGCGGCACAGGCGGCGACGAG
>JBKJTS010000022.1:0-10028 GCA_046590885.1 Gammaproteobacteria bacterium
CCTGGCTTAATTCTGAAGGACGCTGTGAATTCATGAGCGCACGCCCAAATTCGCTATATAGAATGGCGCTTTGATAAGTAGCCGCAGTCGCAATTTCTGCCACACCGTACTCTATTGCAAGGTTATAGGCATGCAAAGCCACCTCCATTCTTTCCTTTTTAATCTGCAAACTCATTTTCAAAGGCTCTACAAGACGAGTTTCAGTAAATGCCTTGTGGGCTGGTTCGGCCATAGAAAAGATAACTTTTGCTGCCAGAAAACGCGTACGATCACTGCGCGCCCCACCCCCGTTCTTATCAGCCTTGACTACTTCTTGTAGCCAATAATCCCGCATTTTTAAATTATTCTTCTTGGTATATATTTCTGATAACTTCAAACGTACTTCAATGGCCTCTTCCAATGGACTGGGAAACAACTGGATATATCGCTCATAAAGACTGCTCGCTAGGTTAAGCTCGCTCGCCTTTTCATAGATCTCTGCAGCCTGTCGCGCCGCGGCTTGGCGAACGGGAAGATCCTTATTACTCACCATCACTTTCTCCAGCTCTGCCCCTGCCTGGAGAGGTTGGTCCAACTCAAGATAAATAGAGGCAAGCTGTTTTGATATATCGGGCAGCAGTGGATGACCCGGATGATTTTTTTGGAAATCAGAAAATAACCGGGAGGCATTTTTCCAGTCACGCAATGTCATGTAGCCTAATGCTGCCTCATAATCCGCCGTAACTCGTATCGATGAAACCGGTACTAACTGCGCGATCCTGAGAAAATGAGCAATGGCTTCCTGTGTTTTATCTAAAGCACGTAACTTTTCTCCTTGCTTATATATTGACGCAGCCAAATGTTCGCGAATATCACTCCTTTCCTTAGCATCGGGTGGTAAAAAACTTAAAATTTCCACATAGCCTGTTTCTGCCCTTTGATAAAGCTCTCTTTCAAAATCACTGTGGGCAATAATAATCGAAGCTCTATGGCGCAATTTATCTTCAATCTTAGCTCCCATCTTTAATATCAGACGTGCCGCATATTCAGCCTTCTCATATTGTTTTAGGGAAAATAGCTCTTCCGTCGCGGTAGTTAGCAATGCGGGCACTCGAACATCTTCAGGATATCTTTCAGAAAAGCGTAATGCACTGAGGATTGCATTGCGTCGCCACACATCTTTCTCATATCCCAAAAGTTTTTTTTCATGTTGCTGATACGCAAGCAATGCTGCATAACCAGCTTCTGCTCCATGCTTATTTACGGCATGATTATAGGCAACTTCTTCATAGCGTGTTACAGCTTCAAGATATTGCCCATTCTCGTACAAGGCCTCGGCAAGCAAGAAAGTGATTTCTGGAATACGCTTTTCATCCTTAAAGTTATTGATAAATTCCAGGTACGATGAAATAGCTTTTTTGTATGCGGTTTTCTGTTTGGTTTCCTGAGCACGCGCATGATAGTATCGCGCCAGATCTTCTATATTCTCTTTCAAAAAGGCTATAATGTCCGCACGTGCCTTTTGATCTTTAAATATAAAGTGCTCAGCATAGGATTTAGGCATCGATCCCGTCAAACGTTCGTTATATTGGCGATAAATCCTCATGAAATCTTCTTTTTCCTGGAGACTTAACGCAGAAAATTCTGGTTTTTTGTAGGCATCTATTATTTTCTGCTGTAACAATACCGTTTGCGGATAGCCTGGCGTTGATTTTATAAAAGCCCGGTAACTATCCACAGCATTATTAAGTCGTTCTTTACTAATATTCAAGTCACCTAATTGCCTATAAATAAGGAAGTCATAGGAACGTGCACCCCTTTTTGCAAGGTAACTTGTAATAGAATCCGCACCATTCATATGATAAAAACATAAGCTCACTACATGCAAAGTGTCCTTTATAAATTCCTGCTCACTTCGGGGCACCTGAAAATCCTCTGCCAGAACATTTTTTGGCGATATCTTTCTATCCAGAAGAATAAAAAATGCATTAAGCGCCTCGAGATATTTATCTTGCTTATATAGCGACCAACCATATTTATAAGTCGATATTTCGTAAAATTGAGATTTCTTCAGAGTCAATATTTTCGCATAGGCTTTTTCAGCTTCCGCATAATCTTTGAGCGTGAAAAGAATCTCTCCTTTTCTAAAATAAAGCTCATCAATATAAGCAACCTTAGGGTAGCGGATGGCAAGTTTTGTTAATGTTTCAAGGGTTTTTTCATAATCACCTTTTTGTTCATAGGCCTTGGCCAACTGATAAAGGGTGTCTTCATCCTTCACTGCGTTGGAGTGATTTTTTAACAAATCTTCATAGAGTTTAATAGCCGCCTGAGTATCTGCACCTGGGACGAATGTATTATCTATCCGGTGTATCTGGGGAGTTTGGTCCTCTGGTTGGCCAATATTGTCGGGACCTCCTAATTCTGCTTCTTCCGTAGAAAGATCTGCCAGCTTGCGCATGGCTTCCCGCTGCACAGTTTGTTCATTTGAGGAGTCTAAAATTGACTGATAAGTTTTTTTCGCTTTTTCATGGCTATCATCAATAGCGATATCTTTCTCAACTACTATTTTTTTATGTTCCAAACTTTTTAATGTTGCGTCATCTTTTTTAACCTGTGTGCAGGCTGGCATAATAAATAAAGGAACAATGAGCAATATCAGTATGTAGGGATTATGTGGTTTCATCTATTGCGCTCACGCTCTGCGGCATGGTGATAAACCTTGGCTAATCCCAAGTTTGCTTGAGATAAATAATTACTTAAACTGGTTTTTTTCTTCTCGAGCAAATCAATGGCCAAATTCTGGATGTAAAATTCCAACTTATTTAGGGTCTTATCCACTTCAATCATATTTTCAGATATTTTATCGGCATAGCGGCTCGCCAAGTCCATGCTTAACCCATAAGATTTTAAACCTTCCTTTTGAGTAACCATAACGGTACGCAACGCAAGCGCTTCCTGGTATACAGATACCGCCTGCTGAAATGCTGCATCCCGCATAAAACCACCCAAATACCGCACTTCCTTTTCTATGGACAGTTTCCCAGAAAAATAATTCCTGCTATTCTCATCAGCCACATTATTGGGAAGGGTGCTTGGTTTTTCCGCGCCTTCTCTTAGTTGTGAAATTGCGGCTGTTATCTCAACAATCTCTGATGTATATCGGGATATTGCATGATGATAATCACTCTGAGATTTTTTATAAGACTCAAGCTTGAACAAAGCTTCAGGAATCATTAGTAATGCTTCTTGAACTTCTCGCTCTCTAAGATCTGCCTTCTGCAGCTCCAACCAGGGAATAAGCGCGCGCTGATGGCGACCCAATGCGGTTTCTGCTAAACCAAGCCCGAGTAACGCCTTAGAAGAAAATAGGCCTGTTATTCTAATTTTTTCAAAAAATTCAATTGCGGAAATCGCATCTTCTGATTGAAGATGAATATAACCTAGCGCTAGGTTAGTCTTATCTTGCAACGTTCGGCTTTCTATATCATCAAGAGCTTCCGCGCTAATTTTTTTTAGTACACTAATCCCATGTTGTAGCTGCCCATGCTTTAGCAGAGCCACGCCGAGATTATGTTGGGCATAGCGTTTTGGAATAGTAGCTTCATCTCCATCATCTACCATTGACAGGATTTTTGCTGCTTCTTGATATTGACTTTGTTCAATTAAAAAATTTACCTTCAAAAGATCTTTTTCTTTTTTCAGGCGCACTGGTAAAGGATCGCGCACCAGGGAAATAATTCTATTTACCTCTGCTAAGTTACCTTGGCTGTAGTGGATTTGAGCCAGATAAAAGGCGGCTATATCACTCGTTCTTTGAGAGAATTTTTTATTAAGCAGGAGTTTTGACAAAGATTCTTTTGCCTCATTTTCCATGCCATAGGAGAACTGTAGAACTCCCAAGAGCAAATCACTGTCTTCTTCTTGCATGGGCAGTTGGTGCATTTCTTTAAATGCTGTCAGATGCGCCATGGCTGAGAGGTAATTGCCCTGGTAGGCATATAATAACGCTTCACCAAAATGAGGATCTTTTACTCTTAGAGCAAGATCAGACACAGATGCTGCACTGCCTGGTCCGCAGATGGCTGGTGTTACAATTAACAGGAGTAACTGTATGAGGGGAAGAAGTTGACGCAATGTGATGGTGGTCATGGCTTTACTTAACGATCTTCACGGATTGTCATTTCTGGAGTATTGTCGTGAAGAAAGTCGTAAATTCCCATTGTAAAAGCCGTGGGTTGATCCGCTTTCCTGAAATTGTAACTTGCACTGTCACTGTATTGCTGGTTGTCAGATAACTGCCCCTTGAACTGTGCCTTTACAGTATGGGCTCCGTCGGCAACATTTCCTGTATAGAGACGGTGCAATCCCCCCTTTCGCATTGCTTCTCTTTCATACGCAGTATAGCTATGAAGGGTTAGGACGACACCATCCAGTTGCAACTCAACAGACTCCAACTGGAAATGGGGTAACTTATCCATTCCCACAAATACTGCTATTTGAGAGCGGGCTGGAAATTGTGCTGTCTCCTGCAGCACCAATAACTCGCTGTTTATTTCGACCAGGGTTTTTTTCGCCGCTTCCAACCGAGCTCGCATTAATTGCAGCTCTTTGTCTTTCAGATCATGCAGTTGGGGCCCTTCCTGGCCATAGCCAGTCACTGGCAGGGTTGCCATAAGAAATACTAAGAATATGATATTAAAAGATTTAAATACCATGACACAATCCTGTGTAAGCTGGACGGAGAACCTTTCTGTTAAGTGTCCGTGGAGTAGTTATCGGCCAGATATCGCCGTCCTTGACTTTTCTCAAGCGCTCTCATAAAGAGCACCACCTCCTGAATTCCTGCTGTTACTATTAATGCACGCGGGTATAATGCTCCACTTTAACTCACTTCCTGGAAAATGCGTATGCCTGCCCTGATCTGTGGTTCCATTGCTTACGACACCATTATGGTGTTTCAAGACAAGTTTAAAAATCATATTTTACCAGATAAGGTACATATATTGAATGTGTCATTTCTAGTCAATAGTATGCGCCGTGAGTTTGGTGGCTGTGCGGGAAATATAGCCTATAACCTTAAGTTGCTGGGTGAAAACCCCGTCTTGATGGGCACCGTTGGCGCCGATTTCGGCCCCTATGCTACATGGTTGGAACGGTGCGGCATCAGCCTCGAGCACGTGAAAACCATTGACAATACTTACACCGCTCAAGCCTTTATTACCACCGATCTGGATGATAATCAGATTACTGCTTTTCATCCGGGCGCGATGAATTCATCGCATGAGAATCAAGTCACAGATGCAAAAAATACCAGCATTGGCATCGTTTCGCCCGATGGTCGTGAGGGAATGATAACCCATGCCGCGCAATTCGCTGAGGCGAACATACCCTTTATATTTGACCCAGGCCAGGGCATGCCGATGTTCGATGGCGACGATTTATTAACTTTTGTTGACCAGGCCAGTTGGGTAACAGTCAACAGTTATGAGGCGCAACTTATGCAACAGCGCACTGGCAAATCACCTCATCAACTAGCTGAGCATGTGCAGGCCCTGATTGTTACATTAGGCAGTGAAGGATCGTATATTTATACCGGCAAAAAACGCATTGACATTCCTACCGCCACCCCTGAAGCCGTAGTTGACCCGACCGGCTGTGGCGATGCCTATCGTGCTGGCATTTTATATGGCTTGATGCATAACATGGACTGGGAAACTACGGGGCGTATTGCATCGTTAATGGGCGCAATAAAAGTGGCGCAGCATGGCACGCAGAACCATCATTTTGAACGTGGGGAATTTAATGCACGCTTCAAGGAGAGTTTTGGGTATTCGCTGTAACCGGCTCTGTAATAACATTCCCAACAAAACGAATCACCGCAAAGCGTCGCTGTAAGGTTTTGCTGTAAAAATCCCTCATGGATACTCCATTGCTATAGCGAATGCGGTTGTCGGGAGAGAAATTACCTTTGGCAGCCGCTAACCACTCTTCCCCGCCTGTGGCCATAATAACGCGCAGATACGTATAAAGCGCCGTATCAATAACCTCGGCGACAACAGCTTCATTGGGCAGCGCCACGACCGCGGCGGGGCGTGGCTGTGGTGACGTTGCGTGCTGTGGCTCCCCCCAGAAACCAATATCACCCGCTTCATTGAAACGCGCTGAGATTACTGTATTGTAATACCCCCCGGAATTAGTGCCACCCAGGATATATATCCAATCCTTATATGTCACCACACTAAAGTCAGCCAGTGGCAGCGGCAATGCCGTGGTGCTTTGCCACGCGGGCGCAATGCCCTGTGCCCCTATCTCCAATTTCTCAATTGTATTTTGAAACACCAGGTTATTAATGCCCCCCAGCGCATACACATGATTACCGTGCATGATGGCTGATAAACCATAGCGCCCGGTTTGCAGCGATGCGGCACGCCGCCACACACTATCTTTGTTATCGTTAGTAATCTGTGTCCATTCTACTTCAGACTGTGCATCGCCTTGATTCTGCGCATGCCCGCCTATAACAAATATCGCATTGTTGTGCTGAGCAACTGCATGTACATAACGGGGCATGGTTAAAGGTTGTGGTTGCAATGACCATTTACCCAAGCGGCCATCAGGTAAGATTTCTGCACGCTCCACACTATCAAGCAGCGCACCGCTATAGCCGCCGATTGCATAAATATAATTACCAACAATCGCCAGCCGGGTGCAGCGACGCGGATAAATCAGCGCATTTTTTTCTCTAATCCAAGGGCTCAGATTGCCATTCAATAATATTTCCGCGCGTTCCACAGAGCGCAACAGATTACTGCCATTCGCGCCGTTTCCACCACCCACAACATAGATGTATTTTTGATGTATAACAGCAGAAAAAAAACCGCGCCGCTCCTGGAGTTGGGTCGCCGCCCGCCAAGGTGATAAGGCGCCATCCGGCATGATGCGTGCATACTCGGTAGATCTCAGAAAGCGCGTGCCATCAATACCTCCCACAGTATAAATCACGCCATTCGCTTCGACACTGGCGGCACCGGCACGTGGGCCTATCAAGGTAGATTGATTCTGCCATCCGGCAATCCATGTTGTTTGTGCTACCGCCAACGGGATGAAGGCGGCATTCAGACAGCATAGAATTGCATAAATTATTGTGCGCATGGTTTAGATGATTCAAAAAATCTGGTGTTGCTGGGCGTCGTGCATGGATACACAAGTGCCGCGAGAGGCAGGATGCCGGAAGCGGCTAAAGTCTGGTGAGATTTCAATCCACCAGACGTTGGATAGTAATGCGTATGATTCATGCCTCATGCCTGTGAATCACATATTGGCGATGATGGCTTCGCCAAATCCGGAGCAACTTACGCGGGTTGCTTCAGGCATCATGCGTGCCAGATCGTCGGTGACAGTGCGGTGTGCGATCGCGCCTGACACACCTTTGATGATCAAATCTGCCGCCTCATTCCAGCCCATATGCCGCAACATCATTTCAGCGGAGAGAATTACCGAACTGGGATTAACATCATTTTTACCTGCATGCTTGGGCGCCGTGCCGTGAGTGGCTTCAAACATGGCTACGGTATCAGACAGATTGGCACCCGGTGCGATGCCGATGCCACCCACCTGGGCGGCCAACGCGTCAGAAATATAATCACCATTGAGATTAAGCGTAGCGATGACACTGTAGTCTGCGGGATGGAGCAGAATTTCTTGCAGGAACGCATCAGCGATCACATCCTTGATGATAATCTCGCTGTCGGTGTTGGGATTCTGTAACGAACACCATGGACCGTTATCAATTTCCATGGCGCCAAATTCGTTTTTGGCGATGTCATACCCCCAGTTTTTGAAACCGCCTTCGGTAAATTTCATGATGTTACCCTTATGCACCAGGGTAACGGAGCTGCGGTTATTGTCGATGGCATACTGAATGGCTTTGCGTATCAGGCGTTCAGTACCTTCACGCGAGACGGGTTTGATACCAATCGCAGACGTGTCGGGAAAACGGATTTTCTTCACGCCCATTTCATTGCGTAAAAAGTCGATAAGTTTTTTTACTTCTGGTGTGCCTGCCGCCCATTCGATGCCAGCATAAATATCTTCGGAATTCTCACGGAAGATTACCATATCCACTTTTTCCGGTGCTTTCACAGGGCTGGGCGTACCAGTGAAATAACGCACCGGGCGCAGGCATACGTAAAGATCGAGCGCCTGCCGCAGCGCCACATTCAGTGAGCGAATGCCACCGCCAATTGGTGTTGCCAACGGCCCCTTGATGGACACCGGATATTCACGCACTGCCTTGAGCGTATCTTCGGGCAAGTGCATGTCTTTGCCGTACACTTGCGTGGCTTTTTCACCGGCATACACTTCCATCCAAGCAATGGATTTTTTGCCGCCATAGGCTTTCTTAATTGCGGTGTCCACCACAGTACGCATCACCGGAGTTACGTCCACACCAATGCCGTCTCCCTCGATAAACGGAATAATCGGACGTGACGGCACATTCAGTGAAAAATCCGGATTAACGGTGATTTTCTGGCCGTCGGCGGGGACGGTAATTTTGGCGTAGCTCATAAACACTCCATAATTTCAAAGGCATTTGGGCATAACGTGCAGATAGCGGATTCAACGTATTCTACCAGAAGTAGGCGCTTCCAACGGCAGTTCGACGCCGTTACCGCATGAATGGGTGAGTGATATAATACTTTATGCCAAAAATTATCCTCTTCAATAAACCTTGTGACGTGCTAACCCAGTTCACCGATGAAGCCGGGCGTAAAACCCTGGCGGATTATATTGATTTGCCTGAGTTTTACCCCGCCGGTCGGCTGGACTATGACAGTGAGGGTCTGGTGGTGCTCACCGACGATGGCGTGATGCAACATCGCATCAGCGATCCGCGCTACAAAATGGAAAAAACCTATTGGGTACAGGTAGAAGGCGTGCCTGAAGTAGCGGCATTGCAGGCACTACAACAGGGGGTGATGCTGAATGACGGCAAGACAGCGCCTGCCCAGGCACGCATGATGACAGAGCCTGCAGGCCTCTGGCCCCGATCACCACCAATCCGCCACCGAGAGACGATCCCCACTGCTTGGGTTGAACTCAAAATCAGCGAAGGGCGTAATCGGCAAGTACGGCGTATGACGGCTGCGGTTGGCCACCCCACCCTGCGTTTGATACGCTATACCATCGGCGACTGGACACTGGACAGCCTTGCGCCCGGCTCATGGAAAGAGAGTCTGCTACCGATACAGGAGATACCGCAAACTACCGCACCGGGAAGTGCAAGTATCGCGAGAGGCAGGATGCCAGAAACGACCGCCCGCACAAGGAAAAAATCACCATGACCTGGAAACCGCATGTCACCGTTGCCGCCGTAATAGAACGCGAAGGCCGATTTTTGATGGTGGAAGAAAAAAGCGAAGGCCGATTGGTCTACAATCAGCCTGCAGGACACCTCGACGAAGGCGAAGGGCTGATCGCTGCGGCGATCCGCGAAACCCTGGAAGAAACCGCTTGGCGTTTTGTACCAACCGCACTGGTGGGCTTCTACCGCTGGCAACATCCGCAAAAAGGCAGCACCTATTTGCGCGCCTGTTTTACGGGCACCTGCCATGGTCACGACCCCCTACTCAAGCTCGACAGAGGCATTGAACGCGCACTGTGGGTGTCACGCGCCGAGCTCATGGCGCATGCCGATCGTTTGCGCAGCCCATTAGTATTGCAATGCATTGACGACTATCTGGCGGGCAAACACTACCCGCTGGAGATTATTAGCGACCTGCACCTTGATGAGCGCCACGCGGCGGCCTAGTAGTTCATTTCTTAATTTCCCTGTCATCTCGACCGCGGGGAGAGATCTTGATAACTATTCCAAAATATTTCTCACTTCGTTCGAAATGACAAAAAGATAATTGTTCATGAAATGGGCCACTAACAGCAGCCTCTACCTCGCTATAGATCAAGGCGGCCACGCCAGTCGTGCATTGGTATTTGATGCCAGCGGCAAAATAATCGCCAGCAACTTTCAGCCTATCGCCGTCAACCAC
>JBKJTS010000118.1:0-5276 GCA_046590885.1 Gammaproteobacteria bacterium
AAGCGAATCATCAGGCCACGATGACAATGGAACCACTGCGGCAGGGTTGCCGCCGAAGACCTTGTCAGTGAAGGCATCTACTTGGTATTGCTTGAGCTTCAATGCGTTCTCCAGAAAAACCTAACGTGGAGCTAACCGGCGCTGCGCGGCTTTATTGCCCAGCGTCCAGCGACCGAAGGGGAGCGAGGTTGAGCGCAGTGTTAGGGTTTGAGATCTGATGGCCTTCCTTGTCATAATAGATAGCCCTTGTTTTGCTTCCGTTTTCAAACCACTCCTCCCCTTGAAGCTTCCCGCTTTCAAACCAACCTAGCCATATGCCAGTGGCTGAGCCATGGTTATATTGCCCTGCGGTCCCCAGTTGTCCGTTTGGCCACCAAGCACGATGGGCCCGTGCATTTTTTGGTTAGAATCCTCGTACCACGCTTCGTAAACCTCATGCGTCTCTTCACCATTTGGGTGGTTCCTTTTGGGCAGCCTATTTCCTTAGCAACTGCGCACTGGCATACGGAAAGGATTACCAATAAGCAGAGTGCTCGATTCATGTAACCCTAACCAACCTTCGCGTTAACCGGCCGAGGGGCGCGCAGCGACCCGAAGGTCCGTGTTGAACGCGGGGTTATGTTTACAACGCAATCATGTCCGCTATTTGATAGCCGAGATTGGACACTTCGAATACTTCACCTTTGTGGCCACGATCTACAACAAGACCCATACCCGATAACTCTTCCAAGGCTTGCTCCCACTTAGCAACATCTCTTCGCTCGCGAGACGGTATGATATTCCTGCCATTTGTCTGAATATCTGTACCGCCAATATATCGAACGTACAAAATGATTCCATGAGGGTCATGGCTCGCCTCTTTGAGTAGTATTCGCGCTTCTGGAGACAATTTCGGAAGCTGTGTTTTTGATTCGCTCACTTCCGTATTTTCTTCGGGGCCGGTTCCTTTGAATAAAGGGTGTTCATTTACCTTTATCTGTAGGTGGCGATAGAACTTTGCCTTGAAGTCGGAATGGCTGTCATAGCTTTCGTAGAGGCCTCTGCTCTGACAGGAATTCTTAAATTTCTTGAGGTCGGAGACCTGTTCAAGATCAACGGTATCTAATGCCACAGGTTGGCTCGAAAAATAGAGCATAGCGGGCCTACCAGATTCAATATGCCTTTCAATTTCCTCAACAGTGCCGCTAGCGTATTCGTTTGTCGCGGTTCCAATTCTCGTCCAAAAAACTCCGACCAATAAATCGCATTTTTCCAAAATTTGACTGTTAATGATTGCTTGAGGAGATGCCCCCATTTCAGGAGATGAATGGGATTCCCAACCAATCGGAAGCAACACAATCTTTCGAGCATTTGAATGCACGGCGTTCCATTCATAAACGACATCGCGAATGATTGAGCGCTCAGAGGCCACATCGCCCGGAGACGCGATCATTACGTTGAACGCTTTTGCGCTGTAGCTCATGGCGGGACCTTTACCTCGGAAACATAACGTTAAGTTGAGGGAAGGTTACGCGTCCGTGTTGAACGCCTTGTTGGGCTTTCATGCACTCGAACCGCGCTCATTCACTCGATTTGTCACTCGCTAATGTCAATAAGGCATGCCTGAGCCTATTCTGGCGCGTGCATTTCGCGCGTCGCCTGCATGCGTTCATCATGCCGCGCTTCGTCGGTCATGGTGGAAATAGAAGCGGTTTCCGTTGCGACAGAACCAAAAAGATCTACGGCCTTGGCCCATCCCTATTCCAGTCGACAACCAAAACACCACCAGACAACAGCTCAGTGTCGTCAAAGGTGATCGCGTATTTCTTGTAGTCAGCCCAAAAGGCGCCCGCCTGCCAGAGTTCCATTTTCTTGCCCGCCACCGAACTGACGTCGATTTCTTTGGCATCTTGTGTCTTCTGGGGCCCGAATGCAGGCGCCGCCGTTACCAAATTGTGTGGGCCAAAGCGGACCAGCTTTTTGAGTTTCACACGCGCTGGGTTGCGGAGAACAACCAGACATTTGTCTGCCCAGACGTTTGAGTTGCGCTGGTATGTGATTGAAACCTGGTTCTCGTTGTCGTCGATGTTGGCGGGCGTTATGGTGGGAAGTGACTTCTCGGGCGCGGACGCTTCGACGCGTCGGCGTTCCTCCCCCACGTCAGGGTACGGAATCTCGGGAGGAAACGCCATGTGATCGGTCCAAACATCGGAGCCAATATCGAAGCTGTTGTCGAATGGGATGATATTGAGCTTGAATGAATTGTCGTACCGTTCTATATAGCCATTCACCGCAAGATCCCCATCAGACAGGACTCTCCACCAGCCGTTCTGTTGCCAAAAGTATTCATACTGCTGCCCTTCCTCACCCGGACCCTTGTAGGGGAAAATATTCGAGGTCATTAGATGCCCCCGCATCCGGATCGTCGAATAGTGCAGCCATGCGGCTGGGGCCGAACCAGGAGAAAGGTGTCCTTGATAACCGAAAACTTTCGAGCGCCACGTTGGATACAACGACGTGGCTGACGCGATCGAATAGAAGAACTCCAGGAGAAAATTCACCCGTCTCCGACCAGGATTAGAAATAGAAACCACGGTATCTTCGCCGTCGAAATTGTCGACCGCGAGCCGATGGAGCATTGGACTGCCAAGAGAGAATGGCCCCGTCCTAACGCTGCTGGACCAGTAGCTGCAGCGATACTCCCGCGTCACCCGGAATTTACTCATGCCTGAATCCCCAAATTGGCGAATATAAGTCAAACGTCGTTATTCGCTCATGCTCCTGATTTAATGAGTCTGATTGTGCAGCCTAACGTAAATTCGACACCTTAATTGGCGTCTTTCTTTGCGCCAGTTTGGTGTAGTATTATTATCCTGTCAATAATATCCAACGACTTACCTCAGGAATATTTTTTTATGCGGCCTAATGCATCCAAGGTTTTACCCCATTTATCAGGGATTGTTTTGGAGGACGCCCAGATTCCCAAACCCAGGCTGCTGGATCAAGTACGCGACAGGATACGTGTCAAACTACAGTATACGCACGGAACAGGCTTATCTGGGATGAGGGCTAAAAGAGATCTCACCCTTCAAATAGAGCAGTTGTTTACTGCGCCGCGCCATGAATATACACAGACTTTATTGCATGCTTCGTTGTTCAGCGAGAATACTAAATAACCGCCCGATGATTCTCAACATGCGCGCCGATGAGTTTTGCGACGCGGTTGCGCACCAGTGTGCCACCTTCATACATGAGCCATAGACGGATTAGACCAAAACTGAATACCAGTGTGTCAGACGCGCATAGGGGAGAAATAAGTAACCAGTGTGCCCGCATAAGTGCTGAGATCAACCGTCTTTCCTGTGGTGATAGCCAGTGAGACCGGAGGTAAGGTGGTTCCCAGTAAATGGTTGCATGCGCCATCATCTCCTGGAACCGGTAATTTAGTCGGTAAAGTGTGTAGGTCTTTTATCATTTTTCTATCCGGGGACAATTGTTTCAGGTCTAACGTTCGACATGTGGGGCGACCGCAATTGGGCGAAGTCCGCTTGTGGACATCCCCGATGGAAGGGTTAGGCCACATTGCGGTACTCTCCTATCAACCGAGGACCAAAAGCTCAACAGAAATGCAAGACCATCGGACTGTGATGGACTTGCTTGAAGAGACGGGAGGGCACTGAGCCACTGCGCGTTTGCAAGTTGTTGCAGTAGTGTTCTTGGAGCCTCAGCGAAGCCCATATGCCACACGGAAAATACTCGGCTCTCGATGTCGTGGTGAAAGAGTTCGATCATTCCTTTGTGCTTGTTTGAGTGTCTTATCCGTTCATAGACGCGCTGCAGTCCTTCAGGTGGCCCCTCTATGTACTGGAAGAAGGATCCGTCGTGGTGCAGGAGTCCACCCGTTACCCCTTCGCGCGCATTGAACGCACGTGCGTCGACAAGCAGTTCCGATAGCTCTTCGTCATCCAACTTATGGACGGCGGAGCTGACGTAGGCGAGTGATGATAGTGACATTTGATGCGGCCTAACGTTTGAAATCACCGGCCTGCGCGGCTTTTCGCGCAGGTCCGGTGGAATGATGGGTTAGCCCCCGTTTTGCAAGATCAGCGGTGGTCTTCCAGACGAACCGAAAGGTTGGTACATGACTACCATCGGGTGCGTTCCATACGGAAATCTGCGCGTTTTCTGCGCCCAATGTTAGATAGAACTTCTGAGCGTTTTGATTGGTTTGGTTGACCAACAGATACAAACCCATACCCGCACACTTTTGTTCGCAGATGGCGGCAACCTCTATAAGCAACTTGGCACCAATGCCTCGACCATGGTGTGATTGCCGGACATGAAGATTTTCAAGATAAGAACCCCACTCCAGGTGTTCCATAACAAACACGCAGGCGAATCCGATAACAAAACCATGATCTTCCGCAACTAAAACGAATTGATTTTCTCTCGGATTTTTTAATCGTTCTCGCCACACCGACAGACGCTCAGAAGGAACAACGTTCTGTAGGTAATATTGGCTGAGCACATCGTTGTACGTGATACTCCAGCTCGAAGCGTGCAAGTCTGCGATTGCATCAGCATATTCGGCAGTGGCAGGGCGGATATTCATATGCGGCTAACGTTCGCATAACCGGCCTGCAAAAGCAGAGCGAAGCGGCGCTTTTGCACGTCCGAGTTGATGGCGTTGTTAGCTCCAACTTTGTTTCTTTTGCATGAAAATATCATGAAGCCTACTCAATTCCCTCAAAGGGTTGTGATGATCATCAACTCGTAGATCAGGATACATGTACCAACACTCTGAGGCGCGTGGATTAACCACTCTCAGCGACGCCGATTGCTTTCCTCGTTTATCTCCTCCAGCAACTTCACCGACTAAAAGTGCAGAAAGCAATCTTAGTGACATTGGTTTTTTATCATGGACATTGAAAGCTTCAGCCATCGCGTCAATAACTTGTTCTTTGGCGAGCGTGTTTCCTCCGACTACAAAATTATGACCAACGATTTGATGATATTTTCCTTGGCACTCGCTACCTGAAAACGCAGCGCCTACTCCATTCGCGTTTAAACAGAGTATCTGTCGCCTTTCGCAAGCAAGATCACCGCTAAGGCTCGATTGTATTGCCTCTGAGGGATGTACACCTTTCTCAAGGTTTGAAAGTATGTCCGCTGCTATGGCGGGTGAAGCATGATGCTGTGTATGCACCACGCCATGTAAATTAAAATACGGGACTGCAAATCCTACTGCTAAAGCACAACTCGCAATACCGGAGCCTACCTCGCCAGTATTGGGATCT
>JBKJTS010000183.1:0-3119 GCA_046590885.1 Gammaproteobacteria bacterium
AGTTGTACTCCGGTAAAGAGTCAATAAACCATTGTTTGTGCCGTCTGCGGCTATACTATAGGTGATCGTTTGAGTATCCATGATCTCCGCGCCCGGCCCATAATCCCCCGACAAGCAATTGGAGGCACCCCCGGGGCAGGAGGATGAGGGGTTGTTAAAGGTATTACCCGGCGTGCCAGCGCCCGAGTTGTGGCCAAGGCCACCAGCAGTGGGGAGATTAGTAACTTGGAAGATGTCACCACTGCTGCAGTTGCTGATAATAACGATGCTATTCACTGCTATTCCGTTAGCGGTTGCGAAAATCACGGCAGAAGAAGTGGGCATTTGAGTTGTTACAGTGATACTCGACGGCACGGCTGTAGCCAGGGTGATGGTGTCTGTGACTCCATCCGTGCCCGCAAGGCCAGCCACTGCACCCATGCCACCGCCGCCAGTCAGATTGTTGACCAAAGTGGCCGAATTCTTCATGCAGCCCCAATGATCTGCCATGCGAATGTCTTTACTCAGAAAGTTCATGGCAAAGCGTCCATTCTCCTGCAGGCGCGCCATATTGTCCTGTACACGGTAGGTCTGGCGGCTACCAGTGAAAATTTGCATGACGCCCACCAGTAGCACCAGACTGATGGTAATAGCAATCATCACTTCTATCAGTGTCAGGCCACGTTGTGACCTTGACCCTGCACTGGAATGGATTTTAAAAGAGTGCATGGTGGCGGGTTTCATAGTTCCGTGGTGATAGTAAAAGTGGTATCGACAGCGCCAGTACGATTGTCGTCCCATGACACGCTGATGGTGAAACGGTCAACTCCTGGCGGGCTGGCAATGCGTTTTACTGTCCCTACACCCAGGGGCAACAAGGACTGATTCATAGTGTTCCAATCGAAGGCATCATATTGAGCGACCTGTGCGATAGTGCAGTTTGTGGTAATGCAGCCAGGATTAGCAGGGATCCCCCCAATGGAATCATAAGCATTGGTAATGACGCCAGGCAAATTAGTACGCATGCGATCGGCCATATCATTGGCTTGCTGAGTGGCAATGGTGCGCATATACGCACTGTTGTTGTTGCGTAAACCTGCCGCTTGCAGGCCTGCCAGGCCAAGCAGGCCAATCGACAGCACGACAATGGCAATGAGCACCTCCAGCAGGGTAAAGCCGCAGTGCAGGTGGCCGCCAGGACGGCGGAGGGTGGGGCATTGCAGGAGCACACCGCTGCGCTGCCGGGACGCACAGGTGCCATGTGCGCAGGAGCGGCCTGTGATTTTTGATGGGTTTGCGTAAGCAAAACTCATTTTAAATAACCTCGTAGTCATGTGTCATTTCAAGCGTAGCAAGAAATCATTTACATCAGAATGCCAAGGTAAGAACATCCTGATTAACTAAGGGCAGGCAGCTCGGGTTACACCGAGCCTGCCAGTTGCTGTAACATTAATAATGCGTTTTTCATTGCCAGTGCAGCCTGAGGTAGTCAAGGTGTAAGCGCCTGTGCCTAAATTAAGTAAGCCATTTGGCAAATATTGCACCGCTGTTGCGGTGCCGCCGAGGTTGCTGCCGCCTTGCAGTGTGCCACGTACGCGCAGCAGGGTATCGCCAACCGTGAATGTGGCCGAGTTATCGGGGTCGGCAAAGGCAATCCAGCCGCCTGCCCAAGCCATGCCACCTGTGCAAGTGGCCTGATCGGTACTTACGCATACCGTGACGCGACGGCCGCGCTTGATAGCCTCGCTACGGGCAAAGTTCATAGTTCCCGCAAGCTCATTGGCCTGCGTTGCCAGACGGTTGTTTTGAATCATTGATCTGAAGCTGGGTACTGCCACAGTGGCAAGAATCGCCGCAATGGCCAGAACCACCATCAATTCAACCAACGTAAATCCTGTGTGATTTTTGTTCATGACTTTAGTTGTACCACCGTAAATGTGAGTTGTCATGGCAAAACCGATAAGCTGCTGGATTTTCCCGATAAGCGGCGGCTGCAGTAGCCGCTACTGCGCCACGCACGAGGCCCAAAGTGGCCGCCATCATTGCGTTGCCTACAGTCTTACCCAGCGCTTATCGTCATTCCGCGCTATCTGCTGAATAGCGCCGGAGCAATTTCGAGTTGGAGTGACCTGCTGGCAATAGGCTTCTTACATTATGTATATCGGCACGGTTATGGGATAATTGCATGATGCATGTCACAGATTTCATAATCGCGGGTGGGGGATTGATAGGGTTGCTCACCGCGCGTGAGTTGCGGCAGGCGGGGGCCAACGTCACCGTGGTGGAGCGTGGTAGAACTGGTCAAGAGTCTTCGTGGGCAGGCGGTGGGATTTTATCGCCCCTTTACCCGTGGCGTGCCCCGGAGGCCGTCACTGCGCTGGTAGGCTGGAGCCAGGTGCATTATCCATTATTGGCGCGTGCTCTGGCCGATGAGACGGGGCTGGATGTGGAATGGATCCAGAATGGCTTACTGGTTCTGGAAGCAGGTGAACAAGCAAGTGCCTTGGCATGGGCTAGGCGTGCTGGAGTTAGATTAAATCTCATCAATCACGCTGAGATGTTGCAGTATGAACCCCAACTGGCCGCCACTGCCGATAAAGCCTTATGGCTGCCCGAGGTGGCGCAGATTCGTAACCCACGGTTGCTCAAGGCGTTACGCCAGAGTCTGCTGGCGTCGGGCGTGATTATAAAAGAGCATAATGAAATCCATAGATTGATAGCCAGTGGTGGGTGTATCAAAGGCGTGGAGACCGCCAGCGGGCTGATGATCGCATCAAAAGTAGTGATTACGGCGGGAGCGTGGAGCGATAACTTACTAAAAAATTTAGGATTTAGTGGAAAAATCCTGCCGGTGCGTGGACAAATGGTCGTGTTTCGCGCTACTCCCGGTTTAGTGTCGCGCATTGTGGTAGATAACGACCGCTACGTTATCCCTCGCCGCGATGGGCGAATTTTGGCGGGCAGCACAGTTGAGTATGCAGGATATGATAAATCAACTACCAATCAGGCGCTTATAGAATTACGCCAGGCCGCAGTGGCACTGGTACCCGCGCTGGCGGATTATGAAATCGAACATCACTGGGCGGGCTTGCGTCCCGGCTCGGAAGAAACGCGTGATGGGGTGCCTTATATCGGCGAAC
>JBKJTS010000025.1:0-7212 GCA_046590885.1 Gammaproteobacteria bacterium
TTCGCCTGCGGAGTGAGCGCGGGTGCCTTTAAACATCATATGCTCCAGCACATGCGAGACCCCGGTAATGCCGTCATGCTCATAGCTGCTGCCGACCTTGTACCACACTTGCGATACTACCACGGGTGAGCGGTGATCTTCTTTTACAATCACTTTAAGACCATTGCTAAGGGTGAGTTCATGAACCGGACTGGGGGCCGACTTCCGGGGGGGCGCGGCCTGCGCTATTTGCAGAAAAAATAGGCTAAAGGCGGCGGTGAAGAAAAAACGTAGAACCATCATGCGTATTGTCCTTTAAAGCGTAACGGGGGGTTTTATCCAAAAAATATGTATAAAATGTTAGAATAGGTATTGATTCCGAATAAATCCTGATCAATTCAACTCACGGGAGAAATCCTTGTCTCGAGTCTCGAACGAAGGCGAGATATCTTTATAGAGATATTTCAGGGATTTCTCGCTGCCGCTCGAAATGACAGTGCATCTAGAATAGGTATTGACCGAGAATATCATGTTTGGGTTCAAAAAAAATAAGCCACCTGTAGAAACATCCCCTGAGACTCTGCCCCAAGAGAGTCCAGGGGATGCTATTCCTGTGCCGGGATTTTTTGCACGACTGAAAACCCAGTTGATGCGTACCCGCCAAGGTTTGACCGAAGGCGTGGCAGATCTGATACTTGGCAAAAAACAGATCGACGCTGAAGTATTGGAAGACCTGGAGGTGCGTTTGCTGAGCGCCGATGTGGGCGTGGAAGCCACCCAGGCGATTATTGCCAATTTGACTGCTCGCGTGGCACGCAAGCAGCTTAATGATACGGATGCGCTGTTTGCGGCGTTGCGCGAAAACATGCTGGCAATCTTGAACCCTGTGAGCGTGCCGTTGGTGGTTGCCACCAACCCACCCACCGATAACCCCGCCGGTAAAAGCCGCCCTTTTGTGATGCTGATGGTCGGCATTAACGGGGCAGGTAAAACTACTACCATCGGTAAACTCGCCAAACGTTTGCAAGGGCAGGGGCACTCGGTGATGCTGGCCGCAGGTGACACATTCCGTGCGGCGGCTGTGGAGCAATTACAGGTGTGGGGTGAACGGAATAATATTGCCGTCATTGCCCAGCGCGCCAATAGTAACGGCGGCAACGCCGATCCGGCTTCGGTGGCCTATGACGCGGTGCAAGCCGCCCAGGCGCGGGGGGTGGATGTGCTGCTGGTGGATACCGCAGGCCGCCTGCATACCCAGACCAATTTGATGGAAGAGCTAAAGAAGGTCAAGCGTGTCATTGCCAAACTCGATGTCACGGCACCGCATGAGATTATGCTGGTGGTGGACGCTAGTATCGGACAGAATGCGCTGAATCAGGCCCAGCAATTTCACCAGGCGGTAGGACTCACTGGGATCACCCTCACCAAGCTTGACGGCACCGCCAAAGGCGGCATTATTTTCGCCATCGCACAAAAAACCGGCCTACCTATTCGTTACATTGGCGTGGGTGAGAGCATTGACGACTTGCGCGAGTTTAACGCCGTCGAGTTTGTGGATGCATTGCTTGGAAAATAGCGCCCAGCGTCGTTCAGTGCTTAAACCATGATTCAGTTTACTAATGTAGTCAAGCGTTATGTCAGTGGTCAGGAAGCCTTGAGCAATGTCAGTTTCGACATCGCCAAAGGCGACATGACATTTCTCACCGGTCATTCCGGGGCGGGCAAAAGCACGCTGCTGAAGCTGATCGCGTGCATCGAACGCCCTACCAGTGGTCAGGTAGTCGTTAATGGGCGCAATCTTGCGCACATCGAGCGGGCCCAGGTGCCTGCCTTACGGCGGCAGATCGGGATGATTTTTCAAGATCACAAGCTGATTGCGGAGCGCACGGTGTTCGATAATGTCGCTCTGCCGCTGGTAATCGCTGGCCTGCATAATTCCACTGAAACCACGCGACGGGTACGCGCCGCGCTCGATAAAGTGGGTCTGCTTGGCAAGGAAAAGCAATTACCAGTCATGCTGTCCAGTGGGGAACAACAACGTGTCGGAATCGCCCGCGCTGTAGTCAATAAACCTGCCCTGCTATTGGCCGATGAGCCCACCGGAAATCTCGACCCTGACTTGGCAGCAGAAGTCATGGGCTTGTTTGAACAGTTTAATCAGGTAGGCGTTACCGTGTTAATTATCAGCCATAACCTCAGGTTGATCTCGCGCTTTCAGCACCGCATTCTCCATCTGGAAAACGGGCGTTTATTGATACCAACCGAAGTATCTCCATGAGATTGAAAAATTATCTGCTAAACCACGCCTACGCACTGGTATATAGTTTGGGACAGATCACCCGCACCCCGCTGTCGAGCATCATGACAGTGATGGTGATTGGCATCACACTGGCGCTGCCCACCGTACTGTATGTGGCCTTGCAAAACACCCAGCAACTCACCGCCGGGCTCGACAACATGGGGCAGATGTCACTGTTTTTAAAGGAACAAGATGTCGGTGAGCAAAACACTATTAATACCAACGTTAGTAGCCTGGCCGAGCAGCTACGCCGTAATCCGGATATTGCCACACTGGAAGTGATCACGCCCGACCAGGCGCTGGAGGAGTTTCGTCGTAGTTCCGGATTTGCTGATGCCCTGCGCGCCCTTGACGAAAACCCACTGCCGTTTGTCCTGGTCATCAAACCCGTCACCGCCCATCCAGATACCGTAGCGCGCTTGCAGGCCACCCTGCAAAAACTGCCGGAAGCCGACTTTGTGCAATTGGATATGCAGTGGGTGCAACGCCTGTACGCTGTGCTGGGGGTTGTGGAACGTGGCGTGATGATTCTGGCCGGATTGCTGGGCTTGGGCGTGCTGCTGATTGTGGGCAATACCATTCGGCTCGGCATACATAGCAACCGCGACGAAATCACCATCACCAAACTGATGGGCGCCACCAATGCTTTCGTGCGCCGTCCGTTTCTGTATGCTGGTACTTGGTACGGCGTGCTGGGGGGATTGCTGGCCTGGCTGCTGGTCAGTGTAGCGCTGGCGTTGCTGGCCGAACCTGTGCAACACCTGTCGACCCTCTATGGCAGCCACTTTGCGTTGGGGGGGCTGGATGTGTCAGGCACACTGCTATTATTGCTTGTCGCCACCCTGCTCGGGCTACTCGGCTCGTGGCTGGCGGTGGGGCGGTATTTGCGTGCGGTGGAGCCGACGTAACCAGGAAAATGTCAATAATCAAGATGTGATCCCGGCATTTGCGGTTACATAATGTTGTGGTGAGCCATTAAATAACGCGGCCTGGTGATCTCGTCGTCGGATCGCCAAGGGACAAAGCACCTTGTGGTAACAACGTTTTTGCGAGCACCTCATTCGTGATGAAAGGGATTTTACCGCGCACGTGTATTATCTTCATTGGCACCCTGTGAAATATAGCCATGTGCAATGCGTGACACAATGGCCTTATTCGAGTTCCATCACCTTGTACGTGAAGGTGTGTTGCCCCTGGCATGGGCAGAAGAAGACCTAGATGGAGAATTTGATAAAGTGGTTGTTTAATATGGCGGGTGTGAACCGATCTACAAGGCTGCCAAGTGAAACGGATAATTAAATATGGGCTGATTGCCATGATTGTATTGTTTGTAGGTCTTGTTGCATGGGTATGGAATGGGATGTCGAGAATCCAAAGCTGTGGAGATGAATTATTATTTGAGACAAGCTCCCCGGAAGGTCGCTATGTTATCGGAGTCTTTGAAGGTAGTTGTGGCGCTACGACAGGATATACGACGCACGTAAATATACGTAACCGGGTGAAGTCATTTAAGCGTAACGCTTATGGGCTGGTTAATGATGGCCAACTCTGCGTATACAATGGGCGTGCCAAATTCCAAGTAAAGTGGAGCTCGGCAAATATTTTGGATATTGCTGTGGATCAGCCGCCTGATCAAGTTAAGTGCGTGAAAAGGGTAGGCGCTACAAACATTTTACTGCGACGTAAATAAAAAGCCCGTAGAGCGCAATAACCAAAGGTGATTTCGCCGGATATTTGCAAGAATCAATAGCGTCAGATTGTTCGCAGTAACAACTGTTTTATCTAGCGGGTTGAAGTCCGTCCAAGGAATTGTCCGTACACCTTGGTAGCTCAAGAGGGCGCTGGAGTAATTCAGTGTCGTGAGTTCTCAATTGGCAAAGTAGCAGGCCGGAACGGGAGTCGGAGGGGATCATAGTACCATTTGAGATCGATGGACAACACAACCTGCATCCTGTAACCGGAAAAGCGCGTTGGCATAACGGCTACGATCTGATCGGACCTTGGAGACAGCCATGAAAATTCTTACAGGGGTGCTCATTGCTCTTTTAAGTCTCGCCGTGCATGCGCAGACGCAAGAGTGCGAATGGAATTGGTACTACGCCGCGTTTTATTCGCCATCGTCGGCAAGCAGGGTTATGCTCAGGTCTGGTACTGCGACCGTGAAGATGTCCCACTCAGAGATTGTTCTACGCTTTACAGAGGGGGACTCCCCGGAGACGCAGGCATCATTCAGCGGCCGGATTACTGGTCCCGGAAATGTACGCGGGACGTTGAAAGGGTTCTTCCCATCGGGCGCTGAGAACTTCTCAGGCGCTTATCGACAGATGGGCGAAACAAAATCCTGCCGCTGGCAAGAAATCGTCCTGCGGTCGAGCGTTCCGGATGGTTCTGCACTTGTTCTTTCCCGGATTGAAGGGCCATGCCAATAGGTCGACCAACTAGGCGCGCCACGGTTTTCGGGCAAAGCGCAGAGAATCAATGGGGCCAGCGCACGCTACGCTTGCTGGGAAGCTGTGGGACAAATCGGCGAACGCTTAGGCATGCGGTGGGCAGGTCGCTGGGCTTCGCCTCGAACTGATCGCCCACTCTTCCAGTGGAGTCCATGAACAAGAACGTATCAGGGAAAGCCGTTTGGCTTATCGGCGCCGTGCTAGCCATGGGCTTGGGCGCATGCTCGGAGGCCTCCACAGGAAGCTGCAACGAGAATTTGTTGCGCAAGCTGCGAGATGTTCGGTTTGAGAGTTTAAAGGTCGTTACGAAATACGCAGAAGAACCGGACCCCCAACTTTCCCCGTATCTCAAGGCTTACTATCAGGACGATGAGCTAAAGGGACTAGATTTAAAAAATTCTGGCGAGTACGGCTTTACAGAGTACAGGTATTGGGTTCTCACGGGGGCGAGTTTTTTGGTCGATCAGCGCGAGAGCTGGTATGACCAACCTATCGATCCGAAAGAGGGACCAAAAGTTGCACAGCGGATCGGCAATCTCTTCTTTGTATGCGACACCAGGATGACAAAAGTAGAACCATTGAGCGGCTTCGAACCATTCAAAGATCCGAACGACCAGGTTCATGAAATCATTCGAGTGTTCCGCGACATCAATGCAATCAATGGGGTCAAGGCAGAAGTATTGTGGTAGGCGCAACCAATCTAATGCTAATAAAGACCAGCGCTAGTGCAGGGATGGTATGTTGTGGTTCGGATTATGCTTTGCATGGAAATGTATGACTAAACTCAGATGGCACTATTAGGTCAGGCGCATTTAATTTTGACCAGAAGCAAGTTGGGTATTATGGAAATACAATTGCGGACGAAGTAAAACGTTTAATCAGAAACGTTGCAACAAGCGTGCAAGAAGGGCAGCATATGTTACAGAAGCCGCAGCAAATTTTATGCGCTTTAATTTTAATCTACAGCCAGCGTCGTTCATGATCGAGTATTTGAGTGACAAACCCAACGTGATTTATGACAGGACACGGTAAATTGAGAATATTTTCTCTATTTTTTATCACTATTTTTGTTACAGCATGCGATTTATTTTTACCGCAAACCCATATGGGTAACGGATATTATTTTGTTACGATTAATACCGATGACCGATATATCTACCGTGAGATTAACGGAAAAAGAGAGGATATTGTTAATTCAAACATTGTAGCGAGCGCTAGGATTGGCGACTATTCATTTTCCTTGCGTCAACCAAGAATATATTTTACTAAAAAATATGAATCTATGGAGGTTCTTAGCGCTAGATTCCTTAATCAATGCGAATTCTTCATTATTGATACATCGAATGCTGTGGTTTACGGTCCCTTAGGCGTCAACGAATTTAAGAAGCAAGCCAAAGCCCTTAACGTTTGCGAAAAATGTTTGTATAAGCATACCCTGTCTGACGAAGTCAGATACTGTGTAGAAAGGCCTGATATTTCGCCATTGATGATCAAATAAGTCCAATACAATATATCACGCGGTAAATCAATGGAGCCATACTGTTTGTAGTACCAACTGTTTTAACTGGCGGGCTGACGCCCCGTCCAAGGAGTTGTCCGTACACCTTGGTAGCTCAAGAGAGCGGTGCTGGAGTAATTAAGTATCGTGAGTTCCCAATTAGCAAAGTAGCAGGCCGCATCGCAAGTGAACCTAGACGTAGCCTCGTAACAAATAGAGAAGCCGACCCAATAATTTGAAGGGGAAGGCCGCTGGGATTGATTGCAGAAGACCGTCAATGCTACTACCGTGAAGCCTTGCCATGCGGGGCTTGTTAAAGTCGGAGAGTCTTGCTTCAAGGTTTTGCCGGACGTACCATGCATACATGGCATCGTCAAAGGTGGTCTGCTCCGGCAGGTGATCGGCAACATAATGGACGATTTTCTTAACGGTTTGCATGAAGATCTCTCCTCACTACAATCCACAATCAATGTGGTCGTACATGATTGATTATGTGTTATGGCGGTATTTGAGTGTGGTGAAGCGAGTTTAACCAAGCAAATCTTAAGACACAAAGATGTGTCTCGCGCCTTTACCGCTTTACATAAAGCGGCTGCGTAGACAAAATCTCCGTGCAATCCCGCGGCAGGGTAAAGCCATTGGCCAGGTCGTCTATCGCTGCGATGTTGATGACTGGCGCAAAGGTTGCGACGGCGCCGAACACTGTGGCGAAGGAAGCATCGGCGGCGTCCCGTCCGGTCCCGATCCGGACCAGGCTCATCGGTGGGGAAATGCCACTGGGATCGAAAACATACCAACGGTTACTGAGGAAAACTTCTACGTAAGCATGAAAATCGGCTGGCCCTGATCTTTGGTCTGCGCCATAAGTGATTCCAGCGACGAAGCGCGTGGGAATGTTCATCGCCCGGCACAACGCTATCATTACGTGGGCGAAGTCACGGCATACCCCGGCCTGGTCGATGAGGGTATCGGTTGCCGAGGTGTTG
>JBKJTS010000110.1:0-3459 GCA_046590885.1 Gammaproteobacteria bacterium
GATTCAGGCGAAGACGCGATTGCCTTCTGTGACACCTGTAATTATGCAGCCAATGTTGAAATGGCTGCCAGCAAGTTACCTGTGCCGCCACACGAAGCCGCGCACGCCAAAGAAAAAGTCGCAACGCCCGGCATTCGCACTGTAGATGAACAAGCTAGAATGCTCGGCATTTCGCTGGATCGCATTGTGAAAAGCATTGTAGTGATGGCAGACGACATGCCCGCTGTATTTTTCATAATTGGTAGCGATGAGCTTAACACTATCAAGGCTGCACATGCATTGGGCGCAACTACATTGCGTCTGGCTGAGGCGGCTGAAGTGCTGGCCGTGACGGGCGTGCCAGTAGGGTTTGTCGGGCCGCGGAATTTACCCGGTAATGTAAAAGTGGTGGTAGACACTCAAGCCGCGCAGATACACAATTTTTCCAGCGGCGCCAATGAAGCGGATTATCACTGGATCAACCTCAACTGGAATGTTGATGCGCCCCTACCGGGCGTTGCCGATGTGCGCAGTGTGCGCGTGGGTGAGCAGTGCCCACGCTGCGAAGGGCGATTGTCGATACGGCGTGGTATCGAAGTCGGTCACATTTTCCAGCTTGGTACCAAATATAGCCAGGCATTGAACGCCACCTGTTTGGATGAGCAGGGCAAATCCACGGTGATGAGCATGGGTTGTTACGGCATCGGCGTGTCGCGTATTGTGGCATCGGCCATTGAGCAGAACAATGACGCGCAAGGCATTATCTGGCCTAACTCCATTACACCGTTCCATGTCGCCCTGCTGCCCATGAATATGCACAAATCATATCGCGTGCGCGAAGCCGCAGAAAAGTTGTATGACGAATTATGTGCCGCAGGCATCGAAGTATTATTTGATGACCGCAAAGAACGTGCAGGCGTAATGTTTGCCGACATGGAGCTGATCGGCATTCCGCATCGCCTGGTACTGGGTGAGCGTGGGCTGGATGAAGGCGTTATCGAATACAAAGGCCGTCGTGACAGTGAGAGCCAGACTATTGCATTCACCGATGTGGTGGCATTTTTGAAAGCCAGTTTAACAGGCTAAGGAAAATCTGCCATGTGGCATTTCGAGCGAAGCGAGAAATCATGGAGCTCAGCCATTGAGAAATCCAACAGTACTAAAGATCTCTCAAAGTTCTCTCACCTTCGTTCGAGACTCGAGACCAGGATTTCTCGCTTCGCTCGAATGACAACATATTACATGTCAAAGGTTTCCTCATGTTTAGCCAGCCATCGACCTTAACGTGATAAAAATTACCCCCAGCCTGTCGATTGATGAAGACGAACTTCACGAAGATTTTGTGCGTTCTTCGGGGCCGGGCGGGCAAAATGTCAACAAGGTTTCCACTGCAGTGCAATTGCGCTTTGACGTGGCGCATTCCCCGTCATTGTCGGAAGATATACGCGCCCGCCTTATAAAATTGTGCGGTAATAGAATTACCCTCGAAGGTGTGCTGATTATCGAAGCGCAACAGTACCGTTCCCAGGTACGCAACCGGCAGGATGCACAGGATCGTCTGGTAGAGTTGATTCGTAAAGCTACCGAAAAACCCAAGCCCCGCAAAAAAACCAAACCCACCTTCGCCTCGAAACTGCGCCGCCTCGATTCCAAGAAACGGCGTGGTCAGGCCAAGCGTTTGCGTGGTTCAGGCATTGATTCTGAGTGAGCCTAAAAAAACCGTTGAACCTTACAGAGCATAGAGGAGTAGGTTTGGGCTGAGCCTGCGAAGCCCAATGCTTCAAGCTCACCGTGTTTTTTATTGGCTTTTCTACATATCCACATAATTCGGCCCACTACCCCCCTCCGGTGTTACCCAAGTGATGTTTTGTAATGGGTCTTTAATGTCACATGCTTTGCAATGCACGCAATTGGCGGAATTGATCTGTAAGCGCGGTGGCTGCTCGGGCGCACGTACAATTTCATACACACCCGCAGGGCAGTAGCGTTGCTCGGGGGAATCATAGAATTGCAGATTGTGTTCGATGGCAAGCTGCGGCTGGGCGAGTTTGAGGTGAGTCGGTTGATTTTCTTCGTGACTCAGGTTGGACAGATAAATGGAGCTGAGCTTGTCGAACGTCAGCACTCCGTCAGCTTTGGGGTATGCAATAGACTGGCAGGCAGCGGCGGTTTGTAGTGAAGCGTGATCAGGCCCGCTATGCTGCAGAGTCCACGGTAGTCGTATGCCAAAATGGCGTAACCATAGATCAACGCCGGCATACGCCATGCCGCGCCATAATCCCCAGCGGGATAATGCGGGCTTGACGTTACGTACCGCATCGAGATCCTGCTGTATCCATGAAGCGGCAAATGATTGTGTATACGCCGTTAATTCATCATGGCCTTCACGGCCATCAATGCAAATAGCCTGGATCGCCGCTTCAGCGGCGAGCATGCCGCTTTTCATGGCGTTGTGACTGCCTTTGATGCGCGGCACATTCACCAGACCGGCGCTGCATCCGATCAGCGCACCACCTGGAAATGTGAGCTTGGGCAATGATTGCAGGCCGCCTTCACTGATGGCGCGCGCGCCGTAACTCAAGCGTTCACCGCCCATGAATGTGTCACGTATCGCTGGATGGCTTTTGAAGCGCTGAAATTCATCGAACGGGCTGAGATAAGGGTTCGCGTAATCCAGATGCACGACATAACCCACGGCTACGGTGTGCTTGTCGAGATGATACAGGAAGCCACCGCCACCGGTGTTTGAGTCGAGCGGCCAACCCAAAGTATGCAGCACTAAACCGGGTTGATGATGTGCAGCGTCGACGCGCCACAGTTCTTTGAAGCCAAGACCGTATTTCGGCACATCAGATGTGGCGCGCAATGCATAGCGCGCTTCAATCTGCTTGGCGAGCGAACCGCGCACACCTTCAGCGATCAAGGTGTATTTCGCATGCAGTTCCATACCCGGCGTGTAACTGGATTTGTGCGCGCCATCTTTGTTGATGCCCATGTCGCCAGTAGCGACGCCTTTAACGCTACCATCATCATTATAGAGTACTTCGGCGGCGGCAAAGCCCGGATAAATCTCCACGCCCAGCGCTTCAGCCTGTTCGCCCAGCCAGTGGCAGACATTCCCGAGGCTGGCAATATAATTGCCATGATTACGCATCAGGGGCGGCAACAGCGCGGTAGGGATGTTGGTGCTGCCAGTTTCGCTCAGTAACAAAAAATGATCTTCAGTTACCGGCGTATGCAGCGGCGCGCCGCGCTCCCGCCAGTCGGGAATCAATTCATTAAGCGCAATGGGGTCGATGACTGCGCCGGAAAGAATATGCGCGCCTACTTGCGCGCCTTTTTCCAGCACGCACACGCTTAGCTCCCGGCTCTCAGCAAGAGCGAGTTGTTTAAGGCGAATCGCGGCAGACAGGCCTGCGGGTCCGGCGCCGACAATCAGTACATCATATTCCATTACATCACGTTGCATAGTGTTAATCT
>JBKJTS010000197.1:0-11495 GCA_046590885.1 Gammaproteobacteria bacterium
TGGATCCGTCAATGGACAGCTTATCGCTGTCCATACACCGTCCCTGCCCGCGCGCAAAAGGAATCCACCAGACTATTCACAACCTGACTAAATACCGGCCCGATTGTCATACTCAAAATACGGTTGGAAAACTCAAAATCCATGTCCAGTGACACCTTGCACGCCTGCTCTTTTAACGCATCAAAACGCCAGAAACCATCCAGATGATGAAACGGCCCCTCTACCAGACGCACTTCAATCATTTTGCCAGGCTGTAGCCGGTTACAGGTGGTGAAGGCGCGCTGAATCCCACCTCGTGCCAATTCGATTGAAGCGCGTACCTCATCTTCATCACGGCTAAACACTTTCGAACTCTTGCACCATGGCAAAAACTGCGGATAGCTTTCGATATCATCCACAAGGGCATACATTTCACTGGCAGAATACGGCACCAGCGCACTTCGACTTACTGTAGTCACATCAAATCCAATGTTGAGCTAAACACCATTTAAAAAAACAGCATAAAATACCATACCTGCCCTGCCCTTTCATCTTATAATACCTTCATGTCCAAACAAAACGCAAAAGCTGAGCCGGGTACCAGCACCATCGCACTCAACAAAGTTGCCAGGCATGATTATTTCATTGAAGAGCGCTTTGAAGCCGGGTTAGTGCTGCAAGGATGGGAAGTCAAGAGTCTGCGCGCCGGGCGCCTGCAAATTAAAGAAGGCTACGTGATCATCAAAGATAACGCGGCATGGTTGTTTGGCGCACATATCTCCCCCTTGCTCACCGCCTCAACACACATCAACCCTGATCCTCTCCGGCTACGTAAGCTATTATTAAATAAAGAAGAGTTGAACAAACTTATTGGTGCCGTAGAGCGCAAGGGCTATACCATCGTGCCGCTCGCCATGTATTGGAAACGCGGCCGCGCCAAGCTTGAAATCGGCCTCGCCAAAGGTAAACAAGAACATGACAAACGCGACACTGAAAAAGACCGCGACTGGCAGCGCGAAAAACAGCAATTGTTCAAAACCACCAGAAACAGGTAGCACTTATGGTATACTTTAGCTGTCTATTCGATTGAATCCGGGGGCGACCTGGCTTCGACGTGGGTTACAAAACCTGAGGGGCATGCCGAGGAGCAGAACACCTCGTAAATCCATCTGCAAAAAATATAGTTGCCAACGACGACAACTACGCCCTAGCCGCTTAATCCCGGCTAGCCTCTGACTGGAGCCGCGCTTGTGCGTCCAGCGCCCGCAAGGGCATTCGGGGGTCGACTCTCGCAAGATCGTGCAACGGTTTGTCCAGGGCCAATGCACTAAAACCTAACTGGACCCGCCGCTCATCTCACTTGCCTGTCAGCGAGGGGGCGGTTAAATTAATGACCAGGCTAAGCATGTAGAACCAAGGGCAGCGGACTTGCGGACGCGGGTTCGATTCCCGCCGCCTCCACCATTTCAACATCCAAAGAAGTCCAATACAGCCGTAAATCCTAATAAAAACAGGACTTACGGCTTTTTTATTGTCCGAAGCAAACCAGTAACATCTATTGCAATCCGGCAATTTATGCAGTAACTTCTACAGTAACATCCCAATTACTGGTTTTTCTCTAATAAAGTTACTGCATTTTTGGGAGTTGCTGAAATGGCGCGACACCTCATCAAGACGGATGCGACTATACGCAGCACCAAGCCTATGGAAGTTACAATTCGCCTGAACGATGGCGATGGGCTTTATCTGCTGGTCAATCCAAACGGGGGGCGCTGGTGGCGATTGGATTACAGCATTGGCGGCAAGCGCAAAACTCTTTCCATTGGGGTATATCCAGATACCGGACTAAAAGCTGCGCGCAACAAAGCGGATGAAGCGCGTGAACTGGTAGCGGCTGGCACTGATCCCAGCAATGTACGCAAGGTGGCTAAGGCGCAACAAACCAAAGCGATGGAAGCCGATAGACGCACTGCCGATGGACTGCCCGCTGTGGATTCATTCGAGGAGGTGGCGCGAGAGTGGTTTGACAAGTTTTCGGCAAAGTGGGTGCCCTCACATGCGGAGAAAATCATACGGCGGTTAGAGCGCGATATTTTTCCATGGATAGGCAGGCGACCCATTGACAGCATAACCGCCCCGGAACTACTGTCGGCATTGCGCAGAATCGAAGAGCGCGGCGCAGTAGACACAGCACACCGGGCGCATCAGAATTGCGGACAGATATTCCGCTACGCCATAGCAACCGGACGCACCGAACGCGACCCCTCCCCCGACCTGCGCGGCGCACTTCCTGCGGTAAAACAAACTCACCATGCCGCCATCACAGAACCCAAGGCCATAGGCGGACTGCTACGGGCCATAGATGGTTATCAAGGCTACCTTGTAACCAAGAGCGCCCTGCGACTTGCCCCACTGGTATTCGTGCGCCCTGGCGAACTTCGCAAGGCTGAATGGACGGAAATTGATCTGGATAAAGCGGAATGGAATATACCCGCCGAACGGATGAAAATGCGTGAACCACACCTTGTCCCCCTATCCACTCAGGCGATAGAAATTCTGCGTGAACTTCAGGCACTTACTGGCAGCGGGCGCTATGTGTTCCCGGGCGCGCGCACCCATGGCAGACCTATGAGTGATAATGCCATCCTAGCAGCATTGCGGCGCATGGGCTTTGCCAAAGAAGAAATGAGCGGTCACGGCTTCCGTGCAATGGCGCGCACCATTTTGGATGAAGTGCTACAGGTGCGCCCTGACTATATCGAACACCAGCTTGCCCATGCGGTGCGCGATCCTAACGGGCGCGCATACAACCGCACCGCACACCTTGTCGAACGCAGGATGATGATGCAGCAATGGGGGGATTACCTGGACAAGCTCAAGGCTAAGGCGGAGGTGATACCGCTGCACAAGAAAGCGTAAGTGATGCCGTACCAGGTGGAAAATCTGTCCTGAAATCCTCGTTACCCAGTGCCCGCGGCCCGCCATGAGCGGACTTAGTGGGTGCTTGCGGTGGTGTGTCTACGAGATATTACACAACTCAAAAAAGTGCAGGATTTTCGGAGCGATATGGCGATGCACGGTCATCCTTGTTGCCATCATCAGCGTTAAGAGTTGGATTTGTAAGCAGTATGAAGAGGGTGTTTTCTGTAGAGATCGTGTGCAAGGCCAGACGGAATGAGTAGTGTTGCCCTACGCAGGGGCAAGAACAAAACAATAGGCTGGCAAAGATCGCACCGAGTGAGCGTTCTGCTTTATTACGTGCACCGAGTTCCATTGCCAACTCTGGCGGCTGGCCTAGAGCACTGAATACGTTCTCGTAAGGAATTGGTAGGGAAGATCCGTTTGGGTCAGTCCATTCCGGGTAGTGATTGTGGGTGTACTCGTGGATTACCCATTTACCCATCTGCCAGAACTTTGCCCAAGCGGCTTTCAGCACGTCTATGTCCGCAAGGCTGAGCTTGTCCAGATCGTCGGCGGTGATCGATTACTAAAAGAGAGAGTTAGTGATGCTCTTTGTCGGAGATTAATCCTTCCCATCCGTACGGGGATGATTCCATATCGCTATCCATGATATTTAACGTCATGTACAGCACCGATCCAAGTGGCATGGCAACTATGCGGTCGCCAGAAATGGGGTTGCCAAAACGCCCCATTGCCTCCGTGTCGAACTGGTAAAGGAGCAATGGAGCGGTGTTCGCGATCGACGGCCGTGCGCAGCGCTTCCTTCAGACCCGTTTCGAAATGAAAGTTCAGCATGGTGGTCTTGGCGATGGCCATTGATCGCTCTAAGCCTACATACGGGAATGCACTGTAATTTACACTTACATCCGGCATAATCCAACTTACTTGATATCGCCTCACCCGAGGAGTGAACACATGTCCCGGAACTACTCACCAAAATCGTTTTTTCGTCATGCGCCCAATGCCATGATCAAGAGGTATTTTGACAAGCAGGGAGTACTCACTGAGCACGATTTTAGCGAGGTATCCGAAACAAAAATCGAGCCGATCTACCAAGCATGGCTATCTTTGCCCGATGCTCAACGCGGAGAAATGGAGCGGGATTTTAAGGAGATTGACGCGCTGGCCTGCGAAGGCGGGGTGAAGGCCATCATGGATGAGGCTGAATGGCATGGTGAGAACTTGGCCGAAATACTCGGCGAGCTTGAGGATTTACACGAAAAAGCTTTTTGGGTTTTACTCGAACGCCCCAAATATTGGCCTGCCGCCAGCGCTTTTTGCCGTGCCGATGCACACGCAGCATGCCAGTGGAATGAATGCAGGACAATAAGCCATACACCTGCGCGGGTAGATGATACGGACATTCGAGACCTTGAGAAAATATTGAGCCATCATTTCTTCAACAAGGAAGGGCGCGGCAGAAATTGTACGGTGGAACCCTATCGGCGAGGGAAGCTGGATTATTTCTTTGCCTTCCCGGAGGATTATGCACAGGCCAGTGTTGATTGGGAGGGCGCAACACTCAAGCGTTCAGCCCGCCACCCAGCCTTTGAGATCATCTTTGTCTATTCGCAGGATGAAGGGAAAATCAGCCTCTATATGAAAGGCAGCAGGGACACCAAAAAGGAAGTCCGTGCGTTGTTTGCGGATACGATACTTGGTTTGGAGCTTGGCGAATTTGTAGAAGATGATCGTGTCTATGACCTTGCCCCGCTGCAAGGCAGTAATCCATCCTTTCAGTTTTCACCCGATTCAGGCATTCAGAGTGTCGCTATCAAAAAATTCCGGCTGGCGATAAACGGCACCAAAGAGCGCATTACCCTTGAGGCGAATCCAGAACATAACCACAATGCCATTTATGAAATGCGGGATAAATTGTGCAAAACCATTCCGGCTTCACAAATGACTATTACGCAGGTTGGCATCCTGGTCACATTTATGCCTGACCCCGGAACAGGGAAGAAAAACACGCGAAGCTTCGACGTAAACTGGCCGAATTCCTGTTCATTAAAACACGATGGTAAAGATGGCATTATTCGCAAGATGCTCATTGCATCCGGCATTGAGCCACGGGCACGGTAATTGCGGATTGTGATAAATCACATCAACCCACTGTTAGTTGTGCTTGAACGATTAGGCAATGCTGATCCATCGAAATGCGCTTTCTTTTTCTGGGATGAAGTGAAAGATTGGCCTTCTGGTTGGCTTGATATATTGGTAACAAGCGGCTTCTTACAGCCAGCGCAACCAATGACTACCATTGAGTGCGATGGTTGCGAAGAAAGATGTACCAACAAGCCTGTAGTTGTTTATCCAACTCAAGAAGGCAAACTGGGACTAGCCTTTATTGTCTGTGACGAGCTGGAGGATATGGGGCGCATTAAAGTCAGCTTCGACCGCATGAGACAATGGCAGAGCAACACCGATGCCGTGTGCGCATTTGTCGCAACCAGTCTTGGATTGCGCCGTAGTGATAAGCGAGCGGTCGGCACCGATCTGTGGGAAATTGGTGTCACCACCGGGAACAAGCGTAGCCAGATGCTATGCCTGAAAGCCGATGGCGTTTTGTCCTTGGTCGCAGGAGGCAATGCTTTACCCTTAGCGGAGTTGATTCGCTACGAAAATAGCGCCTATTCGCTTGATGGTGGTATGATCCGCCAACTAGTGGATGCCGCGACCACAGCTGACAACCGCTACACGCCTAGCAATGCCAAGCGCGAAGCGCGCAAGCTGGATACGCAATCCATGTATGAAAGCTGGCAGAAGGAATACCGGTCACTGAAGAAGAGACGCCGGAATATGCCTGATGTCTGGTACTCGAAGCAGATTGCCAAGATGCCGATTGCGAATGGCCGCACGGCCGGAACTATCAAAAAAAACATGAAATATTGAAATAGTTGGGCGGAATTTTTTCGCCCAACTGCCCTATCCGCTAACCCTCTGTTTTCTCGCAACTATCCATGTCTTAACTTGCGCCGCATTCGCCGTGTCGCTGCCCTCCACGAATTTCACAATACATTGATCTTTATTAAAAATCCTCGCTCTCGCTTGGTCTGGTCCGGGTATTTTATCGCCCAATTCGCCGACCTATGCTCGCCTCACCAAATTTGCTATTACCCAAAGAGGTTCCAACATGACACATAGCATCCATCGGCTTCCCGCCGTTAAATCTGAATCCGGTCTTTCCCGTTCGACTATCTACCTGCGCATTAATCAAGGGCTGTGGACTAAGTCAGTCAGTCTTGGCTCACGGGCGGTAGGCTGGCCATCGGGTGATGTGGTTGCGATCAATGCGGCGCGCATTGCAGGAAAAACCGATGAGGAAATCCGCACCTTGGTGGTGAAGCTGGAAGCGGCTCGCAAAGCTGCCGCGTGAGGGGACTGCCATGACAATCAATGATCTGATAGTTTTCGACACCGACCCCGAGGAAGTCGGTGTTTCGATGATGACGAATGCCGATTTTGTTGCGGCGGTGTTCCCGTCTGTGCCCGAGGGCGCTTTCGCTGCGGCATGCTCCAGGGCGGGCGATCAAATTGAAAACCCCTACTACACGCGCTGCGCCCTCCCGTTATTGCTGGCATTACACAAGCAACACGGAGGGATGTAATAATGAGCCTGAAAATAGCCATTGTGTCCACCAAGGGTGGCACGGGAAAAACCACATTGACCGTCAATCTCGGCGCCTATCTCGCCCAAGCGCTGGGGCAGCGCGTCCTGATCGTTGACGCCGACCCTCAATCCACCGCCTCCAGCTATTTCCCGCTGCTGGAGCGCGCGCCGGAAGGCTTGCTCCACCTGGTCACCCGCGGGAAGGCCGACGTGCCCCTCGTCGTCAGCCGGACCACTGTTCCACGCCTCGATGTGGTGATCTCCGACGACCCGCAGGACGAGCTGTACTCGTGGATACTGAATTGTGCCGATGGCCGCGTACGCCTGAAATACGCGCTGCAGGATCTCGACGCCCAGTCTGCCACCTATCCCTACGACTTCATTATCATTGATAGCCAGGGCGCGAAAGGACCGCTGCAGGAAATCGCCGTACTCGCGGCCGATCTGCTGCTCTCGCCGATTCCCCCGGAAATATTGAGCGCACGCGAGTTCAGCCGGGGCACCGTGGACATGCTGACGCATCTCGTGCCCATGGTGCGGATGGGCGCGCCGGTCGGACCGTTGCGCGGCATCATCTACAAACAAAATCGAACCGCGGACGCACGCCAGATTGCACAGGAATTACGTGCGGTGACATCGGCTCAAGGCGGCACGATTCCGCTGCTGATCTCCATTATGGAAACCGTCATTCCGGCGGCGACCGCCTACACCCGGGCCGCCACACAACGGCAGCCCGTGCATATCTGGGATCCGCGGCGACGCGACCCCGCCAGCGCCACGCCGTGCGGCGCGGAGACGATGCGCGCGCTGGTGGCAGAACTGTTTCCGCACCTGATCGCGCTCCTACCAGAACAACCAAAAATACTCCCATTCATCCTCATCCAAGGAGGTGTGTCATGAGCGGCAAAAACACCTTGACTCCCGAGCAGCTGCGCAACAGCCTGCAGGTGCCCAATTTCCATACCCTGTCTACGCTGCCAGCCGCGAAGGAGACTGATCCAATCACGCCCACGTTGCTGCGTGTTCCGGTGGATATCGAGCTTATAGACCCCTATGACCGTAACCCGCGTACCGCCCGAAATGAAGAATACGACCGGATTAAAGATTCGATCCGCGTACGCGGGATGGACAGCCCGTTAGTGGTTACCCGCCGTCCTGGGGGGGCCCGCTACATGATCGCGGCGGGCGGCAACACCCGGCTTATCATTCTCAAAGAGCTTTTTGAAGAGGCGCGGGACAGCCGCTATCAGTATGTTCATTGTAAATTTGTCCCATGGTCCACGGAGTCCGACACCCTGGTCGCCCACATCGTCGAGAATGAATTACGCGGCGCGCTGATCTTTATCGACAAGGCGCGGGCCATTACCGCATTGAGGAAGGAATTCGAGCGAGAAGCCAATCAGCC
Source organism: Gammaproteobacteria bacterium (assembly GCA_046590885.1). GTDB lineage: Bacteria > Pseudomonadota > Gammaproteobacteria > Ga007554. Next base: position 7,956 of record JBKJTS010000197.1, read on the forward strand.
CGTGAGTCAGCGTGATCTCGAGCGGCGCTTGCGAAAGCAGGGCCTAAATATCTCGGCGAGGTATATCGCCCGATTTGATTACACTGTTACCACGCTACACCCCTTGCTACCCGAAGCCCTGCAAGCCGGGATGGGGCCGCGGCACGTCGACGCCATCAATAACATCGAAAAAGCCGCGCGCCGGGTCTGGACGGACCATCCGCCCGCGGCCGGGCGCGGTAGCCACGCGGGCGCCTTCGACGCCCTGTTCTCCGCTACCCTCCAGGCGCTCGACGAGGAGGAACTTACCCCCGACGAGATTCAGCAGTCGCTAGAGGAGCATATCGCCGAGCGCCTGACGGTGCCGATCCGCACGGTGCGGATGGCAATGGACGTCGCGCTCAATGCCCCCGATAATATCGCGCAGGAGGCACCCGCCCCCGCCATGATTCGCGCACCGGAAGACACTGACCCGGCACCCCTTCCATTATCCTCGCACGCCACCCCGGTCACCCCGAGGATGGCGCGTGCCGCGCTACCTGTCGCCGCCGTGTTACCGCCCATAACACCGCCCCCTGCCGCGCCTTACGGGGATCACGGGGAGATGCGCGCCGCCGCTTACTCCACCCACCAACACCCGGCCCCCACTGACATCAAGTCACTGCGCGCCCGCTGTTGCGTCCTGGCAACGCAGCTCGCCCGGCACTACCACCTGGATGCCTGCATTCAGCCGACGCTCTATTGCGGCTTCGGCTATGTGCTCGATTTACCCACCGTCCCTATCGTCGAAAATAAGATACAGCATCGGCTGTGGTGGTTTTTACTTTCCACGACCGGTCAGGTCGAGCCTGAGCGCGAACTGGTGTATCTCTGGCCCAAGAACAGCCGTTACCGCCAATTGCTAAACACAGCGGGCGGCGAGTCGGACGCGTATGCATTGATCGGTGCAAAAAAGCCCAACATTGCCTACGAACATGCGTATTTCTGGAATGCCCTGGACGACACGGGACTCGGGATGGTATTTCGCTTGATTGAGGCTCTCCGGCAACTGAATCAGGTCGCACAACACGCTGGGATCGATTTATGGGAGGTTACCGTTTCATGAGCAACGACCAAGACGACGACAAAAAACCACTGCAGGCCAATGCTCAATTAATCCAGATGGCCATCGAGTATGCCATTGCTGCGTATATAGACGGAGACCTCGCCGCCATCAAGGAAACCGGTATAACGCTGGTGCAGGCTAAGCAGTTGGCGGATTTACCCGCCGGCACGCTCAAGGGTCTCGGGCTAAATGTTCGGCGCTTTCCGTTTGCCATCGTCGCATTTGACTCCGCAATACTCGATTTATTTCTAATACATCAAAGCAATATCACCGCCGATACCGATCGCCTGCGCGATCTGATACAGGCCTGTGCACCGTATCCGCTCATGTCCATCTTGTATGGCATGGGCCGGCAAGACTACGCCACACAACGGGCGCTGCGCGGCATCACCAAGATGGGCAGGCCCCTCGCACTGACTGAAGCAGAAACCCGGTGTATAGAACAGCTGTGGCAGGCCACATCAAAAGATGATATCAAAACCCGTATTCATGCCCTGGCTCTCGCTGGCGTAAACCTAAACTCCGCCTGGAGGCTGATTCAGGACTGGGATTTATCATTATCAGGGAAAAAGAAGCGCAGTACCCACAAGCCCTCCGGCACATTTTAGAGGTAGCGGATCATGGACACGCCACCGACTCCCAAAACAGTGGCCTTAGCCGCCTACATTCAACGCACCGTGGCGGCGCTGGAAATCCGTCCTCCGTCTACAGACCCGGGATCAGGCCGTGACAGCCTGATCTTCATAGGCAATCGTCACAACGCTCATCCGAGCTGCCTCCTTCAGGATCCCCTCCTGAATTCCATCCACATCCATCTCTGGCTCATTAAGCAGTCCCACCTGGGAGCATCAGGATCCCCCGTGTCCCTGCCCACCATCGATCAGATTGCCGACTCACTCAAATGTAGCCGACCAACAGCGATGTCGGCCGTGCTGGTGCTTAGGCTCGCGCGCTGGCTCACGCTCTGTGCGCGCGTACAACATAAACACAGCGGCCTCTATCTCGGCAGCCTCTATGCCCTGCACGACGAGCCCGCCAGCCTGGCCGACACCCAGCAATTGCAACCCGACTACCTGACGTTTGTACAAGAAATGCGTTTTTATAAGGAAGAGAAAGTGCGGTCCGCGGCCAACGCCATCTACCTCACCCTCAAAGACGCCCTCCAAAAAGACCAGGACATCACCCGGACACCCCCCCGCTTTGAGCGACTGGCCGGCCATTTAATGGATGAGGAGGACGCCGGACTCTTCGCCGCCGCGCCACAATTCATTCCCCCTGAAGAGGAAAAAGCAGCCGGGGAAGGCACTGGATTTAACCGAGTCAAGAATTTTGACTCGGTTAAATCCCCCGAAATCCAAACAGAAATTCACCGAGAGCAGATTCTTGACTCGGTGAATTTTGTTTTACAAACGTCTAATAGTAGTAGTAGTTTTAATATATATAAAAAACTACAACAACCACCCGCGTGCGCGACAGGCCAAGCCGGAGTAATCACGCCCAAGGAACTCACCCTGGCGGAAGCTGACACGGCTCAGCGGATCTACCTCGATGAATTACCCGTCACTACCGCACAAGATCTGCTCGACGAGTTGGGGGGGCGCATCCAGGCCGGGCAGAAGGGGTTAGCGAGCCGGATAAAAAATCCCTTGAGCCTGCTGGCGCGGTACATCGCCTTGACGAAGGAAGGCAAGGTGGTACTGACCAGCCAGGGGTTACAGTACCGGGCGCAGCGGCAGGCACCTCTCGATCTGACCGGATCCAAAACGATGAGTGCGCCTGTGGCGCCGCCGTTGCCGCCCGCACAAGACTGGCTTGCAAAGCGCGGGGAAGGCCAGTCAAAAATAGCGAAAATCAAACGCACAATAAGCGGGAGGGGGGTTGCATAGCGTGCGGCACGGTGCCGCACTTGAGCAAAACGACAGCAGGTGCGGCACGGTGCCGCACCTGAGCAAAACGTGTGGGACTACCAGGAGGGCGAGGGCATGATGAAAAAGAAAGATAGCCATGAGAACCAGGATGGGGAGAGAAAACCCTCGCAACGCACTATCGAACGGCCGGGGGCGCTGCGATCGCAGGTAAAGATCACGATCCAAACCGTGGATGCCCAGCAGTTGGTATTGGGGCGCAGCAAGACCATTTTAGGCGGTAAAGATAAACGGGATTGGGTTCCTGGACTGACGTCATTTGCATCTTACATGCACGTCATGTGGCAATCAGCCATGGCAGAAGATCCCTATGCCGATTGGTACATGATTAAGGTGGAAGATGGCATCAGCGATGTGCGGGTCGATATCCAGCACATCAAAGATAAAGCGACTGGATGGCTGCAATCCACTAAAGCCATCCAGGTCGATGCCGGCGCCTCACGCAAACCGATCGATATTAATCTCGACTTCGCAAGTGTGTACGGTTTTCAGATCGCCTACCTGATCGCCGATTACGATGCGGCGGTGTGT
>JBKJTS010000200.1:0-2761 GCA_046590885.1 Gammaproteobacteria bacterium
TTTTCCAGCCGCTCGGTGTCGTTCTTGAAGCGGCGGCCGATGTAGATGCGCTCCAGCACCTCGTCGTTGCGCTCATGGGCGTGGCGCAGATTCTCCGGCATATTGTCCGGGTCGTACAGGTCGGCGATGGTGGCGGGGAAATGCGCTTCGCGCGCGAGTAGGATGTTCTCGGCGCAGGCGGTCAGGTCAGCCTTATTCTGCTCGGTGAGCAGCGGGACGGGGAAGGTGTTCCAGCCGAGGGTGTTGGAGTACGAAAAATCGGTGCGCATTCGCACGCAAACAGTGCCTATCCAGACCCAGTGCAGGCGCGAGGCGATGAGTGCCATGTTCCAGAGAGGGGCGTCGTAGAGGGCATAGCATTTGTGGCCGATAACGCTGTCTCCTCCAATAATAGTTACAGGCAAGTATGGCCTATTCTCGGAAGTTATCGCGGGGATTACTGTCGAATGCAATTTCCCCAGGAATTGCTCACGAAACTTGTACGGCGTTTCCGCTAATTTTTGTGCCGATTTATCGGTCTTCATTTTCGCGCGAGCCGCTGCGACCCGTTGAAGTCGTTCGGATACTAGAGGAATCGAACGCGCAAAAGCAGCAGCATCGTCGTCAATCCATAAGCACTTCCGAGGCAATCCAGAAACGATCTCTTTAGCGCCATAAAAATCTCTGAAAAGTCTGGCCGATTCAAGTCGGTTGGCAGTGATTGCTTCTGCTTCATGACGTGCCAGCAATAAATCCACGCCATAGTAGGTGTGGTTTCCAAACTGCATCACTGACAAGTCTTGCATTGGTCTTGCGCTGGGATGAACCTCAATGTTGGGCGCAGCAACCAAGTACGCATTGATGTTCTGGACTTCCTTTAGCTCAACAACCCCTGTGGCATCGCCATCGGCCAGGGAATAAAGCCGCTTCACGGTGCCCGTTTCGCTTGAGATACCGACGATCACAACGGTCACGCCAGCGTTGTGGCTTGCGAGATTGGCCCATTTGAAGGATGTGTGGGCAAAAACAATCTGATTGTTGGTCTGGAAAATCGACGGCCAGAGAATCGGAACCTGCTGGCCTTGGCAAATGGAGTTGGTGGAAACAAAAGCGGCGGCGGCTTGGGTCTTGGTTCCGTAATCGGCAGCCTTGATAAACCAGCCAGCTACATAGTCCAATGACTTCCAGTTCTTCACTCGCTTGTCGAAGATTGCGCCGAGATCAGCTTTCTGTGCATCCGTTTGCCATTTGCTGCCAAGATACGGCGGATTGCCACAGATGTACGTCTCGCCTCCTTCGTTTACGAAGTCGATTTCCGCCTGATCCAGAGGCGTACCAAACAAATCATCCGCCACCAGCTTCACGCCCGTCCCCGTCGGCGGGCAGATGCTCAACCAGTCCAGCCGCAACGCATTACCGCAAACAATCCAGTTCTGCGCATCCAGCGGCAGAACCTCCGCCAGCGCATCCTTCTGCCCGCGATACAGCACATCGCACTGGAACTCGGCAATGATGAGCGCCAGCCGCGCAATTTCCGCCGGGAAGTGGCGCAGTTCGATACCCCGGAAGTTGGTCAGCGGAATCTCGCTGCCCAAGTGCAGTTCTCCCCGGTGGCGGTTGATGTCCGCCTCAATCTCGCGCATCTGTTTGTAGGCGATCACCAGGAAGTTGCCGGAGCCGCACGCGGGGTCAAACACACGGATGCGTGCCATGCGGCGGCGCAGGTTGAGCAACTTGATCTTGTTGTCGCGCGCTTCAGCCAAGGCGGCGCGCAGCTCATCCAGGAACAAGGGGTTCAACACCTTTAGGATGTTGGGCACGCTGGTGTAGTGCATGCCCAGTGCGCCGCGCTCTTCGTCATCGGCCACCGCCTGAATCATGCTACCGAAAATGTCGGGGTTGATCTGCCGCCAGTTCAGGTTGCCTGCGTGCAGAAAATAGGTGCGCGCCATGCGGGTGAAGCGTGGCACTGCGGTTGCGCCTGCGAACAGGCCGCCATTCACATAAGGGAAGCCATTGGCCCAGTTCGGCAAGCGTGGCTCAGCATTGGCTCGCTCGGAAACTTTGATGTTCATGGCGCGGAATATTTCGGAGAGCACCTCATGGGTGTTGGCTCCGTCGCGTTCGCTGATCTGCTCCACGGTATGGGTGAACAGGCCTTCGCCATTGAAGATGTCGGTGTCTTCGGCAAAAAAACAGAACACCAGCCGCGCCATGAAGTGGTTCATGTCGGGGCGGCGCTCGTTGGTGGCCCAGTCCGGGTTTTCGTGCAACAGTTCCACATAGAGCTTGTTCAGCCGCCCGGTGGCGCGCACGTCGATGGGGTTGTCCTTGATCTCCTTGATGGTGGAGATGCCCGCCAGCGGCAGGAAGAAGCCGAAGTGGTTGGAGAAGTCGGGGTAGTCGCAGGCGATGGTTTCGCCGCCAAGCAGTGCTTCCGCCTCCAGGGTCTGGCCATCGGTGGCGAGAATGAATTTGGCCTTTGCTTTGGCAGTGGCAGGGCTGGCGCGCAAGGCTTTGAGGGTGTCGCCCACGCGGTCGCCGGTTTTGTCCGGCTGGCACACCGCAATGTGAATATTGTTGCGCTGGAGCACGCCACCGGGCACATCCGAGCCGTTGTTGTTGCCTGAGCGCAGGCGCTTGAGTGTTGTGTCCTTATTGCCGAAAGCGCCCAGAAACGCGAACGGAAACTCCGCCGCATGGAAGGGCTGAAGGGCCAGTTCCGATAGGGCGGCTTCGATTTCTACTACATTCATGGGGGATCTTGCCTATAAAAAGGGGC
>JBKJTS010000120.1:0-2552 GCA_046590885.1 Gammaproteobacteria bacterium
CCGCTGGGCTGGTACCGCGAGAACGAGTTGGAGCCATCCTCATCGTTATTGGTTAAGGCCGAGCCAACAGTGAAGGAGGATGATTCCGATCAAGCCTCATCGGCGCACGATCCGGACATCCATCCGGTAGCAAAGGCAACCGAACCGACTTCCGCAGATAATGGTGTCACCTATAGCTGCCCGATGCACCCTGAAATCGTGCGCAACGAACCGGGCAGTTGTCCCAAGTGCGGCATGACACTGGTGCCACGCGGCGCATCGACGGAGCAGGCGGCCGAACATCCCGACATGATGGTCAATGATCATCGCAAAATGCTATGGCCGCACTATGTGAATTTAATTCTTGGGATATGGCTGCTGACCCACCCATTTACTTTGGGATACTTAAGCAACTACGTCCCCGACGCCAACGTATTGCGCGTCATGGCCGAACGCGGCTTGCCATCGTTCGAGCTGCGCAACCGGACGATGATGTGGAGCGATATCATCAGTGGCGTTCTGGTGGTGATCTTCAGTGCGTTGTCGGCCAACGCGTCGCGCCGCTATCCCTGGGCGCAGTGGGCCAATGCCACAGTCGGTTTCTGGCTGCTGCTTGCACCGTTAATATTCTGGACGCCGTTGCCCGAAGCCTATGCCAACGCGACGCTGGTCGGCACGCTGGTGATCGCGTTTTCGGTGTTGATCCCGATGATGCCGGGCATGAGCATGGCCGGTATGATGGGCGGGCCGGACGTCCCGCCGGGCTGGGCCTATACGCCTGCAAGCTGGTTGCAGCGCCTGCCGATCGCGGTGCTCGCCCTCATTGGTTTTTTCATCGCACGCCATATGGCGGCGTACCAGCTCGGCTATATCGACCGTGCCTGGGATCCGTTCTTTGGCACCGGTACGGAGACGATTATTACCTCGACTGAGTCCAAGGCCTGGCCGATTGCCGATGCTGGCCTCGGTGCGGTGGTCTACATGCTTGAGTTGGTGATGACCTTCATGGGCGGCAAACAGCGTTGGCGGACCATGCCATGGATGGTGTTGGCGCTTGCCATCCTCATTCTGCCCCTCGGCATCGTCAGCATCGTCTTCATCATCATTCAGCCGATCGTGATCGGTACCTGGTGCACACTTTGCCTGATAGCCGCGCTGGCGATGCTGTTGATGATTCCGTATTCGCTCGACGAATTTGTCGCCATGGGCCAATTTCTGGCCGACGCGCGCCGGAAAGGCAAACCGTTCTGGCGTACCTTCTGGAGGGGCGATGCGATGGAAGGCGGTATCCCGGATACGTCCAAAGGTTTGCTTGGAACGATGAGCGAAAAGATTACGGAGGGCACACGTGGCATGACATTTCCCGTCATGTTGTTACTCAGCGCCGCGATTGGCGTCTTGCTCATGTTTACACGGCTCACCTTCGACAGTTCCGGCGCCATGGCCAATAACGATCATCTGATTGGCGCATTGGTGGTGACGTTCTCGATTATTGCTTTTGCCGAGGTGGCGCGCAGTGTGCGGTTTATCAATATCCCATTCGGCGCCTGGTTGATTGCGGCGCCGTGGCTACTTGATGGCATCGCCGCGCCGATGGCCACCTGGAGTAGTGTTATTAGCGGCATACTGCTGATTGCATTGGCGATCCCGCGCGGGCCGGTCAAGGATTCTTATGCGGGGTGGGATCGATATGTCGTATAAAGCTAATGATTGCGGGCGCGGTTAGCCGCATCATCCCATGAGCAACCCCAATGTGCCTGAGATTAATATTTCAATCTTCGGATTTCTTCTCAATTTTGTCTGGGAGATATGGCAAGCTCCGTTGTTTAAAAGCATGGATAGCTTGACACATTTTGAGGCAACCATTCAGTGTACGCGAGCCGCCCTTGGCGATGTCGTCATTTTGCTCGTTGCGTTTTGGATTATCGCGCTGACTGCAAGATCGCGTCACTGGATTTTTCACCCAAAGACCATCCAGGTCATCGGATTCATCGCCATTGGCATTGTTATTACCGGGGTCATCGAGGCGATGGCGATTCACGTTCTCGACCGCTGGCAATATGCAGTAGCGATGCCGACACTACCGATTGTCGGAACCGGGCTTACGCCAATTCTTCAATGGCTCATTATCCCGCCAATCATCCTTTCCATGATGCAGTTTCGTCACACATGTTCTGGATAGCCCTTGGCCGCGTAAAAGCCGTTCAACGCCATCGTCTGATCGCAGATCACCCCCGTTGTTCTGTCGGTCTGGGCCGAATAAACACGCCTGGCATTCATGCCACGCTTGGCACGTGTGACGAAGAAAGCAATTGACTCAAGAGGGAAGTTACACGAATAAAGAGAATTTCAGAGCTAAATTGGCCGCCAAGCCTCACCAATACGGGCTTTCACACGAATCACAATCAATTTAACCGGACACTAGTGCTATTAGCTAGATAATAAGTCAACATATAAATTTAACATAATATGTATTATGCGAAGTCGAACACGGTCAATTGATAACTGTCAGACTTGATAAATTCACGCGCCATCCTTTCGACTTCGCATAATACGGCCTATGTTAAATCCTG
>JBKJTS010000121.1:0-12262 GCA_046590885.1 Gammaproteobacteria bacterium
AAACTTAAACTTAACTTAAATTATATGCATTGGAGGCTTTCACCATGACACAAATTAAAACTATTTCTACTTTTTTTATGGCCCTTTTTCTCGCTACTCTCCTCGGCTGCGCCTCAACTGCAAAACATGAGGGCACTGGAGAGTTTATTGAAGACAGCGTAATTACCACTAAAGTAAAGGCTGCAATTTTAGCCGAACCTTCCCTGAAGTCGGCCGAAATTAATGTCGAAACCTTCAAGGGCACAGTTCAGTTAAGTGGCTTTGTCCATGATAAGGCCGACATTGCCAAGGCGGGCGAAGTTGCGCGCCAGGTCAAAGGTGTGTCATCCGTAAAGAATGATATACGGCCTAAGTAATTGCCCAAAGGATAACAGCCCCTCCTAGAGGGGCTGTTATTTGCTTGGCGATTCTAAGCCAATGATATTATTAATCACCCCGCCTTAAAATCCCGCCATACCCGTTACCTTAGACCACTTAAATGTACAGAAGTCATCCTTTTAAGGGACTGATCAGGTTGTAACTGATAGTGGAGTTCCGAACAGGTATTTCAGGATTCTGAACTTAGCAGAACTTGAGGTGGCTGATAACCTTCACCGAAATATATAATACTTAAGGTGTTAAGGATTTTGCAGGGGATTTCTGAAAGCTTGCCAGTCTACATTGGTAAGATTAGCACTATCGCCATTGCTGGAAGTATAGCTGCCCGCATCGAAGTTCCAGGTATTGTCTTCTGGCACAATGGGTCCGGTGAAGGGATTCCCGGCACGGAATTGCAGATGAACCGTTGTGTCGAGCCATCCCTTGCCGCTAGCGAATGTATAGGCTCCACCGGTTACGTTAGCAGATTGCGCGCTGGCGGTAACGTCAAAGAAATTGGAGCCCACAGGCAAGGAGGGATCATTTAGGGTGAGTGTGTTGACGAGGGTGCCGATGGCACTGGTAGTGTAATTAATGGCACTCATGTCCAGGACAAATTGACTGGATATTCCATTAATCCCATTCGCGGTAATAGACTGTGTAATTTTAGGTTTTAGCAGAAATTCTGCTTTCAGGAATTCCTGACCCATCTCACCAGATGTCATCACTTGCCGTATGATGGCTCGCGTAGGATCTCCCGTGCCGATACCCGTAGTTTGCTGATTTCCTAATAAAGGTGTTCCCACAGCTGAATTATCAACTACTTGGCCATTGCCGCTGGTCATTAGATTAGCTCCACCCCCGCAGCGTGTGTTCCCTGAGTCACAACCGGGCCTGCCACCTGAGAATGAAAAATGGGCATTGCCAGTGGATACGGCTCTGATGTATGTTTCCTGTGCGAATACCTCTCCCGTAACTGCGTCGGGTGTCAGTGATCCCACAATCATATGAACATAGGTCACACCCTCAATCGTGACAACTTCACGCAAGAAGGGAGTGGAATCAGGATCGGCAACGCCATCTGCCCGTACACAAAAAGCATTTACACCGCCCATATTACACCGGGCAAAAGCCCTAACATCGGTTATGCTGTTTGGGCCTTGGGGATTGGGAAGAAAGTTAAGTTCAAAAGCGGCGCGCGCTTCTTGTCCTGTGACTGCGAAAAGACCTGCCACAGCCGCTGTAACCAGCAAATTTTTTTTTGTTAACCTCATGGTTCTATTATGTACCATAAAAGAAATAGGCGCACAAGAGATTGGAGTGGTTTTTTTGTTCAATCCTGTATTGACGGGTAGTGCGTCAACCGGGGGAAGATAGACATTATCTTAAAAACTTTATTAAGGGGAATTCTAAAGGGTTGCTCGAGCAATGGTTGGGATAATGATAAAATGAATTTCACCCCAAGGTGTCATTTTTAAATTTTTTAATGTGCCTTTGAATTTTCAATGCGCCCGGCGCAGGAGAGCAGTATGGCAGAAGTAACAAAGTTACAGGTGGAAGCAGTGCTGCGGGCGTTTGTAGATCCATATATGGATCGAGATCTGATGTCGGCTAATGCCGTCAGGCAAATTGTGATTGAAGGCGGCCCTGGCGGTGAGGGGAATCAAGTGGTGCGGGTTGAGATCGTGTTGGGGTATCCGGCGCAAGGGTATCATGCTGAACTGGCGGCGACCTTGAAAACGCAACTGGGATTGCTGGACGGCGTGACAAATGTTCAGGTGGAGGTTTCCTCCCAGATTGTGGCGCATGCCGTGCAGCGGGGTGTGAAACCTTTGAAAGGAATAAAAAATATTATTGCTGTGGCGTCTGGTAAGGGCGGGGTGGGGAAATCGACGACAGCAGTTAACCTGGCGTTGGCATTGGTGGCGGAAGGCGCGACAGTAGGAATTCTGGATGCGGATATTTATGGCCCTAGCCAACCCCTGATGCTGGGGGTGCATGAGCGACCAGAATCGCGCGATGGAAAATCCATGGAACCGCTGATGGGGCATGGCTTGCAGTCGATGTCGATTGGTTATCTGGTAGATGCAGAAACCCCGATGATCTGGCGCGGCCCCATGGTAACCCAGGCTTTGGAGCAGTTGCTTAAGGATACCAATTGGCGGGATCTGGACTATCTGGTGGTAGATTTGCCGCCGGGTACTGGGGACACCCAATTAACGCTTACGCAGAAAATTCCGGTGAGCGGCGCGGTGATTGTGACCACCCCGCAGGATATTGCACTACTGGATGCACGTAAGGGTCTCAAGATGTTTGAGAAGGTAGAGGTGCCAGTGCTGGGGGTGGTGGAAAACATGAGTACGCATATTTGCAGTCAGTGCGGACATGAGGAGCATATCTTTGGGGCGGGTGGTGGTAGCCGTATGGCGCAGCAGTATAACGTGGATTTTCTGGGATCGTTGCCGCTGGATATTCGCATTCGTGAAGATGCTGATGGGGGGCGGCCGACAGTAGTGGCAGATCCAAACGGCAAGATTGCCGGAATTTATCGTAATATTGCGCGTCGTGTTACGGCAAAACTGGCGTTGCGCGCCAAAGATTACGCATCGAAATTTCCGAATATTGTCATTCAAAATACCTGAGAACCTGTTTGGATGCTCGATCAAGAGATGCTGTATGGCGTCAGCGAGATTGTAAGCGGGTTGTGAAAAAAGTTGGGGTTGGAAATGAGTATTAAATCTGATAAATGGATTCGGCGCATGGCCGAAAATCATGGCATGATCGAACCATTTGAACCGTGCCAGGTACGTGAAAATAGTAGCGGGCGGGTAATCTCGTACGGTACGTCGAGTTATGGTTATGATATTCGCTGTGCTGATGAATTCAAGATTTTCACCAATATTAATTCGGCAATTGTGGATCCGAAAAATTTTGATGAAAACAGTTTCGTCGATCTTCGCTCAGATGTGTGTATTATCCCGCCCAACTCCTTTGCCTTGGCGCGTACCGTGGAATACCTGCGCATCCCACGCAATGTGCTGACCATCTGCCTTGGAAAATCGACTTATGCGCGTTGCGGCATTATTGTGAATGTGACGCCCCTGGAGCCGGAGTGGGAAGGGCATGTAACACTGGAATTTTCTAACACGACAACATTGCCGGCAAAAATTTATGCCAATGAGGGAGTGGCGCAAGTGCTGTTTTTGGAATCCGACGAAGTGTGTGAGACGTCTTATCGTGATCGGGGTGGAAAATATCAGGGACAGCGTGGAGTGACTTTGCCTAAGGCATGATTTTATATTTGAGAATTTTGTTTAAGATTCATTACTCAGTAATTGACAAACTTCTCATAATCCTTGAGCCGAGACAATTTTCAATTCAAGATGGCCATCATCATCACTGGTTTGTTCTAGTTTGACGGGCAGATAATGCCGATCTATGGCACACCAAATGGTAGTGTTGCGTTCGTCCCCAACACGCCGAATTTTTAAGGTGCGCATGGTGCCGATAGCGGTGGTGAGTACTTCTTGCCCCATAATTACAAAGCGGTAAACATTAGTCTTGTCTTTTTCGGCAATGATGTACTCAAGATTCTTAAGGCCTCTTTTCAGGTCGTGCATAAGCAAAATCTGGTAACTCAATTTGTCCTGGGTGTTGGGCAGCAAGGGGAGCGGTGATGAGTTGCTACTGTTGGTGGCCACACGTCTTTCCCAATCAAACACTTGTCTGATGGTGTATTCTTTCCTGCCTCCTTGGCGCTGTGTAATAAAAATCAACGGACGTATACTGTCATTTTGGTACGTCCAGCGGCTGCGCTCTACGATTTCGTCTTTTAGAAAGCGTGCTAACAGTCCGGTGGCATGGGCAACAGATTGATAAATGAATTCACCGTTCGAGGTAGGGCTTAGCGTGCGGGTGGTTTCGCCCACGATGATGCCGCTACGGCTCAAGGTATAGCGTGCAGTGAACGAAGGGACGGTCTCGGCAATCAGCGCGGAATGAAATAGCAGCCCCGTCAATAGCAGAATCCACCGCACACGGAAGTGGCGGTTCTTGCGCATCCATGCGCTCACCGCACTTGGGCATCCAGCCCGGCGCAAGTGCCACGAGAGGCAGGATGCCGGAAGCGGCCAATACACACGGATGTGGTGGTTCTTACGCATCTATGCGCTCACCGTACTTAGGCATTTTGCCCGGCGCAAGTGCCGCCAAGGTCGGTCGCGACATTCATCAATACTTTGACAGCGCAGGATATCGGAAACAGCCAACGGGCGCCGCATTTCGCAGTAAAACGATCATAAGGGTGCAGAAAGTTGTCTATGTGATTCATGCTGATAATTTACAGGCGTAGTTAATAATTGTCCATCAAGCATTACTTCACCTTGTATTAACCGCAGGCGACCTTCTGCAAACCAGCGAATCGCCAATGGATAGATGGAATGTTCGGCGTTTAACACGCGTTGTGCAAGTGTATTAATGGAGTCATTATCTGCTATCGGAACGCGTGCTTGAATTATTACTGGGCCACCATCCAATTCACAAGTGACGAAATGAACGCTTGCGCCATGTTCTGTGACCTTGGCTTCCAACGCGCGTTGGTGGGTATTGAGCCCGGTAAAGGCAGGTAATAAGGAGGGGTGGATATTGAGCATGCGCCCTTCGTAGTGGGCTGTAAAGGTGGGCCCCAAAATACGCATAAAACCGGCCAGGACGACGAGTTGGGGGGTAAACTGATCAATGGTGTTTTGCAGTGCCGTATCAAATTCCCGCCGATCAGAAAACATTTTATGATGAATAATCTTAGTTGGGATGCCTGCGGTGTGGGCATACTCTAAACCGGTGGCGCAGGGATTATTACTGATAACGGCACAGATCCTGGCGGGTAACACCTGCTGCTGGATAGCTTCGATAATGGCTTGCAGGTTGCTGCCATTGCCAGAGATGAGTACTACGATGGGTAATGGTGTGCTCATGAAACCGGCTTTATAAAGCTGGCATGTTTGTTCATGAGTGGATAATGATTCGCTCATCGTTAAGGCTGGCTGAGTGAATGTCACCTATCCGCCACGCGATTTCACCTTGGGTGTGCAGGATGTCAAGTGCGGCATCAACATCAGACGCTGCAACGCAGACTATCATGCCGATACCGCAGTTAAAGGTACGATACATTTCCTGGGACGTGACATTGCCGTGGTGTTGCAGCCAGTCAAAAATGGCGGGACGCTGCCAGGTGCGGGCATCGATTATGGCCCGAGTGCCGTCGGGCATAACCCGCGGCAGGTTCTCCAGCAAGCCGCCTCCAGTGATATGCGCCACCGCATGTACCTGAATCTGTTCAAATACTGCCAGCATGGATTTTACATAAATGCGAGTAGGTGCAAGCAAGGTTTCGCCTAAGGTTTTCAACATGCCCGAGGTGTTAGAGCCATGTCCATGAAAGGTTTGGGCTAAATCAACACCGCTTACTGCGAGGATTTTGCGAATCAGGGAATAGCCATTGGAATGTGGGCCACTGGATCCGATGCCGATCAAGACATCGCCCGGGCTAACCTTGCTGCCGTCGATGATGCGGGCTTTTTCCACCACGCCGACACTAAAGCCAGCTAAATCATAATCGTCTGCAGCATACATGCCTGGCATTTCTGCGGTTTCACCGCCCACTAGCGCGGCACCCGCCATCAGGCAGCCATCCCCAATGCCTTTGATGACGTCTGCCGCCTGATCAACACTCAAGCGCCCTGTGGCATAATAGTCGAGAAAAAATAGCGGCTCCGCGCCTTGTACTACAAGGTCGTTGACGCACATGGCCACCAGATCGATGCCGATGGTGTCATGCTTGTTCATTTCGATGGCCAGTTTCAGCTTGGTGCCCACACCGTCTGTGGTGGAGACCAGGATGGGTTGCCGGTAACGATCCAGCGGCAGCTCAAACAATGCGCCAAATCCGCCCAGGCCACCCATGACTCCCGGGCGGTGAGTGCGTGCCGCAATGGGTTTAATGCGCTGTACCAGGCTGTTACCAGCATCAATATCCACGCCAGCATCACGGTAGCTTAAAGTGGGTTTCGCAGAGGTATCGTCGCTTTTATATGTCATGGTATATGTCATGGTATCTGTCATGAAAGAGGTGGTGGAGTGAGTCGCATTCACGGGCAAAGTGGGTGTATGATGGCGCCATTATACTATACGATGGGTATACGCAGGTTGGTTTAAGAGGCGGCAGGTTTTTGGTTATGGTAGGAAATTGATGTGAAAATGATCGGCTTGCAATCGAAGGCTGTGCGTATGACGGTTCTTTGTGTCTGGGTAGTCGCTGGGATGGGGGCGACCAGCGGAGTGCGTGCTGCCGAGATGGAAGCCCTGTATGAGACTGAAGTGCGGGTGTTTAGCCAAAGTGCCACAGAAAGGCAGGAAGCGCTGCGGGCCGCGCTGGGCGAGGTGGTGGTAAAGGTTACGGGGCAGCGTACTGCATCAGCAACACCGGGCTTGGCTGGGGTTTTCAAGCGCGTTGATCAATTGGTGCAGCAATATCGCTACCGGCCTTTAGAGGAAAGCAGATTAATGCTGCTGCCTGCCGCTCCGGCAGCGACCATCCCCCTCCGGGCTGCGGTGCGCAAGCCGGGGGGGGCTGCACAGCCACGACCGCCTCCTGCCGCGCTCCCCTCCTCACGGGAGCAGGCGCTGTGGGTGAGTTTTGATAGTGCGGCGGTGAATAAAGTGCTACGTCAGGCTGGATTACCGCTGTGGGGCCGGGCACGCCCCGCCATGCTGGTGGTGTTGGCGGTGGAGGAGGCATCCAATCGTTATATTCTGCTTGCAGACAGTGGGGCGGAGTGGCAGAGCATTTTTGAAACGCGCGCCTGGTGGCGCGGTGTACCGATAGTATGGCCGCAGCGTGCGGAAGCCGAGGGTGGTTTACGCTTTCTGGAAGCTTGGAATAATTCGCAGGAAGCGGTGCTGCGAGCGGCGGCCCATGAGCGTGGTGATGTTGCCCTGGTGGGGCGGGCCACGTATCAGGGGGGTGGTCAGCGGGCAGGCTGGCAGATACGCTGGACACTTTTCCAAGCACACGAAGTACCCATGCAATGGGAAAGCGCTGGAAATTTGAATTCAATGCGCAGCGTGTTTGATGCCGGGGTTGATGGTGCCGCTGATATTCTCGGCAAGCGATTTGCGCATTTTCTCAATGATAAAGCGAGTAATATTGTACTGATAACAGTCACTGATATTGACTCGCTCGATCATTATGCGAAAGTGATGAATTATTTTCAATCGTTGGATGAAGTCGCAGAAGTAGATGTGCGTCAGATGCAGGCTAACACTGTTGTTTTTCGGATTGCCGCGCGCAGCTCCACCGAAGCGTTGGTGCGCACTATTGCGTTAAGCAAAAAACTGTCACCGCTGGTTTCTACTGATATTGCAGATCCCCTCGCGGCAGATGCTCCGCAGGGAGGTACAGAAATTGAAACACCTGATCTCGCCGATGTTGCACCCGCGTCCACATCGTCGCTCACCGGGTTGAAATATCAGTTATTGCAATGATCCTAAAACGGCGATTGTAACCCACGATTTTGAACGCTACGGTTCAATGAATGTTTTCAGGATGACCTGTGCATGGTAATGCGCCGCCCTATCATTTTCTTTCACATTACTTTCGGGATACTGCATGACTGATTCACAGAAATGGCTGGTCTTGTTAGGCCTGTTCGCCACGGGTGGACTGTTGTATTTACTTGCCCCAGTGCTTACCCCTTTTCTCATCGCAGCTTTGCTGGCATATGTTACCGATCCCCTGGTAGATCGTCTGGAAGCGCGCAAAGTCTCAAGGACGCTTGGCACCATCATTGTTTTTATTTGGATGTTTATGATGTTGCTGGCGCTACTGTTAATCGGTGTGCCACTGCTCGAACAGCAGATCACTACACTGATTGAAAAATTACCTACATATATTGACTGGATACAGAATACTGCTGTGCCTTGGGCGCAGAATAAATTGCAGCTTGATGAGCAGGGGTTAGACATGGCAAGCTTGAAACAGGCGTTTACCGAGCATTGGCAAAGTGCAGGCGGCGTTATGGTGGGTATCATGGCTTCTGTTACAAAGTCGGGTATGGCCGTGTTGGGCTGGCTGATGAACTTGATATTGATTCCGGTAGTAGCTTTTTATTTGCTGCGTGACTGGGACGTGTTGCTGGCACGCATTCGTGCCTTATTACCGCGTTCCACAGAGCCCATTATCACGCGGCTGGCACGCAACTGTGATGAAGTACTCGGAGCGTTTTTACGGGGCCAACTTATGGCGATGCTCGCGTTGGGGGCCATCTATTCTTTGGGCTTGTGGTTGATAGGTTTAGACCTTGCCCTGCTAATCGGCATGGTGTCAGGCCTGCTCAGCTTTGTTCCTTACTTGGGATTTAGCATCGGTTTACTGGCAGCTAGTATTGCTGCCATTGTTCAATATCAGGATATCTACCACCTGTTGCTGGTATTCGCCGTTTTTGGTGTTGGACAGGTTTTGGAAGGCATGGTATTGATCCCCCTCCTGGTTGGGGACCGTATTGGCCTGCACCCGGTAGTAGTAATTTTTGCCATAATGGCCGGGGCGCAATTATTTGGTTTTTTCGGCATGCTGCTGGCCTTGCCAGTAGCTGCGGTGTTGATGGTATTACTGCATTATGCTCACGAGCGTTATTTGAATAGCCGTCTCTATGATTTCAAGGACGAACCGTGATTTGGGACACTAAGGTAAGACGCAAGCGATGAGTGCTATTACCAGAGCTTCATCTGCGTCCACGCAATTGCCCCTGAGCATTGGGCTACGGGATGACTGCCGATTCGATAATTATTTCATCGCGGATAATCGTGAGGCGGTAGCCGCGGTACAGCAGCATGCGCCGGGCAGTATGCCCCAATGCGGAGGGCTCATGGATGCGCAGGAACTGCCAATCACACAGAATGATACGGCTCTTTATTTGTGGGGTAGCGCAGGCACCGGTAAAACCCATCTTTTACAAGCGGCATGTCATCAGGCAGCATTGCTTGATAGGGGAGTTGCCAGTGGCAATAATTGCGCCACGGCGGTGGCATATATTCCATTAACCCAGGCGTTGATGCAGACTGATCAACTTGATCCCGCCATGCTCGAAGGTCTAGAACATCTTGCGCTAATCTGCATTGACGACATTCAGGCGATTGCCGGGCAGCCGCAGTGGGAGATCGCGTTGTTTCATTTATACAACCGTATCCGTTCGAGTTCCAGCGGTGCGCGCTGTATTATTGCCGGAAACAGCAGTCCTCACGGCGTGGGATTACACATGCCCGACCTGGTTTCGCGGTTGTGCTGGGGCCAAATCCTGCATCTCAATGTACTGGATGATGAGGCTGTGATTGCCGCACTGCAAGTACGCGCGCAACATCGTGGCCTGGAATTGCCAGAAGAAGTAGCGCGTTTTTTATGGCGACATTATCCGCGTGACATGGCCTCGTTGTTTACCCTGCTGGAACGTCTGGATCGCGATTCACTGGCCGCGCAGCGCAAGCTCACTATCCCCTTTGTGAAAACTTTTATGCAGGCCGATCGGGCTGTATTTATACACGGCGCATAGCATGACGTTGCCGGACGATATACAGGAAACCGTGCGCCGCGCTCTGGCAGAAGATATCGGCAGCGGTGACATCACCGCTGCATTGATTCCTGAAACAGCACAGTGTGATGCCACGGTTATCAGCCGGGAAAACGCCATAGTATGCGGCCTGGCATGGTTTGATGCGGTTTTTCAGCAACTGAATACGAGTATAGAGATAACATGGCGCGTTAAAGATGGCGATGCCGTAGGCATCAATCAAATCTTATGCTCCCTGCATGGCCCCGCCCGGCCGCTATTGAGTGGTGAGCGCGCCGCGCTGAATTTTCTACAAACCTTGTCGGGTACAGCGACCACCGCGCGGTATTATGCCGATGTGGTACACGGGCTTCCAGTAAAAATTCTCGACACGCGGAAAACCATTCCCGGCTTACGCGCTGCGCAAAAATATGCGGTGCGATGCGGTGGTTGCCATAATCACCGGCATGGCCTCTACGATGGTATTTTAATTAAGGAAAATCATATTCTTTCTGCGGGTTCCATAACCCAGGCGGTGATTGCCGCGCGGGGTCATATGCGTGATTGGCCATGCAGTTTACAGGTGGAAGTTGAAGTGGAAACCTTGGGCGAGGTGCGTGAAGCATTGCAGGCAGGCGCAGATATTTTATTGCTGGACAATTTTGACTTGGAACAGATGCGCGCAGCGGCCGCACTAAATAAAGGTAAAGCCAAACTGGAGGCATCCGGGGGCATGCGCTTGGACAATCTACGCGCGGTGGCTGAAACTGGTGTAGATTTTATTTCAGTTGGTGGAATTACAAAAAATGTTCAAGCCATTGATCTTTCTATGCGTTTTACAGATATTCGAGTAGTTACCTGAGATTCACATATAAAAATATGTCATACTTAAAAAACAAGCGGTTCAATCTATACTGTTAAATACTTCTGGAGGCATTGTGAAATTATCTTATTTGGCCGTTGTTTTCTCAGTGACGCTTGCTTCATTAAGCTCATTGCATGCCGTTGCTGCAGAAAAGACAGCACCTGAAGCTCCCCCTCTTGCAGCAGTAATGTCACCCAGCGACGGTAAAGTAGTCTCCTTGATGAACGCCTCTATCTATACTTATATGGAGTTAGAGGCCAGCAATAAACGTTTCTGGATCGCCGCACCAACTACTAAAGTAAAAGTGGGTGATCGCGTACGTTTTGTGGAAAGCATGGTGATGGAAAACTTCAATAGCAAATCACTAAATCGCACTTTCGACCGGATTATTTTTGTATCGTCTGCGACAGTATTGAAATAGCTGTTCGCTTACCAATAAAAAAGGGGCGCTCAGGCGCCCCTTTTTTATTGGTAAGCTTCAGAACTAATCATTAATTACGCTTATATTCGGGGTGCCGGGTAAGCGAGGCAGGGTCTGTTTAGGAAATTCGCCGGTCAAACTGTTGAGAAATTCGACGATATCGTCTACTTGTTGCCCCGCTAAATCTTTGTCGAGCTGAGTTTTGGCCATTACCCGCACGGCTTCATGCAGGGTTTTTACCGCGCCATTATGAAAATAGGGAGCGGTTAATGCTACATTGCGCCAGGTAGGTACGCGGAACATGTGCTGGTCGGCATCATTTTTAGTGACCATCGCGCGACCCACATCTTCATCCAGCTTGTATTTTTTTACATAATCGTTATCCGTGAAAGTGGGAAATTTCTGATAAAACCCTTCGCCCATCGGTAAGGCAGGCCCCGCAAAATTTACCCCGTTGTGGCAACCGGTGCAGCCTATCGTCTGAACCTCTTTCATGCCACGCAATGCGGCTGCTGACAGGGCTTTTTTATCGCCTTTGATATACCGGTCAAACGCACTATTGGGGGTAATTAGAGTTCGCTCATACGCGGCAATAGCTTTGGCAATATTGTCATACGTGAGTGAGTTGGGGCCGCCAAATACTTTGGCAAACTGCACTTTATAGCCGGGAATAGACGACAGGCGTTCAATCACCGCCATCTCATCAGGCATGGTCATTTCGATGGCGTTAAGAATCGGCCCCTTGGCTTGAGCCTCCAGTGTCGGCGCGCGGCCATCCCAAAATTGGACAGTCATAAATGCCGCATTCCACACCGTGGGTGCATTGCGCCCCCCCGCCTTGGCACCCACACCCAGCGACACCGTGCGGTTGTCAGTGCCGCTGCCGCTGACATCATGGCAGGAATTACAGGAAAGGGTGCCATTGCTGGATAAACGTGGATCAAAAAACAGCTGTTTGCCCAATTCTATCTTTGCGGCACTCATGGGGTTATCTTTGGGAATAGGGGGCTGCTCGGG
>JBKJTS010000132.1:0-6398 GCA_046590885.1 Gammaproteobacteria bacterium
CCCATGGAAGGGGCCGCCAGACTGATCAGAAGTCATCATGAACGATTCGATGGTAAGGGTTTTCCGGATCAATTATTTGGTGACAGAATTCCTCTTGGGGCGCGTATTCTGGCAGTCGTAAACGACTATGACGCTTTGCAGAGCGGTACCTTGCTCGATAAGTCTGCCACCTCGACAGAGGCGCGTGCCTTCCTGGTCAACAATAAGAGTCAGCGCTACGACCCGCGTATAGTCGATGAATTTGTGAAAATTCTTGACACACAACCTATTCAATCCGTACTGCTTCATGAAGTCAAACTGACTTCTGAAGACTTGCGTGACGGCATGATACTGGCGCGTGACTTGCTCAATACCGATGGCATGCTGCTGCTTACAAAGGGTTATCGCCTCACGGAAACGCTAATCTCCAAAATCAGGGCATTTGAGCGAGATACGGGCAAGGGTTTGATGGTTCATGTTGAAACAAAATGAGAGTCTCACCATGCACCGGATTATGATAGTTGACGATGAAGAAAATGTCTTGCGTGCCTTGCGACGTGCTCTGGCTGCAAGCGATATTGACACGGAAATATTTTCCCGCCCACATGAAGCGTTGCGTCGAGCACAGACGGCCAATTTTGATCTGGTGATATCAGACTATCGGATGCCTGAAATGGATGGCATCAGCTTCTTATCCGAGATGAAAGAATTGCAACCAGACGCCATGCGTATCATTCTTAGCGGCTATGCTGATCTGGAAGGATTAATAGCCGCAGTCAACGCCGCCGAGATTTTTCGTTTTATCAGCAAACCGTGGCATGATCCGGATGTAACGCTTTGTGTCCGCAATGCTTTGGATCATCGCGCTGTTCGGGTGGAAAACCGCCGTCTTGCAGACAAAGTACGCGCCCAGAGGCTAGAGCTGGATCAACAAAAGGCCACCCTTAAAAAACTGGAGACTGAATATCCCGATTTGTTCAGAGTAAACCGCGGAGAAGATGGCTCGATAATTTTGGGAGAGGATGATACTTGAGCATCAGAAAAAAATAGGATGCGCGGGGAATACCAGTATCGAATTAATCTCGGCTGCAGAGTATGGTGCTGTCCCGGATACGGGGGATGATTTTGTTCGTGCAACCCATGAATACGATAGAGACATAAAGCAGGTACACCTTGAACGAAGCAACCCTGAGTATTCAATATCATTTTTCTCTTCAGGATGGTACTTTCCTGGATTTCGATATTCGCCTCGACCCCCACTCGCTTAATCAGATCGGCGGCTCTACAGCTCCGTATCCCGACTGGGCAGCACTGGAATTTCATCAATGTTCTAATTGCCCACTCCATCCATCGGTTTCCCCCTATTGCCCAGTGGCTCTCAATATCATCAAATTAATGGAGGGATGCGGTGGCTTGAGATCTTATGAGAAAGTACGCTTGGAAGTTACCACTCCCGAACGTACCGTTTCTAAAAATACCACTGCTCAGACTGGCATCAGCTCTCTATTAGGGTTGATTGTCGCTACCAGTGGATGTCCGCACACGGGCTTTTTCAAGCCAATGGCCCGGTTTCATCTGCCTTTCGCAAGTGAGGCCGAAACTATCTACCGCGCAAGCTCAATGTATTTGTTGGCACAGTTTTTTATTCGCAAACAGGGAGGCGAAGCAGACCTCGACATGGAAGGGCTGGTAAAAATCTACCGTAATCTCCATATTATCAATACTGCATTGGCGACACGGCTACGTGCGGCCAGCCAGCAAGACGCCGCCGTTAATGCCGTTGTTCTGCTGGACAGTTTTGCCAAGACATTGCCTTATACAATTGCTGATTCACTGGATGAGATCCGCTACCTATATATGTCCTTTCTGGTGCCAGACCAAACTGGATAATCGAGTACAAGACAGGGAATGTTATCCCCCTCCAGTTTATATATAGTATAATTATAACTCAAAAATCAACAAGCCTTTCAACCTATATGCCAAATATCATCGTCGTCACGCTCTACAAATTTGTAAAGCTGGTCAACTGCCAGGAATTGCAAATCCGCTTGCTCGACTTCTGTATTGCGCAGGAACTCAAGGGCACCCTGTTACTCGCGCCGGAAGGTATTAATGGCACCGTGGCCGGTACGCGTTCCGGAGTAGATGCGCTATTGTCATTATTACAAACTGATCCACGCTTCGTTAACCTTGAGCAGAAAGAGTCTGTCGCTCCCACCATGCCTTTTGGCAAAATGAAGGTGCGACTCAAAAAGGAAATCGTCACCTTGGGCATATTGGGGGTTGATCCACAGGCACAGGTAGGCACGTACGTGGCTCCAGAAGACTGGAATGCTTTGCTTTCTGACACTGAGGTAATATTAATCGATACCCGCAATGATTACGAACATCAGCTAGGCACGTTTCGGGGCGCGGCCAACCCGCAAACAAATACATTCCGCGAATTTCCGGTTTATGTGAACACCCATCTCGATCCCGTACAACATAAAAAGGTGGCACTGTTTTGCACGGGGGGCATTCGTTGTGAGAAAGCAACGTCGTTCATGCTTTCGAGGGGTTTTGAAACGGTGTATCACCTGCAAGGCGGTATCCTTAAATATCTGGAAAAAATCCCCGCCGAAAATAGCCTGTGGCAAGGAACGTGTTTTGTCTTCGACGAGCGTGTGGCGCTCGGACAAGGGCTGCAAATGGATCAGCCCAATGTCAAACAAAGCAATTAAATCAGCCGCCTCCCTAACCACCCTTATCATCGTCCTGTCATTCCTACCTTGTGGGTCAGTTAGTTTTGCTCAATCACATCAGGCAGATGATTTCGCAATAGACTCGTCCTACACCCGAGGCAAAAAAGCGCTTGCGGCACGCAAAGGTGTAACAGCGATTACGGAATTTTCCCAGTGCCTGATTATCCAGCCGAAGAATGTTGAGTGCCATTGGGAACTTGGCTGGTCTTTTTTTCTGACTCATGACTATGAAAAAGCCCAGTCAGCCTGGCACACCGTTAAACGCATTACCCCTAAAAGATGTGGCCTGACAAAAGCACTGAAAACTATCAGCGAACACATCGCAATTATTACCCCAGCACAGGCGTTACGCACTGCAAGCCCAGTCAGCTTTGCAGAACTCGACGAACACTCGCATACTCTCATTAAAATTCGCGCCGTCGGCGATACCATGCTCGGCACTGATTTTCCGCATGATATGCTACCCGTTAATAATGCTTCCCCTCTGCAGAACATCATACCTTTACTCAAGGGTGCTGACATTACTTTTGCCAATTATGAAGGGTCACTCTGCGACGGTGGCGAGTCCCAAAAATGTGCCGGACAGGAACGTGCAAATGTCGGGGGAGGCACGGTGCCAGCAACGACCGCAGCACGGAGCCATGCAAGTGGCCCAGCAGCTATGACATGGATAGAGATAGAGCCACCCAAGAAAAAGTTACCGAAGATGCCGGAAGCAGCCAAAGTTTTAGGCAACTGCTTCGCCTTTCGCTCACCGAGAAAATTTGCCGAATTTGTCAAAGACGCTGGGTTTGATGTGATTTCGCTGGCAAATAATCACATCGTCGATTTTGGCGAAGAATGCCGAGACCAAACTGAAAAAAAACTCGATGACCTCGGCATCGCATGGTCGGGCAGGCAGGGTACCATCGCCCGCTTTGAGCGTAATACTATCCCCTTCTCATTCATTGCATTTCATTCGGCTCGCCACACCAACACTACGCTTGATATCGAAACCGCCCAACAGATGATCACTGCAGAAAAAGCCTTGGGCAATCGGGTGATTGTGTCCTTTCATGGCGGTGCTGAAGGATTGCAGGCATTACACACTCCCCATAATGCGGAACTCTTTATGGGGGAAAACAGAGGCGATGTAAGGCGCTTTGCACACGCGGTGGTAGATGCGGGTGCAGACATTGTGTTGGGCTCTGGCCCACATGTGGTGCGTGGCATGGAAGTTTACAAAGAACGGCTCATCGCCTATTCACTCGGCAACTTCGCTACCTACCGGGCCTTTAATATTTGGGGGTTTAATGGCATAGGCTTAATATTGGAAGCCGACATGGATGAGACCGGCCGCTTCGTTTCCGGCAAAATCATTCCCACTCGCCAAACAGAATTTGGAGTGCCAGTGCCAGATGAAAAAATGATTGCGGTAGATGTGATACGCCTGTTATCAACACAGGATTTTCCAAACACCGGCATTATCGTTGCGCAGGATGGCACGTTTCAAAAGAAGCCGTAAAGTACGGCCAGACTCAATGCAGTCTTTCATCTTCCCTGTCAGTGTCAGGCTCATCTTCCCAATCCTCAATCAGAATCGGCGCATCAACTAAATCCCATACCATTGAACGGTATTCAATATAAAACCACTCACGAAACATTTTGAGAGTAAGCTTTTGCGGCCAGAGTGATTCGTCGGTCAGCCATTCGCCAAGGGTATATTCGAAAAACATACGCCAGCGTTTTTCCACCCATTTCTCGGCATCCTCCACACCGTCCACCACATCGCCATCCGGAATCATGAATGCATCGCCGTCGTTTGCCAGATCAGCAAGCGTAATATCGGGCAATGGACTCGGATCAGCACTCTGCAACCAGTCAAGAAACGGTTGCTGGTGATGAAGAATGATAATACTGCGATTAATGGTGTAACGAGGGGCAGCAATTGGCATCGGCATTTCCTATACGCTAAAAAAGATTCGGTAAATCATCAATGGTTGGCTCAATAATTCTCGGGCTCACAAAGTCGTCATGTTAGAGCTGTCCACGTAATTATTCGCGTAACGTAGCGTAGTTATTTACATAGGGAAATAATTGTCTTTTTTAGAGGTTTGCCATCTTTTATTGATACGCGCGCCATGAAGGTGAAAGTGGCCACCAGTGAGCGGCATAACAGGGTTTGATACCGCACACGGCATGTCCGCTGATGCAACCCGGCACGCCCCAATTCCACTAGCTGATCCGGCCATCAGTACCATGATAACATGGAGTTATTGACTGTCGTGGCGGTTTGCGGCGCAGCGCTGCCAGGCACAGTAGCGCGGCTAACAATTAAGAAGTAACGCGCTTGCCCGGCCACCCCACGGGACAACCGATCAAGGGATCGCCGCAATGACCCGCAAGTATGGATTCATAATAGTCGGGGAGAATAAGGAAAAACTATCCATCTCAACTGGGTGGCTATGAATGGTGGGCGATGCTGGGATCGAACCAGCGACCCCTGCCGTGTGAAGGCAGTGCTCTACCGCTGAGCTAATCGCCCGGTGATATCCATCAATTTTACGGATATCATTCATTAGCGTCAATTTTTTCGGTTTTTGCAAGCTATAGTGCTTACCTACAAGGTTTACACTAAATTCGAATTTCCTCACTTAGGGTGCGGTTGTACGACTATGGGCGTCCTTGTCCTATCCTTGTTTTATTTGGTGACCTGATTTATGCGGGGATTTTACTTATAACATTACAGAATTGATTTGACCCTCTCGAAAACGCTCACCTAGCCCCATGTTACCGTCAGGGGCAGGCGAGCTTTTTTATAATGAAAGCCTTCCTGGCTTAATAACATGTAGAAAAATTAATCTTTCTCAAGGCGTTCCGGACGTTCAGCCCGCTCGGCACGCTCAGCTCTTTCTGCACGTTCTGGACGCTCGGCCCGCTCTGCACGTTCAGCTCTATCTACACGTTCAGGACGCTCAACTCGCTCGGCACGCTCAGCTCTCTCGGCACGTTCTGGGCGCTCAACCCGCTCAGGACGCTCGGCACGTTCGGCACGCTCAGCTCTCTCGGCACGTTCCGGACGCTCAGCACGCTCGGCACGTTCTGATCTCTCAGCTCGTTCACTACGGACAGAATGTTCGCCCCGTTCACGCCGCTCGACATGCCCACGACCGCGAGAATTATCATCGATACTCCCATCTCCACGTAACTTCACACCATTAACAATGTCGCTGCGGTTGCGGCTACTCGACGCACCGGAACTACCGGGCTGGCTATCATCAATACTGCCATCTCCACGTAACTTCACGCCGTTGACGATGTCGCTACGGCTACTCGTCGCACCGGTACTACCCGGCTGGCTATCATCAATGCTCCCGTCACCACGTAACTTCACTCCATTGACAATGTCGCTGCGGCTGTTGCTACTCGACGTCCCGGAACGGCCGGGCTGGCTATCATCAATACTGCCATCGCCACGTAACTTCACGCCGTTTGGTGTTGATGTCTGAGCATTTGCATTCGCCATTGCTGAAGGTTGTACCGTAACGCTGACCGTAGCACTGGATGGCCGAAGGTCATCGGCGCCTTGGCCACTTGTCAATTCAGCAGCGGATAAGTGTGGCGCGATCACCAATAAGCTCCCTATTAGCATCCCTGTGACAGGGCCGATGTAACTTTTATGCTTTTTCATGTCTGTTC
>JBKJTS010000286.1:0-12124 GCA_046590885.1 Gammaproteobacteria bacterium
TAGTAGCTGGAAAAGGAAAAGCTGTGATAAGTGTCAAGCCAACCGTGATGGGCATGACCTCGTTCGTGACTTCTGCGTAAGGTGATCATTTAGATTCTCCTTCAATTTTTCTGAATACTGTTGGTGATATGGTAAACTGAAGGTTACAGACATAAAATCGAATCATTTCGAACTTCTCTTTCAGTAAATTTGAACTTAAAACATTAATTGACCCGTAGCAATAAGGGCTAGGATGCTGGTGATGTGCGAGAAACTCACGAAATATTCCGCAGCCGTAGCATCCCTCAAATCGCCGTTTTTAGGTTGAATATGCAACTCACATTAGATGCTTTAGCCGTACTTGATGCCATCGTCCGCAAGGGCAGCTTTGCGGCGGCAGCCGAAGAGCTCTATCGTGTCCCCTCAGCCATTACGTATACGGTGAACAAGCTGGAACAGGACTTAAAGGTAGATTTATTTGATCGCAGCGGACACCGCGCCAAACTTACGCCCGCAGGGGAAAAATTATTACAGGATGGCCGGCACCTACTGCGTGCCGCTCATGAAGTGGAACTCAGCGTAAAGCGCGTGGCGACAGGCTGGGAAGCGGAACTGACCCTGGCAGTTGACGATTTGATTCCACTTTCCAAAATATATCCTTTAGTTTCTGACTTTTATACAGAAAATACCGGGACCCAACTGCGTCTCATCAGCGAGGTATTCGGTGGTTCATGGGATGCACTGGCGACAAAGCGCGCCGATTTAGTGATTGGCGCCAGCGGCGAAGGCCCCCCAGGAGGTGGCTATGCGACACGCGAACTGGGGGATATGGAGTTTGTGTTCGTGATACCACCTGACCATCCGCTGGCCAAAGCTCCACGCCCACTCAACAGTGAGGATATTTTGCAATACCGTGCTGTTGCCTCGGCAGACAGCTCACGTAACCTGCCGCCCCGCACTTCGTATTTACTATCGGGCCAAAACGTTCTGACTGTGCCCAGCATGCACGCCAAACTGGAAGCACACCGCTTGGGACTGGGCGTGGGATTCGTGCCACGTTTGTTAGTCGAAGAGGACCTGGCCACTGGGCGGCTAATCATGAAAGAGGTCGCCTGCCCTGCCCCCATGCCCCGCCTTTTTATCGCCTGGCGTGCTGGCGATACCGGCAAGGCACTGACATGGTTTCTGGAACGCTTGACAGATCAGAAACTGCTAACCTGCCTGATAAGCTAATCACCTTAAACATATTGATTTTTCAGAAGCCTGCGACGCTGGAAAATGCCATAATACCCGTATCACTTTTATTGTTATTGGATCACGCCCGTGCAATACATCACCCTCACTCGCCCCGATGACTGGCATGTGCACCTGCGGGACGGCCCGGTATTGGCGACCACTGTGCCGCACACTGCACGCAGTTTTGCACGTGCTATTGTCATGCCTAATCTCAAACCGCCGGTGACAACCACGGCAATGGCGCTGGCGTATCGGCAACGAATTCTGGCGGCACTGCCTGCCAACAGCGCTTTTGAGCCGCTGATGACGCTGTACCTCACCGACACAACCTCACCACAGGAAATCGTACATGCCGCCAGCTCCAATGGTCAGGTAACAGCAGTGAAACTCTATCCCGCCGGCGCTACCACGCATTCCGATGCCGGCGTGACCGCGCTGGAAAAAACCTGGCCTACACTGGAAGCCATGCAGAAACACGGTTTGCCGTTGCTCATACACGGCGAAGTGACGGACGCCAATATTGACATTTATGATCGCGAACGCGTGTTCATTGATCGTCACCTGATTCCGCTAACACAACGCTTCCCCGCGCTGCGTATCGTGTTTGAGCATATCACCACTAAAGAGGCAGCAGATTTTATATTTTCTGCGTCGTACAATGTGGCCGCGACCATTACAGCACATCATTTGCTTCTCAACCGCAACGCGATGCTGGCGGGCGGCATACGTCCGCATTTTTACTGCTTGCCAGTGCTTAAGCGGGAAACTCATCGCCTGGCGCTGGTTGCCGCCGCTACCAGTGGCAACTCAAAATTCTTTCTCGGCACTGACAGCGCACCCCACACCCAATCCACCAAAGAAACCAGTTGTGGTTGCGCGGGCACCTACACGGCCCATGCAGCTATTGAACTCTATGCTGAGGTTTTTGAGGCCGCTGGTGCGTTGGACAAGCTGGAAGGATTTGCGAGTTTTTACGGGGCAGATTTCTATCGCCTGCCGCGCAACAGCTCACGTATTACATTACTCAAAAAGGCATGGCCTGTCCCCAGCACGTATGAATTTAACGATGATAAATTAGTGCCCTTCCGTGCCAATGAGAACATAGCCTGGACGCTGAACCCATGACGGAGGTTAGAAAATCTCCTTTGGCGGGACGCTTTCGCGGCTTTCTGCCTATTGTTGTGGATGTTGAAACGGCCGGATTTAACGCGCAAACCGATGCGTTACTGGAAATTGCCGCTGTGACCTTGCGTATTGATGAGGGGGGACTGATGCACCCTTTTGAAACTCATGCCTGCCATGTACAGCCGTTTGCGGGCGCTAACCTGGAGCCTGCGGCACTCGCGTTCACCGGCATTGACCCCTATCATCCATTTCGCCTCGCCAAAACAGAAGACGATGCGCTGCAAACTGTTTTTAATGCCGTACGCAAGGCGGTTAAAGAGCACGGCTGTACGCGCGCCATATTGGTCGGTCATAATCCATTTTTTGATCTCGGCTTCCTGAATGCTGCCGTGGCGCGCACCAAAATCAAACGTAATCCTTTCCATCCTTTCAGCACCTTTGACACCGCCACCCTGGGCGGTCTTGCCTATGGCCAAACCGTGCTGGCGCGGGCAGTGCAGGCGGCGGGACTGGACTGGAACAATGACGAAGCGCATTCAGCCATATATGATGCCCAAAAAACCGCGCAGTTATTTTGTTCGGTGATTAATCGCTGGCATGTTCTGCAACAGCATGATTGCACGCCAACCGTAGATGTGCCCTGAAAGGGCATGCACAGCATGAAAGGTATTAAGAGCCGGGCAAGGTTGTCATTTCGAACGTAGCAAGAAATCCTGGGCATCAAATACTGTAAATGGCACGACGATGAGACGATATTTATTAAAGGTTCTTTTTGTGTGCCTGACGTTCAGCACAGGGTTCTCGACGTGGGCAGCACCGCATATTGCGGGCAAGCCTGAACCATTTATCAGCAAACCTGGCATCCCCTTCCCGCAACGTGCCCTGGCACAGAAGCTCACTAAGGCACTCGCGCCCACTGCGTACCCTGCCACGGTAAAAGTACTGTTTTTACGCGTGGATTTTCCTGCAACTAGCGATGCAGCCACCACCGGTACCGGCGCATGGACCGACCTGAGGTATGCCCACAATAGCGATGCCAATTATTGGGTAACCAAAAATAGTCTCGCGCTTATTAATTATTACACAGAAGTCTCCTACGGCAAGCTGACGCTGAACATTACGGTCTCACCAGTCATTTATCGTCTGCCAAAACCCATGGCTGTGTACGGCGATGAAACTCAGGCGACTATTGAAAGCCTGATTGTCGACAGTGTCCTGGCGGCTGACCCAACCACTAATTTTATGGCCTATGACGCCATCATGATTATCCATGCGGGCGCAGGCGAAGAAACCGATGTCAGCAACAATTCACCTGGCGATATATGGTCGTTACATTATGCCGATGCAAGCATCAGCGCGGGTAACAGTGCAACCACCGCACCATTAATAGCAGATGGCGTTGTTATTACTGAGGCACTCATCATGTCTCAAACCGCATCCCAGGATGGTGGCACGGTTGATACATTAGGTATTTATGCCCATGAATTCGGCCACTGGCTAGGCCTGCCTGATCTATATGTCACTTCACAGCCACCTAACTGGGACGGCATCGGTGTCTGGGGATTGATGGGCGGTGGCATTTATACCCAAGGCGCGGATGGCATTAGCGGCAGCGCGCCAGTGCATATGGAAGCCTGGAGCAAAGTTCAGCTGGGTTGGGTTGCGCCGCAAACGTTTGCTACCGCAACCGATCCGGGCATACAAACATTACCCGCCGTCGAAACCAATGCTGTCCTGTTCAAGCTGCCCGCAAGCGCCACCACGCCTTCGCAATATTATTTGCTGGAAAACCGTCGTAAAAGCGGATTTGATATCGGCCTGCCCGGCGAGGGACTGTTGATCTGGCTGGTCGATGAAATAGCAATTGCCGAAGGTATACCTAACAACACTGTCAACAATAACCGCGCCCGCCCGGGTATCAAATTAATTGAAGCCGATGGCGACAATGCATTGAATACGTTTGGGGGTGATGATGGCAGCAGCGGTGACCCGTTTCCCGGTCAAATGGGTAACGTACATTTTACTCCCCGTACCGTGCCCGCCGCCATACCTCTTGCTGGAAATGCCTGGGTCTATATTAAAAACATCAGTACGGATGCAATAAGCAATGTTGTATTTACTCTGGAATTTTCTCCTGCCGCACCTACTAATATTACCGCTACCCTCAATGGAACGGGAACAACCTTGCAGTGGAACAGGCCTGATACCACAGATCTGGCTTTTTATAGCGTGTTTAAAAACGGGGCATTGCTCAGCACTGTAAACCTTCCTACCTACAGTGATGCGTCTGTGGCAACGGGAGATACCTATCACGTTACTGCCACAGATACTAATGGCAACGAAAGCGCACGTTCACTCCAGGCTACACCGATACCGGCGACCATTCCACAAAAAGATAAACGCTGTTTCATTGCAACAGCAGCATATGGCTCATACCAAGCCCCTTATGTAACCTTGCTGCGAGAATTTCGTGATGACTACTTGCTTCCTCATGCCTTCGGCACCGCACTGGTAAATTATTATTACGCCGTCAGCCCACCACTCGCGCAGTTTATTGCACAGCATGAGAGTATCAAAGGCATTGTTAGAGTACTGCTGCTGCCATGCATTGCGCTGGCATATTTTTTTGTGAAGCTAAGTGTAGGCGGCAAGCTGCTGGTGATATTAATAGGGGTAATGATGGGATGGGCGAGTCATAGAAAGTTGAAAAAAATCCGTAACAAACTCAGATTAAAAATCCCCACAGCAAGCTGCGGGGAATCAAACCCGAAGAAATTAAAGCGCAGCGGCTACCTGTGGTTGAGGAATACTTAATGTGTACCCGCGTGTGTCATTTCGACCAATGGGACGACTGCATGCGACCGCGATATTTAGGGAAAGGTAGAGCAACGCCCCGGGCAGTGATGCACCGGTGCAGCGAAATGACAGCACATTATTATGACGCCGCCGATTTCTTCGCCTTGACTGCATCTACCATTTTCTGCAACTCACCGCGCTCATACAGTTCCAGAGTAATGTCGCAGCCGCCAATCAATTCTCCATCGACATACACTTGGGGAAAGGTGGGCCAATTGGCATAACGTGGCAAATTTTCAAAAATGTCGGGGTTTGCCAGCACGTTAACAAACGCAAAATCAGCATCGCACGCCTTAAGCGCCTGCGCGGTGCGGCTGGAAAAACCGCATTGCGGCAGTTGTGGCGTGCCTTTCATGTAAAGAATAATCGGGTTACTTTTGACCTGTTCGTCAATAACTTTTAAAATATCCATCGGTTACCTCATCTTAAATTTACGCCTTGCGAGCACATAAAGCTGCACGGTACTGTTAGGCAGAGAGTTTACCTGTAAATTCCACATAAAAAAATCAGGTATTTTATGAGGGTATTCCATCCACATTGAGTTGCAACCAGCATTCCAGCAATGCCAAATGCCATAATTTGCTGCCCTGTAAAGGGGTTAGGTGCTGTTCTGGAGCCGCCAGCAGCTTGTCTATATAACCGTTCTGGAACAATCCTCGACGGCGGCACGCCTCGGATCCCAGCACATTGCGCATAAACTCCAGGAACGGCCCACGCACGTATTTAAGCGCGGGCACCGGGAAATAACCCTTGGGACGGTCGATAATAGCATCGGGCAACAGCCCCCGTGCAATCGCTTTGAGGGGGTACTTGCCGTCGCACACGGATGTGTAAGTGCCGCCAGAGGCGGGATCCCGGAAGCGGCCGACTTCTCTGAGCTTAAGCTCCGGCGGCATACGTGCCGCAAGCTCGACAACATGATGATCTAAAAACGGCACGCGCGCTTCCAGACCCCAGGCCATAGTCATGTTATCTACCCGTTTTACAGGATCATCGACAATCAGCGTCGTCACATCCATGCGCAGCACGCGATCTAAAAAAGTGTCGGCGTGCGGCTGGGCGAGCAGACTGCCAATCCGTGCCGCGGTATGATCTGCACCGTGATAGCTTCTTGTCACTGTTTCCAGAAATTCAGCATGCGAACGGTCAAAATAGTGTTTACGGAAACACTCCAGATCTGTGCCCCCACCCGCATCAGCATCAGCCTGCATCAACGGATACCAGAAATAACCAGCAAACACTTCATCCGCTCCCTGTCCGCTTTGCACAACTTTTACCTCACGCGACACGCGTTCGGCAAGCAGGTAAAACGCCACCGCATCCTGCGCCACCATCGGCTCAGACATGGCGCGTATTGCTTCGGGTAAGCGGTCCAGAATGGCGTCATTGGGAATACTGTATTTGTGATGGTGTGTGCCATAGCGCTGCACGACTTGATCAGAATATTCAAATTCACTGCCACGCTCTTCAGGCTGATCTTCAAATCCCACTGAAAAAGTACGCAGATCATTCACGCCCGCCTCCGCCAGCAGCGCCACCAGCAAACTGGAATCCAGCCCACCGGACAGCAAGACACCCACCGGCACATCGGCCGCGCTCAAGTGACTTTTTACCGCGTTGCGCAACGCATCATGCGTGGCGTTAACCCATTCGGCGTCGTTCCAGTGTGCTTCGGGGGGTTGCGTGGGTCGCGTGGCATCAAGCTGCCAGTAGGTGCTGTACCGCTCAATGCCCGGCGTACCGATGGCCAGTGTCGTTGCAGGGGCTAATTTACGCACGCCTTTCAGAATGGTGTGCGGCGCAGGCACCACCGCGTGCAATGTAAGCTGATGATGCAACGCTACCGGGTCAATGGAGGTATCTACTCCGCCCGCCGCCAGCAACGCCTGCACCGTAGATGCAAATCGCAGGCTGTGCGCCGTGCGCGTGTAATACAGAGGCTTTATACCCAGCCGGTCACGTGCCAGAAATAAATGTTGTTTACGCACATCCCAGATGGCAAAGGCAAACATTCCGTCCAGACGACCAACACATTGCTCACCCCACGCTGCATAAGCCTTGATGATAACCTCAGTATCACCCTCGGAAAAAAACTGATAGCCCAGCTCTTGCAACTCGGCATGCAAGGCGCGGTAGTTATAGATGGTGCCATTAAACACCACGCATAAACCCAGCGTATCGTCGAGCATCGGCTGATTGGCGCGTTCCGACAAATCAATAATCGACAAGCGCCGGTGCCCCAAGGCGACCGGTCCCGAAGCATAATACCCCTCGCTGTCTGGCCCACGTCGCGCCAATGCCGCCAGCATACGCCCAAGCACGGCCTGATCGGGCACCCCCCCGTCAAAACGCAATTCACCACTGATACCGCACATCGCATGATTCCTTAAATGCAACACCAACCACTAAAGGAGGCCGTTCAGGATCACTTTAGGGCACTTCTAATAAATATAACCCTGGCTTGATCGTCTCTTGTTGCACCAACCCCCCAGGTAAACCCATGGCTAGCCTTTTCCGTCACAAAACTGGCTTCCCCGGAATACGCTGTGATTCAATACAAACTGTACACCCGACGCACTCATCGCCAATAAATGGCGATTGGGCACGCTGAATCAAATTAACCCGATCGGTGCAGGAGAGCAACAGCAAGTGCTTAAAAAGGTTTTGCCAGGCACGCTCACCCCCCGCCATGCTCTCGCACCGCCAATGGAGGCGCTTCTCACCCGTCACAGCATCAATGAGCGTCAGCGACGGCATACCACACTCCAGCCGGGCATCAATTATATACGTCATCAGCTTTTCTCCTTCTACTTCCCTAAAGACAGCAAACCACTCCATGCTTTTCTGCCCCCAACCATACTCAAACCTACTTCTAATACTTTAATGATAATGATTATCATTTGCAATTAATTTTTTCTTTGTGTTGGTCAGGAAATGCTGGCGGAAATCCCGACACTGACCATATAAACTGCCAGATCAGCCCGGATTTCGAATTTCTGAGTTTCGGTGAGGGCAGCCCCAACGATACCTGCGGCTTATGAGGGTGCAACACTTCGTCAAAGAGCGTTGTCGATCTCGGCGGCGATAATTTCAAATACCAATTACGGTGTACGGGCAAGCCACACGGGGTTAACCGGTTCACGGGCGTGTTTGACTCCATTAGCTGGCGCAGCCTCAGCAATGAATTTTGGAACGGCTTCACAGTAGGCATTCAGGGCAGAGCCGCTGGAGTATTTCAACCGCCCACCAATGGCGTGCCAGAGCCGGCTTCTCTGGTTCTGATGGGCTTGGCCGGACTGGGTTTTACGCGCCGCCGCAAGAAGATCTAAATATCCCCCTCTACTCACGATAAGTTCACAAGCAGGGCATGATTGCCTACCCCAGGTGGGTAGGCTTTTTTGTATGTCGGCTGTATTACTTGCGGCGCTTTGCGGCTTCCTTATTCTTACCCTGTTGACACAGCGATACCTTGCAATAGTCCCCACACTCACTTAGACTTATTCTTAAAATCAGCATACTCGCAACCTCGGAAATTCAAGGAGAACCCCATGCCGCATACACTGCCAGAATTACCCTACGCCAAAACCGCTTTGGCCCCCCACATTTCAGCGGAAACACTGGACTATCATTACGGAAAACACCATCAAACCTACGTCACGAATCTGAATAACCTGATTCCAGGGACGGAATTTGAGAAGATGGCGCTGGAAGAGATTATCATGAAGTCCTCAGGGGGTATTTTCAACAACGCCGCTCAGGTCTGGAATCATACCTTTTACTGGCACAGCCTCAGTCCCCAAGGTGGCAGCGCACCGACAGGTGCATTGGGTGACGCCATTAACAAGACGTTTGGCTCGTTTGAAGAGTTCAAAAAGACCTTCACCCAAACCGCCCTCACCACCTTCGGCTCAGGCTGGGCGTGGCTGGTAAAAAATAAAGATGGCTCGCTGGCGATTGTCAGCACCAGCAATGCCGCATGCCCCCTCACCGCCGGCCAGAAACCCCTGCTCACCTGCGACGTCTGGGAACACGCCTATTACGTGGATTACCGTAACGCCCGTGCCAATTATATTGCCGCATTCTGGAACCTCGTGAACTGGGACTTTGCCGCGAAAAATCTAGCGATGTAAGACGCGGTATATCTCCCGCGTAAGACGCGGCAAATCAGGCCGCACAAGATCACGTCACCTTAGGCGCTTAACTTTGGTGTTTACTAGACCAAAGTTAGGGGTTAATATTGTTGTTTTGCATTATAGGCAGTCCTTGGGACTGCCTTTTGTTTTTGGAATGGATGGTACGAGCACATGCCGGAGTCACTCATGAATACCTATGGGCGTCAGCCCGTGACCTTTGAAAAGGGCGCAGGCGCCTGGTTGTGGGACACGCAAAACAATAAATACCTGGATGCCTTCAGTGGCGTTGCAGTGTGCGGACTGGGTCACGCTCATCCCGCTGTCACTGCAGCGATTTGTCAGCAAGCTGGGCGGCTGCTGCATACTTCCAACCATTTCGGCATTGCCCTGCAAGAAGAGCTGGGCACTCACCTCACGCGTGTTGCGGGCATGGACAAGGTGTTTTTTGGCAACTCTGGTGCCGAAGCCAACGAAGCGGCGATTAAGATTGCACGGCTGCATGGGCACCGCCGTGGCATTGCCACGCCGACCATTATTGTTGCCGAGAACAGCTTTCACGGCCGCACGCTGGCCACGCTCACCGCCACCGGCAATCGCAAGATCCAGGCAGGTTTCGAGCCGCTAGTACAAGGTTTTGTACGCGTACCGTATAACGACCTCGAAGCGATGCGCACCGTAGCGCGCAACAGCCCGAATATCGTGGCAGTATTAGTGGAACCAGTGCAGGGCGAAGGCGGTGTTAACATCCCTGAAGATGATTACCTGTCAGGCATACGCGCCTTGTGTGATGAACACGGCTGGCTGATGATGCTGGATGAAATTCAAACCGGCATGGGCCGCACCGGGCGCTGGTTTGCCTATCAGCATACCCTTACCGATCAAGCAAACGCTACTCCCGATGTAATTACTGTTGCCAAAGCACTGGGCAATGGTGTGCCGATTGGCGCATGTCTGGCACGCGGTGCAGCGGCTGAGGCACTGCAACCCGGCTCACATGGCTCTACCTTCGGCGGCAATCCGCTGGCGTGCGCTGCCGCCTTGGCCGTGATCACAACCATCGAACAGGAAAACCTGGTGGCGCGTGCCGCTGTATTGGGCGAGCGATTGCTCACCGGCTTGAAGCATTCCTTGCACGATTGCAAACATGTGACCGCGATACGCGGCACCGGACTAATGATCGGCGTGGAGCTCAATCGCCCCTGTGCTGCATTGATTCACACGGCGCGCGCGCGCGGGCTGCTTATTAACGTCACGGCCGAGCGCGTGATTCGCCTGTTGCCGCCTCTCACCCTCAGCGATGACGAAGCCGACTTGATTATCGAAGGCGTTGCAGCGGTCGTGTGCGACTTCGCCAATAGCGAAACCGCAGGCGCCGCTTAATTTTATTGAATGTGCTATCGCACTGAAACGGAACAGTATACCCATGGCCTTACGTCATTTTCTTACCCTCATGGATTTCACCCCCGCCGACTTGCGCAGCTTGATTGAGCGGGCCATCGTGCTAAAAAAAATGCGCAATGCGAACGTACTTTATGAACCCCTGAAAAATAAAGTGCTGGGCATGGTGTTTGAAAAATCCTCTACCCGCACCCGTGTTTCGTTTGAAGCTGCCATGGCACACTTCGGTGGCAGCGCAATTTTTCTGTCCCCGCGCGACACACAGTTGGGTCGCGGCGAACCGGTAGAAGACACGGCGCGGGTATTATCCAGCATGGTCGATGTAATCATGATTCGCACTTACGCACATGACATCATCGAACGCTTCGCCGCGCATTCACGCGTGCCGGTGATTAATGCACTCACCGATCAGTGGCACCCGTGCCAGTTACTGGCAGACATGCAAACCTGGGTTGAACATCGCGGCGATATCGCGGGCAAGACCGTGGCCTGGATCGGCGATGGCAACAATATGTGCAATACCTACATCAATGCCGCGCGGCAGTTTGATTTTCATCTGCGCATTGCCTGCCCCAAAGGCTATGAACCCGACAAAGAGATTTTAAAAAGCAGCGGCGCACATATAACCCTCGTGAGTGATGCCCGCTCAGCCGCGAAAAATGCTGACCTGATTGTCACCGATACGTGGACTAGTATGGGCTGGGAAGAAGAACAGGAAAAACGCTTGCGTGATTTTGCCGCCTACCAGGTCAACGCAGAAATCATGGCGCACGCAAATCCCGATGCCCTGTTCATGCACTGCATGCCCGCGCATCGCGGTGAAGAAGTCAGCGCAGAAGTGATTGATGGCGCGCAAAGTGTAGTGTGGGATGAAGCAGAAAACCGCCTGCATGCACAAAAAGCCTTGCTGGAACTGTTGCTCGTGCAAAAATGATACGAAAAAACTGCGCATAGTGCATAGTAGTGCCTGCTGCCACCATGCATCTGATGTGTAGCGTATTGTCATTTCGACCACAGGGAGAAATCCTTGTCTCGAACGAATGTAAGAGATCTTTAATCCTGTTAAATTTTCAATACCTGAACCTCCAATATTTCTCGCTAAGCTTCGATATACAGGGATGCCCAAGTGCGGTAAGCGCAGGATCCACAGAAGCGATGAAATGATACATAGCAAAGATTTCTTACAAAAATGACTCCCCTTCTGGAAATCAAGAATATTGATTGTCGCTACGACAGCCACACCGTAGTGCATGACCTCTCTCTGCGCTTGAATGCGGGCACACTGGCATGTCTGCTTGGCCCAAGTGGCTGTGGAAAAACTACGGTATTGCGCGCCACTGCCGGCTTTGAGCCTATTTATAAAGGTGAAATTTTATTGCGCGGCCAAAGTGTGTCAC
>JBKJTS010000288.1:0-11820 GCA_046590885.1 Gammaproteobacteria bacterium
AAGGCAAGGTGTAATCGTGCATTTTGAAGGAGCGCAGCAAAATGGCGTCGGGGTTGTGCATCTCACCCGGTGCTCCCTCCGCTATATCAGCCACTGCATAACGATCACCCGGCAAACGCTCCAGACCCTTCGGTGATATATTATTTAAAGTCAGTATCTTGAACACGGGTGTAATCCTGATTATAGAGTTATTTTCACACGTTACGGATAGAGCACTAATTATCCATGACGTTTTTCAAAGTCTGCCATGAAGGCAACCAATGCATCCACACCTTCTTCCGGCATGGCGTTGTAGATGCTGGCGCGCATGCCACCGACTGAGCGGTGCCCCGCCAGTGCCACTAAATCTGCCGCGTCAGCCTCTTGCACAAACATCTTGTCAAGGTTGGCATCAGCCAGGATAAACGGCACATTCATCCAGGAACGGCAGTCCCGGTCGATTGGATTGGAATAGAAACTGGAGTTATCAATTGCCGCATACAGCTTGTCGGCTTTACGCTTGTTGGTGGCGCCCATTGCTTTCAGGCCGCCACGGCGTTTCAGCCAGTCAAACACCAGCCCGGCGCAATACCAGCCATAGGTGGGCGGGGTATTGTACATAGAGCCATTTTCAGCATGGATTTTATAGTCGAACATGCTGGGCGTGCCGGACAAGGTCTGCCCAATCAGATCGTCACGCACAATCACTACGGTGAGGCCCGCAGGACCCATGTTCTTTTGTGCCCCGGCGTAGATAACACCAAACTTGCTGACATCGACAGGGCGCGACAGGAAAGTGGATGACATGTCTGCCACCAAGGTCACAGGGCCAATATCTGGTATGCCATTAAACTCCACCCCGCCAATAGTTTCATTAGGGGTGTAATGCACATACGCCGCAGCAGGATCAAGACGCCATGTAGCACGCGCCGGAATGGCGGTGAACTTATTGTCTTTGGCATTGGCGGCGACAT
The DNA here is from genome assembly GCA_046590885.1 of Gammaproteobacteria bacterium. Classification (GTDB taxonomy): domain Bacteria; phylum Pseudomonadota; class Gammaproteobacteria; family Ga007554. The sequence goes on from JBKJTS010000288.1 coordinate 954, forward strand.
TCACATCGCAATAACGCCTGGCTTCGCTGATAGCTTTTTCTGACCAGATGCCGGTGTTGATGTAATCGGCCACAGCTTTACCGCGCAACAGGTTCATCGGCACCATGGCAAACTGACTGCTCGCGCCCCCTTGCAGGAACAGGACTTTATAATTGGCGGGCACTGCCAGCAACTCGCGCAGATCGGCCTCGGCCTGCTCGGCAATCGAGACAAATTCCTTGCCGCGATGGCTCATTTCCATCACTGACATGCCTGAACCTTGCCAATCGAGCATTTCATCCCGGGCTTTTTCCAGAACTTCCTGCGGCATCATTGCTGGACCCGCGCTAAAATTGTAAATACGTGCCATCGTCAGTTTTCCTTTGTGTGCGGGGGTATTGATCTCTGCCATTAAATCAATTGTGTTGCTACGCCAAACTTGCATGCGTTGCTACGCAATGTCTGGGTTATACGTAAAACGCTAAACCATCCTACATTTAACGTGGGGCAGGTTACTAACCTGCCCAAGCGTTAGATTGTTATTCGGCACTTGGCTCCACTATCCCGGTAGCCGCGTCATCCGCAATACTCGCAACTTTTTCTACCACCACCAGCTTTTCGCTGTCATCCAGGCTAATCAGTTTCACGCCTTGAGTATTGCGACCCAGTACCGAAATCTCACTGACACGGGTGCGCACCAGCGTACCGCCATCGCTGATCAACATGATTTCATCTTCGTGATTAGCCAGCACTGCGCCAATCACATTACCATTGCGGCTACTTGTCTGAATTGAGATCACACCCTGGCCACCACGCCCATGCACAGGATAATCACTGATCGCAGTGCGCTTGCCATAACCACGCTCGGTGGCAGTGAGCACGTCGCCCTGCGCAATGAGTGTGGCATCAGCGATAATCAAGGAAATCACCTGCTGGCCGGTGCCCAACGTGATACCGCGTACACCCCGTGCGGTACGGCCCATCGGGCGCACATCGTTTTCATTAAAGCGCACCGCTTTGCCACTGCTGGCAAACAGCATGACGTCTTTAGTGCCGTCGGTGATATCCACACCGACCAGCCGGTCGTCACCCAATAATTCGACTGCAATAATACCGTTACTGCGCGGACGTGAAAATTCCTCCAGGGAGGTTTTTTTGACGATGCCGCTGCTGGTGGCCATGAAAATATATTTACCCGCTTCGTATTCACGCACCGGTAAAATGGCGTTAATACGTTCGCCCTCTTCCAGTGGTAATAGATTGACCATGGGCTTACCGCGCGCAATGCGGCTGGCCTGCGGCAGATCATAGACCTTCATCCAATAGACCTGGCCGCGACTGGAGAAGCATAAAATCGTGTCATGAGTACTTGCAACGAACAGTTTATCAATAACATCTTCTTCTTTCATGCTGGTGGCCGCCTTGCCCTTGCCACCGCGACGCTGGGCGCGGTACATGGCCAGCGGCTGTGATTTGGCATAACCTGCATGCGAGAGCGTCACCACCACGTCTTCTTCAGTGATGAGATCTGCCATGCTGAGATCCTGATGCGTGGTGACGATCTCGGTGCGGCGCTTGTCGCCGTACTGTTCACGGATCGCCAGCAGCTCATCGCGGATCACCTGCATGAGACGCTCTGGGGCATTCAAAATATCAAGTAGATCTTTAATTTTAACGAGTATATCTTTGTACTCGCTGAGTATTTTATCCTGCTCAAGACCCGTCAAGCGATGCAGACGTAAATCCAGAATCGCCTGCGCCTGCTCTGCAGACAAGCTGTAGCCCTGCGCACTCAAACCAAATTCCGGTGCCAGTCCATCGGGACGCGATGCGGTGCTACCAGCGCGCTCCAGCATTTCAGTCACCAGACCTGGCGCCCAGGTACGCGCCATCAAGCCGATCTTTGCCTCAGCCGGACTTGGTGCGGCCTTTATCAGCGCGATGATAGGATCAATGTTCGCCAGCGCAATCGCCAACCCTTCCAAAATATGCGCGCGCTCACGCGCTTTGCGTAGATCAAATACGGTGCGACGCGTCACCACTTCACGGCGATGGCGGATAAAGGCTTCGAGAATCTGCTTGAGGTTCAGCAAACGCGGCTGGCCGTCTACCAGCGCCACCATGTTGATGCCGTAGACGCTTTGCATCTGTGTGTGCTGCCACAGATTGTTAATCACCACTTCAGCCATTTCGCCGCGTCGCAGCTCGATGACCATGCGCATGCCGTCTTTGTCAGACTCGTCACGCAACTCGGTGATGCCTTCAATCTTTTTCTCTTTAACCAGATCAGCAATACGCTCCAGCAACAGCGCCTTGTTCACCTGATAAGGTAACTCGGTAACCACAATGGTTTGTTTGCCGTGACGCGCCTCATCTACTTCCACGTGAGTTCGGGCACGCACATAAATGCGCCCGCGCCCGGTGTGATAGGCCTCGTGAATACCGCGTGAGCCGTTAATAATTGCCGCCGTGGGGAAGTCGGGGCCGGGCACATAGGCCATTAAAGCGGCGATATCCAGACTCGGATCATCAATCAGCGCCAGGCACGCGTTCACCACCTCAGTGAGGTTGTGCGGCGGAATATTAGTGGCCAGGCCAACAGCAATACCTGCCGAACCATTCACCAGCAAATTGGGCACGCGCGCCGGAAACACCCGTGGCTCGATTTCGGATTCGTCGTAATTAGGGGCGAAGTCGACGGTTTCCTTGTCCAGATCGGCGAGCAGCTCATGCGCAATGCGTGACATGCGCACTTCGGTGTAACGCATCGCTGCGGGTGCGTCGCCGTCTACCGAACCAAAGTTACCCTGACCATCCACCAGCATATAACGCAGCGAAAATGGTTGAGCCATGCGCACGATAGTGTCATACACCGCTGTGTCGCCATGGGGATGGTATTTACCAATCACATCACCGACCACACGCGCCGATTTCTTGTAAGGCTTGTTCCAGTCGTTGCCCAGCTCGCGCATGGCATAGAGCACCCGGCGGTGCACTGGCTTGAGGCCATCACGCACGTCTGGCAGGGCGCGCCCGACGATGACACTCATGGCATATTCCATGTACGACTGCTTCATCTCCTCTTCAATATTGACAGGGAGGACTTCTTTAGCGAACGGGCTCATGCGGAGAAACTAATCCTTACAGGGGGAGCAAAAACATGTTTACGGAACTTCTTAAAAACTTGCCGTGGCCATTTTCAGGAGCCTCTTAATATTAACAAGAAAGTTTACCATAAATAGTTACTTGCTGCACCGTACAGCCTTATCCAATGGCAAGTAAGCCTGGATAAAGGGTTGTATTTCCAGCGTGAGCAGAAAGTGGCCATGACGGGCCAATCGGCCTTAGAGTGAAGTCCACAAGAAATCTCGGGAAACCTTGTAAATACGCGGGTTTAGGCAAAAAATCCAACCATCGGACTAGATAAATATCGGTGCGCCCATGAAAAAGGCGGGGGACGTGTCGTGTTGGGTCATGGCTGCCTCCTTTACGCCACCTTGACCTGGCCGTTCATCAACATGGGCAGGAGCCAATCACGGAGTTGGATGAGTTGCTGGTTTTCCTTGGTGTTGTTGGCGATTTTCTCGAATGCGGGTTCAACGACTGCGGCAAATTTGTGGATGACCTCACTTTTAGGAATAGCGAGATTAGTCAGTTCGATGTCATTCGAGACGATGGAATCGAAGACTGAGCCGGAAGACTTGACTTGCAAGTGATGGATCAATTCCTTGGTGAGAGAGAACAGAAATGTGTGACTGATGCCGGATTTGGCGCGCAGCGCGTAACAGGACTGGTTCATCGCCATATCGACACCGGCCAATACCAGCCTGCCAACGGAACCGCGTGCAGTGATGAAAACGGTGTGCTTGCTGAAGAGCTTGGTACTACTGCCTTTCAGACCTTCGTCGGTGATGTAATCTGCCGTCGAAAACTTGAAGATGGCTCCGTCAGCATCGGTAGGAGTGAAGAAGGGAATATTGCCACTCCAGTATTCTGTCTTCTTTTTCGTCGGTGTTCCACCGCCGAGCAGATCGGCAACAGCAAGAATACTTGAATCTGTCCATCCCGCCGGAATTTCCCGTTTCAATGTGGGGTTATAGACCATCTTGCCGCCAGAGGATTTGTAGGGTTTGCCGTTGGCGTCGGGGAAGTCGAACTGCACGAACCAGTAGTCATACAGCGTCTTGGCCATCACCTCCAACTCGGCGTTGATGCGGTTGTTGCAGTCGATTTTGGCGTCGAGGGCGGAGAGGACGGCGGCGATTTTTTGTTGGGCTTTCGATTCAAAATTAGGAACGCGAAATTCCATGATTTGACTCTTCTCGCCTCGCGGCATCTTGGTGCCCTTCGACCCCCTCATTACATGGCTAAAGAAGTCGTCTTGCATTAGTGTGTAATACAAGAATCCGGGAACTACCCCTTGTAGAGCCCTGAACACCAAAACATCGACTGAACAACCACCTGAACTATCCGCTTGCCATATTTTCTTCAAATACGGGCGGATATTGCTCAGCAAAACATCTCCTTGCTTGTATCTGGTAACACTCACCGACTTTGACGGCAGGGACCCGGATTTAGCCCTCCCCTTCTTGTTCTGTAGCAAACTATCCGTCGTAACGTATTGCTCCAAGGTTAAGTCCTTAGAGTGCATTCGTTCGGAAACAAAAGAGGCAGCAGTAGCCATAGTTTGAGTTCTACTCATACCGCAACCCCGCCAACTGCTTCCTGATCTCCTGTTCCAGCCCCGCCGATTCCTTGAACAACTTGTCCAGGTTGTCAGTAAAGCCATGCATCATCACGTCGAACTTCTCCGACGTCAGGTCGGTGTATTCGATCTTCACCTCGAAATATTGCCCGGCACTCAGGCTGTAATTCTTGGCGGCGATGTCGTCGTAGCTGACCACCACCGAGAAATCCTCCACCGCCTCTTTACTGTTGAAGGTGGCGATGATGCGGTCTTCCTCGGCTTCAGAAAGCAGCGTTTTCTGGTTCTTGCCGTCCTTGACCTTGACCTTGGTGCCGAGGTTGGAGGCGTCGATCAGCACCACGCCTTGCTTGTTGGCGTCGTCAATGAAGACAATGGAGACGTTGGTGCCGGTGGTGGCAAAGATATTGCTAGGCATGGAGACCACACCGGACAGCATTTTTTTATCCACCAGGTGCTGGCGGATACCTTTGTCGATGCCGCTTTGTGCAGTGATGAAGCCGGTGGGCACCACCACGGCGGCCTTGCCGCCGTGTTTGAGCGAATGGATGATGTGTTGCAGGAAGAGCTGGTAAATAGCCATCTTAGCGACGGCTTGCTTGGGTATGTTTGGCACCCCGGCAAAGAATCGGTCGTGATTCTCTTTGCTATCCAGATCGTTCCTGAAATCGCTGAAATCCATCTTGAAGGGTGGATTGCTGACGATGTAGTCGAACTTCCTGAGCGCCTTGCCGTCCCGGTGGTAGGGGTGCAGCAGGGTATTACCCTGGATGATGTTGGGGATGGAGTGAACCAGATTATTCAGGATCAGGTTCAGGCGCAACAGGCTCGATGATTTCTGCGAGATGTCCTGCGAAAAGATGGCGCAGCGTTGCTCGCCGATGGCGTGGGCGATATTCATCAACAGCGTGCCGGAGCCGGCCGAGGGGTCGTAGCAGCTCACGTTCGCCACCTTCCCGCGCACCGCTTCCGGCACCAGGATGGCGGCCATGATCTTGGCCACGGCATGTGGGGTGTAGTACTCGGCGTATTTACCGCCGCTGTCCTTGTTGTAATCCTCGATCAGGTACTCGAACAGAGCGGCGTAGAAGTCGTATTTCTGGGTGAAGATGCGCTCGAAGCTGAACTCCACCAGCTTGTTGATGACGGCGCGGCAGAAGGCGTCGCGCTTGGCGGGGTCAGTGACGTATTCGCTCACCCGATCAAATAAAGTGACCTTGGCACCGCCGTCGGTCTTGACCGCGAAGATGTCGTTATTGGTGATGGCGATGTCGCGCAGGGTGTCGTCAAACAGCTTGGCGAATTCCGGCGTGTTCTGGCGACCAAACAGGTGGGCGATAAAGTGCTCGGGCTTCAGGCGGGCAGTATCCGGCCCCATTTGCAGTTGCAGCATCTCCAGCTCGTCGGCGCTCAGCTTGGCGAGTGCCTGCTCCCAGTTTTCGGCCTGAGCCAGTTCCGGCCTGATTTTTTTGGCTTCGAAGGCAAACTTGTCGTTGAGGAATTTATAGAGAAAGACCTGGGTGATGATCTTGAACTCGTTGCCATCGTTGCCGAGACCGCAAGCGCCACAGATCGTCTTGAGGCTGTCGATCAATTGCCGGGTGCGTTTTTCGAAATTCTGCGTTACCAAGGGGACGCTCCTGTTCGTGTGCCGGCACGAGAACCAGCAGCAAATTCATTCATGTATTCGGTCATCACCAGATGGTTGATGGTGCGGGAAGCGTCCGGGGTGAGTTTGATCTTCTGGCGGTTTTGAAACTCACCGATCACGAGCGGCATCATCATCTTCTCGAAGTAGCTTTCGTTGGCCAGCAGCTGGGTGTTTTGCAAGACCTGCTCGTCGGCCTGCTGCTTGACGCCGGTGAGCGCTTCACAGAGTTGGCGTTCAGTTTGCGTGAGCGTGTCGCGCTCCATCAGCCGCTTGTGGATGCGGGTGTATTTGGCGTCACCGTGGTACTTGGCGCGGAGCTGGTTGTTCTGCCGGTTGAGTTCCTTGACCTTGTCGTGGATGGCGTTGAGTGCGCCGATGTTGGCAGTCATTTCCTCCTGCGTGACTTCGTTCAGCTTCTTCTGCTTGAACAGCCGCACTAGTTCTTCCTTGAGGGTGATGAATTCCGGGTCTTGCTGGTCGAAGTTGCCAGCCAGGGCTTCGCGGGTTTGGCGCAAGGTGTTTTTGAGCTTGTCGGCCAGCATTAGTTCTTCTTCCCTGACCTTGGTGAACGTGAACAGCACATCTTCCAGCGCGAAGTTGAGCAGGTCGCTGGTGTCGTTGCTGTTTTCTATTCTGTCGGCTAAGTTAAGTATTTCCAGACGGTTGCAGGTTTCGCGGTAGAGCTGGTTGAGCTTGTGGAAGTCCAGCTGCTGAAGTAAGCCGTACTCACCCTGTAGGCGGATGAGGTTGTAGAGGCTGCGTGCATCGGCCAGGGCCTTTTTAAGGGCGAGCACCGTGGCGCGATCTTGAATCTGGCTGATCTGCTGTGAGAAGACCTCGGCGTTTTCGATATTGAAGCGAAACAAGATGTCCTTGATCGCCTCAATTTCCTGGGCAATCTCTGCCGTGGATTTGAACAGATTGGAGTAATGCTCCAGCTCATCGCCCAGCTCATCATTTAACTCGGTCAAATAACGCTGGTTCGTTTCTGCAAACTCTTTACTGATGTCGGCGAAATCGACCACATAGCCATAGCGGAAGTCTTTGTAGGGGCGGTTTACTCGCGTTAAAGCCTGGAGCAGGTTGTGCTTGCGGATTACCCGCCCGAGGTAGAGCTTTTTCAGCCGTCTGGAATCAAAGCCGGTAAGCAGCATGTTGTAGACGAACAGCAAATCGATCTTTCCTGCTTTGAAGTCCTCTACCCACGTCTTACGCTCTTCCTTACTGCCCACATCGTACAAGATTAGGGCACCACTTTTCGCCCTGTTTTCAAGCAGAGTTCGGGCAGCGTAACTGTCAGGCTGCTGGGCTGCGATTAATGCTTGTGCCGAGTCTCTCAATGTGTACTGAGGCTGAACTTGACCTGCATAGACCACATTGAATATCGCAAACATTTGCCTGGCCTGCTCGGCGCTGTCGCAGATGACCATGCCACCAATAGTGGCGTCGTTCAAGGCACTACGACTTTTTTCGAAGTCACGAACGATGTAATCGAGCATCGGCTCGACAAAGCTCGGGTGCGCGTAAATGAGGTTGAGGTCAATATCGCCCTGCTGAAGTTCCACGGCCGCAAGCGCTTCTTGCAGTGAGAGTTTGTAGTTGGTTGCGATTTCTTCGCGGATCAAACGCAGCGTATAGCCATCAGCGATGGATGCGTTGTAGTAGTACTTGTGGATGTAGTCGCCAAACAGGGCGCGGGAGTTATAATCGTCGCCCAGCAGCGGCGTGCCAGTAAGGCCGAGCTTGATGGCGTTCTGATCGGACTGGCTGAGGTTGGCAAGAAAACTACCTTGCGGGTTGTAGCTGCGGTGCACCTAGTCGAGGAAATAAACCCGCTGGATGTTGACATCGTAATCCTCAGTGCGAACCACATCCGGGTCATCCTGAAACTTCTGGATGTTGACCACAGTAATTTCGGGTCTGCCTGTGTGGTTGTGTAGCACCTGAGTGGTCTTGATTTCGAAGGCAAAGGCCTCGCGTGAATCAATGGTGCGCACCGTCAGCCCGCGAGCGGAAAACTCCCGCTGTGCCTGAATAAGCAGGTCGAGCCGATCAACGATGAAGTAGAACTTGGGGATGATGCCCCGGCGCTGGAAATAGTCAGTCAGAAATCGGGTGTTGTAATAGGCCAGCGCGGTCTTGCCACTGCCCTGGGTATGCCAGATAATGCCCTGGCGCACGCCAGCATCCAGCTTGCGTTCAAGCGCCTTGGTGGCGAAGAACTGGGGATAACGCATGACGTGCTTCTGCAAGCCATCGGTCTCGTTTACATAGACCAGAGCGTATTGCAGCAGGAACGACAGACGCTCGCGGCTGAACAGCGAGGTGCAGATACGGTTGGTCGGCGTGTCTGGCGATTTGTTGCTGATAAATTCCGGGCTGTGCTTGATGACATTGAGGTTGTTGTCACGCAGCACTTCGTTTTCAATCGCGTCGTCTTCGTCGGCCAGCAGGTCGGCCAGATTCAGCGCTTCTTCTTCGCGGAAATAGTTGAAGATCGGCGCGTCATACGATGGGCTGGCATAGAACGCACCCTCGATGAGTTGCGGCGAGCCGTCTTCATACTCCATGTTGTTGGAAAAAACCATCAACTGAGTGATGTTGATAAAGCGGCGGAAGCGGGTGTTACGGCATCGCGTGAAGATACGCTTGTGTTCGGCCAGCACGCCTTCGCGGTTGTTGGGCTTTTTGACCTCGATGAAGACCAGCGGCATGCCGTTGATGAGCAGCGCGATATCGGGCCGGAACTCGTCATCGCCGTTCTTGCAGGGCAGCTCGGTAACGACATGGAAGCTGTTATTGTTGAAATCGGTAAAGTCGATCAACCGGATGCCCGAGCGTTCGGTGAGTCTTTCGTAAAAAGCCTTGCCGAGGTCTTCGTTGTCAATCAGGAGTTTGACCTCAGCCAACAGGCGGTTGATGTCATCGCCGTCCATGCCGGGGTTGATGCGCGCAATCGCGGCACGGAATCGGTCGGGAAAGATGTTGGTTTCTTCATCCCACTTGGCGTTCTTGAGGGATAGGTAACGGTAACCAAGCCGAACCAGATGCAGAATGCAGGGAATTTTGACTCTTGAGTCTTCGCTGAAAACCATCAGGCTTGCTCCCCATATGGCAACAGAGGCTCCTGAACGCTGAGCGCTTCAAGCTCCGGCGCATCGGGTGCGAGATGCTCTATGATACCGTTCCGGCTCACCACAATAGCCGTGCCAGTCTTGCGTGCCAGCTCCCGTGCGCGTTGCGCTGCACGCTGCATCGCGGCAACAGAAAGTCGTAAATCGGCATCTTGCGCCTTTTCGATAGACTGTTTGTTCATGGTTTTTCGCTCCAGTCCAGTAGTAGCGGTTGCGCGCCGGCATTGTCATAAAGTGTCCAGGCATCCACCTTGGGCGCATACAACGTTTTGAAATTCACCCGACCCGCCGCAAAACGACGACGGATTACATCTTCGGGAATCGAGTGGCCGCCCTGTTTGACTCGTTGCGCGACCCGCGCAATGGCCTCTTCCGCGCTGTCGAGTTGCAGGAAAATCAGTTTGACTCGATAACCCGAACGCTGCCATGCATCAATCAGGCGCAGATAGCCGCGACCGGCCAAAGTTGTTTCGAAGGCAAAGCTCGTGCGCGTGACAGAATGGCGTGCCAGCTCCTGCAACATCAAGCGGCCTGCGTGTATCGCCGCCTTTTCAGGCGCAAACGGCGCAATGCCGGCGGCAATCAGATCGGCATTCACAAACACGGGACACCCCGCTTCATTGGGCAAGAACTCGCGGGCGAATGTTGTTTTTCCTGCCCCATTGGGGCCGGCAATAATAATAACGCGAGGCCGGGTTTCCATGCTCATACCTCCAGCGCGTAAGGCGTTTGTTTGAACACAATGCCTTCGCGAGCGAGGCGACCGCCCATGCGATTGGCAGCGGCGTAGATCACTTTCGGGCCGGTAAACTTCGGCAACACATCGAACACCGGGCCGGTCAGTACATTGCCGCCCGCAATGGATTTGTCTTTCAGAATACCGTTGTAGAGCAGATAAATCGCGCGGCCTTCATGCACGCCCAGCAAGGGCGACAAAATCCCCCTCGCTCCCCCTTTTTCAAAGGGGGAAGTTTTCTGCGCTTCACCATTCGTTCCCCCCTTTGAAAAAGGGGGGCTAGGGGGGATTTGAAATCCCGTGCCCGTTTCGGCAAACCAGACGAACTCAGCCAGTTGAGCAAAAGTAACATCGCTGCGAATTTGTCCTTGAGCAGTGAACAATGGTTCGGCAGAAAGCGTGCAGAACTGGAAGCCGCCACCCAGCCCATCGACGGCTTGATCCTTGGCGTTGGTATAGCCCTGCGCCACACGCCCCACCCGTACTGCGGTTACGTTGCGTGCGATGTTCTCGTCCATTTCCACCAGAATGAAACGGCGGTTGCCACCGTCATCGGAGTTTTGTTTCAACACAGCGTGACCAGTTGTCCCACTTCCCGCAAAGCTGTCGAGAATCAGAGAATCCTTGTCGGTAGCGATTTGCAGGATGCGCTGGATGAGTGA
>JBKJTS010000021.1:0-19852 GCA_046590885.1 Gammaproteobacteria bacterium
GCAATTCGCCCCTGCTACCCTGCATGATTCACCCTTGCGTTTTATCAACGAACCCTATCGCCGAAAATTGTATGTGATGCGTCATCGTCTCGAGTGTAATCTCATCACTGTTAAGGCGCGGTTGAACAATAAAGATATTAATCCTCTGACCTCCGGCTACAGCTCCGAGGTGGAGCTACTTGATGATTTATATGTTACCCGTGATTCCTTAATCAGCCACGGTGATGAGGCGATTGCCAACGGGGATCTGAAAGATTTGATTCGCCTCGTAGAAACTTTTGGATTTTTCCTGTGTCATCTTGATCTGCGTCAGGAGTCATCACGGCACACGCGCGCCTGTAGCGAAATTTTCTCAAAGCAGACACCCCCAGTTGATTACGAATCACTTTCTGAAGAAGAGCGCATGAAGGTGCTGACTGAGGGGATCAACCAAGTGGCGCTCCAACGTGGAAAATCAGGCATTCTGCAGGCCAGTATATCTGCCACGCTGACGGCTGAAACTCAGCAGACACTTGAAGTATTTTCCGTTATGGCGAAAATGCGCCATGAAATCAGTGCGCAGGCATTCGGCTGTTATGTGATTTCCATGACGCATGCTGCTAGCCATGTGATAGAGGTAATGTGGCTTGCACATCAATGTGGATTAGCAGGTTATAATAATTCGGGCTGGTTCTGCAATATTCGTATTTCTCCTCTCTTCGAAACTATTAATGATCTGGCCCACGTTGAGCAGGTGCTTGCTGAATTGCTGGATAATCAGGTCTATGTCCAACTGCTGAAAGTATCCGGAAATTATCAGGAAGTAATGCTGGGGTATTCGGATTCATGTAAAGACGGGGGCATTCTGGCATCATCGTGGTATCTTTATGAAGCACAGAAAAAGATTATCGCTATCACCACTGAACGTGATATTGAATGCCGTTTATTTCATGGGCGCGGCGGCACCGCCGGACGTGGCGGCGGCCCCACGCATGAGTCGATTCTTGCCCAACCTTCCAGCACCGTATTTGGACAGATCAAGTTTACAGAACAAGGCGAAGTGCTATCGTACCGCTATAGCAATACCGAAACGGCAGTCTATGAATTGTCGATGGGCATTACGGGCCTGCTGAAAGCCAGTCGCCATTTGATAGGACGTGCTGAGCGTGACGATGGTGACGGCAGCAAGATCATGGCACAATTGGCGCATACTGGTCAAGGCGCATATCGTCAGCTCACCGATCACATGCCGGGGTTTCTGGATTATTTTTATGAGGCTACGCCGGTACGCGAAATTGGTTTGCTCAACATAGGTTCGCGTCCGTCGCATCGTAACAAGGCAGATCGCTCAAAATCCTCGGTGCGGGCAATTGCATGGGTATTTGGCTGGGGGCAATCACGCCATACACTGCCCGCCTGGTTTGGTCTTGGTACAGCTTTGGCTACCTGGCGTGCGGATAACCCGAAACACCTCACTCAGTTGCGCGCCCTCTATCGCAACTGGCCATTTTTCCGAGCTATGCTGAGTAATACGCAGATGGCGCTATCGAAAGCGGACATGTCAATTGCCCACGAATATGCGGCCTTGTGCAATGACGCCGATAGTGAGCGCATCTATACAGTGATACGGAATGAGTATGAAAAAACTGTAGAGCAGATTCTTGATATTGCCGAACTGAATTCATTACTGGAAGAAAACCCGACATTGGCATTGTCACTGAAACGCCGTAGTCCCTACCTGAATCCACTGAATCATATTCAGACCACATTACTGAAGCGATATCGTGACCTGGAGCTTCCTGAACACGAACGTGCTATCTGGCTGGATCCGCTATTGCGCTCGATTAACGCCATTGCGGCGGGCATGCGCAATACGGGTTAGGCGTTCGTCACATACAGGGATGCCGCAAATGTGAAGAAAGTTCACTCCTTCGCGTCTACCTCACATCCTGCTTCACAGGAGGCGAAAAATGTCCAATTATGTGCTTTATTCGCTCCGTTCCTGCGCTGTCCGTGCCAACGGCCTCTGGGGTTCAGAGTCAACCCTCGTTTGGCCGCAGCGAAACGATGCAGGGAAATAGCGGCGATGAGTTTTCACGTCAAGCGACATGCTGATGACAGAAGCACGGAAACTTGATCACCACATCTATTCCATACAACTAATGCTCAACATGGAGTGCACTCGTCGGTGCAGCTGGAACTTCGCGACATGGATCGACTTTCGAATACGAATATGGGGATGTAATAAGCATGATAAACAAAGAATTGTCATTCGACCTGCCCATACCCTGGAAGCAGAAAAAGTTTAAAACTTCGCAGATAGGGACTATCAACTTTCTGGTCGGACCGAATGGAAGCGGCAAATCAAAATTCGCAGAAGCATTGCGTTCACATCTAGGCAACGCACGCATGCTTGGAACGGATCGACTCAGTGGCATGGAGCAGACCAGTCCGCTGAGGAGCATTTTCGGGGACCCTTTCGCGAGCGGACTTGCCAAGAACTATTTTTCCCATTACAAAAACGCAGGCCAACAAGGGTCAGGAATCGATACGATTGTGCTTCTGGAAGAGCGGATGGATCTCCGCATTCAGGTCGAGGCGACGCTTAGCCATCTGTTCAATCGTAAGATCAGTCTCGAATGGGACTCTGGAAATCTCGTCGCACGGGCTGTGCTTGGCGAAACCGGCGACTCTTATAGGCTTGATCGCGATGAATGTCATGGGATCAAGGAACTGCTCGTCCTCCTGACGCATTTGTACAACGATGAGCATCCGTATCTGATTATCGACGAACCGGAACTCAACCTGCATCCCCAGTATCAGGCGTTCTTTATACAGGAGGTTCGCAAGCTCGCGGGCGATCCAAGTGTAGACAAGAAAAAGAAGGTTGTCTTTCTGGTCACGCACTCTCCTTTTATCCTCGACTTTCGATCTGTCGAGGATGTGAAGTCCATTATTTCCTTCGATCTAAACCACTCGATTCCAAACCACATTCTCAACCTTGATCCGGGGGGGACAGCGAGGTTATCGACATTGGTGCCCCGATTGAATGTGCACCACAAGCAACTCTTCTTTTCCGACAATCCGATCTTCGTTGAAGGTATTCTCGACGCTCAGCTCGTGGGGACAATGCTGGAAGCGCGCGGCGTATCAGTCGCTGCGGCGGGGAGTTGCATTATTGACGCTGGTGGCTGCGAGGAGGTGAATCGCTATCTGGACTTATGTATAGCTTTTGGCAAAAAGGCCCATTTTTTATACGACCTCGACAGCCTGTTTGGGGGCAATCTTCGAGCGTGTGTGAAGGGCGACGGTTCGGTACAGAGCTTCTTGCTAACGGCGGGTGTAGGCAGCGACTTTTCAAAATACTGCGGAGAATTGGATGGGAAGTTGACGTCCGTGATCGATCGACTCATTTCAGTCAATCCTGTACCGCAACTATTGACTCCACTGGTGGACTTTCTCACTAAGCTGGGACCGAGGGCTCAGTGGAACGGGAAGGATTGGTCCAAGGCCCGTGTGTCCGTGATGACGGCGATTAGCCGCAATCGGACGGCTGTAATCGCGGCTATATCTCAGACAGATATCGAGGAGATTGAGGGACGACTAAAGCAAATTGTGATCGCGCTAAAACAAATAAACGTCATTCTGCTGCCCGGCGGCACGTTGGAAAGATACTTGCCCAAGTACGTTGGAGACCATTATGAGCTTACAGACGACGCCAAGCGAAAAGCAGTCGGAGAAGAGATCGAGGAAATGTCGAAGGCTATGACGGCTACGGAGTTGGCGACTAGATACGGGGAGTTGTATGAGGCAGTGTGTGTGTTGCCGTCAAAGGTAAGCGTAGACGTAGAGCGAGTTCTTCGCGATTACTTAAGCCATTACATCCATGATCTGCAAGCTGCAGTCGTGAGTAATCCGACTTGGCAGTTCGATCAAGTTCAAGCACACTTGAATACAATTCAGCGAGCAACAACCAAGGTCTTTTCTGTTCAAGAACTGAATCGAGGGCCACACAAAGAGTTCAGCGCTGTTGTTGCAATCGCTGAAATGCTTGGTCAGAAACAAAGGCTCGTGCGTGTGAATCACAAGACCAATGCGGGCATGGGCGATTTCAGGATCGAATTCGCTTAGTCCATCGGGAGACACATGCCGCCTAAGAACGGCTTCGAGGGCGACACGCCACGAGCGGCGCGTGCCTGACGCCAAACGTTAGATCAGGGCATACGGTCAACGCTAACACTGATAAAAACCTCCTATATACTATCCAGAGTCAACGCTGTATTCCATGTGCTACCAAAGGTATAGCGATTCACCCGAATGCTGCTGCGCGTGCCGTTATTTTGGCTCCATACTGCCAATGCGTTGCCAGCCGCATCCATAGCCACCTGAGGATTAACAGCGTCGCCAGTATTATCTGCTTCAATCAGCGCCGCTGTGCCCCATTGTCCGCTTGCTCTAAAAAAACGGTTACTCCATATACTATAGTGCGTTTCATCCCACTGACGCCACACCACAGTGGCATTGCCAAAACTATCTACCGCCACTTGGGGGGTTTGTGCGTGGCCGGTATTATTGGTTTCAACCAATGTGGCGCTCTGCCAGCCTAACCCCGCCACATAGCGATTAGCCATGATATTTTTAAAGGGTGGTGTAGCATCACCCAACACTGCATCGGCATACTGTTCCCACACTGCATAGGCATGACCATTCGCCGCCATGGCAATACGCGGCGCTGAAGCCGCCCATTTCACATCGTTTTCTATAAGCTGCGCACTACCCCAGCCCACCCCCGCCGTATATCGATTGGCATAGATGCTAGTGGCTTGCGTCCACACCGCCAAGGCATTGCCGGCAGCATCCATGGCGATATGCGGCGTGTCTGCATTTCTTGATACTAACGCATCCCCAATCGCCGCAGGGTCTGTAGTATTGTTGCTGATCAGCGCTGCACTGCCCCACCCTGCGCCTGCTACATAACGGTTAGCCCACACATTGTAACGCTGATGCACTAGGCCATCATAACCGCGCCATACGGCGACGAAATTCCCATTGGCATCGGCGGCGATCTGCGGCGCATTGGCGTCTTCTGCACTGGTTTCAATGACACTGGCAACATCCCATTGATCATTCACCGCATTATAACGGCGCGCCCAGATGCTTTTGCGGCTGCCATCTGACTGCTCCCACACCACCATGCCAGTACCATTGCCATTATTGCTATTGGCGAGCGCGAGATGCGGGGCAGTGGCAAAGCTGACATTATCAGTTTCCAGCAATTGGGCGGTGCCCCAACTCTGACTCGCAGCCGTGTAACGATTTGCCCAAATGTTGCGGCGCGTACTGTCAGACTGTTCCCATACCACCAGCGCATTACCGGCGTTGTCGAGCGCAATTTGAGGGACGTCGGCATCACCGCCGTTATTGGTCTCAATCAATACCGGTGGGCTCCAAGCCGTGGTGCTGGCAGTATAACGGCTAGCCCACACATTCTTGCGCAATCCATCAAACTGACTCCACACTGCTGCACCATTGCCCGCCGCATCAAATGCCACCTGTGGATCATAAGCATGATGTGGCAGCACCGCATGCGGCACGCCAGGCAAGCTATCGCCCCCCCCTCCGCATCCGGCCAGCACTACTGCACCCATTCCTACCAGCCACCAGCCCAGCCCTTGAATTCGCATATAATCCTCTGAATATATTAGAATATATTATTTTCTGCGGTGCGATGCGGCCTCGCCCACCTGCAAGTCATTTTACAATCCATAGAAATATACCATTACTGCTGGGAATAGTGGAAATTCTGGGGTAGAAAAATCAAGAGATCCGGCCGGCATGCAGGTGGCGGGAAATATGAAAGACGGCGGTCATTCTAAAAAACCAGGGAAGCCTGTTGCATATAGCCCAAGCTTAATCGGCCAAGAAATCAGGCCGTTTAGTCGTTGGCTCGTATATTCACTTTCTGCTACACCTTCAACATCTTAACTTTCATCCCTGAAGTTCATAGCCATTTTCAGGATCAAGCGGGGGTTCATTTGCCATCTGAATACGCGTGCTTTCTGCCAGGAAAAACTTCTGTACATTTTCCATTTTTCGAGTACGGCGCATGGGGGGAAGGCTGTTGATAAACGTCTGCCCATACGGTTTTGAAAACAGCCGAGGGTCACAGATCATCATGACGCCGCAATCATTAACATCGCGTATCAGTCGTCCCACGCCTTGTTTGAGCATAATCACTGCGGCAGGGAGCTGATAATCCATGAACGGGTTACCACCCTGGCGACGGAACGTGTCGAGCCGTGCCTGTAATACCGGATCACCCAACGCAGCAAATGGAAGTTTATCAATGATGACACATGACAGCGCTGGGCCACGCACATCCACACCTTCCCAGAAACTGCTGGTACCTAACAGGATGGCATTGCCAAGTGCACGAAAACGTTCAAGCAATTCTCCGCGCGGTGAACTGCCCTGCATTAACAGGGGATAGTCGACGCGGCCTTGCAGGGCTACCCAGGCTTCCTGCAGGGCACGGTGGCTCGTGAACAACATGAATGCCCGGCCACGACTCGCCTCTAACACCGGCACAGCGGCTTCCACTACAGCGGCTGTGTAGGCGGGACTGTTGGGGTCGGGTAGATCAGGCGGCGCATAAAAAACCGCATTGCGCGCGAAGTTAAATGGACTGTCCCAGCGTTTGGTGATGGCGCCCTGCAACGCTAATCGCTGTGAAAAATGTTCGAAACTGTCACCCACTGCCAGCGTGGCGGAAGTGAACACCCAAGCACATTTGCGCATCTGCATATGCGCTTGAAAAATCGGGGCGATGTCCAGCGGCGTACGATTGAGCGTAAAGCTGCGCGTGTAGGTTTCCAACCACTGCACATGATTTTCCTGCGCGGTGCTGGTGAATGCATGCAAACGTTGCAGTAATTCTTCAGCACGCTGTGTGCAACTTTCCAGACCTTTACCGCGCACTGCGGCGGGCTTTAATGCGGTATGCAGCGCGGTGAGGACAACATGCAATTGTTGCATGGTCGCAATCACTTCGGGCATGCTGGATACTTCGCTCCATGGCAAGCGCCGCACTTGCAAACCGAACGCCAAACGTAAATCCAGCGCGGCCTTTTTCAAGGCATCAGCAGTGGCAGGCAATTCTTGCATATCACCTGCTTCACGCAGATGTTCGGTAACGGTATCATCAGCCAGCTCCAGTAATTGACGGCTACTAAACATGCTGCCGAAAAAATTTGATGCCACCTCGGGCAGTTGATGCGCTTCGTCGATAATGAAGGCATTGGCGCCCGGCAATAATTCACCAAAACCTTCGTCTTTCAGCGCCATATCTGCAAATAGCAGATGATGATTAATCACTACCAAGTCGGCCTCTTGCGCGGCACGACGTGCTTTAACTACATGGCATTCGGTGAATGACGGGCATTCCTGCCCCAGGCAATTATCACTGGTGGAGGTAACATCAAACCACAACGTTGAGTCTTCGGGCAGATCAACATATTCGGCGATGTCGCCGCTGTGAGTGCGCCCAGCCCATTCGCGGATGCTGTGCAATGCGGTGCGCTCTTCGCGGGTGCGGGGGCGCCCATCAAGTTCGGCCATTTCCAGTCGGTATAAACACAGATAATTGGCGCGACCTTTGAGCAAAGCGGTGCGCACTGAAACACCCAGAGCGTTACGCACTAAGGGCAGATCGCGATGATAAAGTTGGTCCTGCAGATTTTTGGTGCCGGTGGAGACAATGATTTTTTTGCCGGACATCAAGGCGGGAACAAGATAGGCATAGGTTTTGCCCGTGCCGGTACCGGCTTCACTGATGAGCACGCTATCATTGTGCAGCGCCTCCGCCACAGCAAGAGCCATCTCTTGCTGTGGCGCACGCGGTGCGAAGCCTGGAATGTGCAGGGCCAGCGGCCCATGTGACCCGAGTAACGCGGCGCCCTGTGGGTCGAGCAATTCCATCAGGAGTCCATATACATATTCTCAAGAGACCTGTGGAAACCGCACTGAAACGACGCAACTAGCGTTGCATCATATCTGTTAGACGGACGAAAAATGCTCATTTACTCCGTGTAAACTCCGCTTTTTCACCTATGTCTACCTTACCTTCATCCGTTTGATCGCGGTTTCCAGAAACTTCTAAAGTATTAGTCCAGACTTCATCATCCTTACCATGGTTCTCCCGTGTCCACACCCGTTGACTAATCACCTTGAATTTAGCCACTGACATGGCGCCCCGCTTGTTACGATTACTAACGTTAGAGTCTCCAACTGCCTGCATAATATCTTCACGCATGGCTTCGTAAATTTCAAAGGCCTCAAGATTTTCATCCATTAACACCAGCATGACGCTGTCCCAGTCCTGCTCTACTTTAAGTTGACCAATACGCTGCCCGGATTTACTTTCGTCAAAAATAGTGCGGCCTTTGATTTGGATGCGCATGCCAGCGCGCTTGCCACGCCCTATGGCGTCATAGCCACCTGGCTTGGGCTCACAGATTTCCAGATCGACCAACCTAGCGGCGTCATATTCAGCAATTTCTGCGCTCACTCCACCAAGCGGTCGCCCGGTCGCTTTGCGATATTCTGCAGACAGCCGACGCGCTTCTGCAATTAACTTATCTACAGAATAAACAGCCACAGTGATTGTTCCTTTCACAAACACTACCTGCCAGGTTAGCTTTGATGATAACCCCCTGGCGCCATGCTAAAAAATATCCTGTGTCGAGAATTATTTACGAGCTCTGGAAATAATATTATTGTTCAGTGGGCGCAGTGGATGATTCGCGCTGATTAAAGCATTGGATTTTGTTGCCAGATGTATGGCTTGCTGACGATTTCTTTCTTCCAGATGTGCCACCGCCAGACGATTCCAAATCCAGGCATTACGTGGCTCCATGCGCAAGGCCCGCTCCAAGGTAGTGATTGCTAAATCAAATCTGCGCATTTGCACATATTCGTCAGCCTTCTCCAACATGGCTAACGCCCCAGGCCCCGCCTGCAATGTAGCGCTTTCATTAAACCTGGCGGACTCAGTGGTGGATAGCGGCACTTTACTGCGGCTATCCGGCGGCTTTGGCACCGTTGTGCAGCCGACCAATGCTAGCAGCAGACTCATGGTAATCCCCGGAATCTGACCATGTTTATAAAAACCTGCCATGCTCCATGATATCACTCAAATACCCCCTTTAAAATATCCCAGGTCTTTTCAACAACCCCGCCTATGGGTGAATCACTTGCGTCCATTATATCCATTTCAGATTCAATGATGGGTGGGCTTTGACAAGGCCCCTCCCGCACCGGACTTGAGCCGCGCATGTAAGGTATGTTGGTAGCACCATAACATCCTTCTTCAGTACGTAATCCGGTGGCCGGGTCGGTCCACGTCCATTCTATACCCTCAGGAGCCTCCAAACGTAGAGGTTGGGCGCCGATCCGCAGCATAATATCTCCCCACGCCTGCAAAGCTCCTGTGGCGCCACTTAAGCCGGTTGATCGGTTATCATCACGGCCTAACCACACTACACCAAGACGATCCCCTGTAAACCCGGCAAACCAGCTGTCACGTAGATCATCGGTCGTTCCGGTTTTACCAGCCACGGCCCATTCGCCCGGAATGCGCGCATATATAGAAGCACCAGTACCATAGCGCATCACGTCCTGCATGGCACGATTCAACAAAAATACCGGTGCCGGTTCTACGGCCTGCCGTACAGTAACATCATAGTGGCGTAATCGCTTTCCTTCCACACTTAATACTTCACGGATGGTTCGTAACGGTGTATGAAACCCGCCGCTGGCAAGTGTCTGATACATTTGCGTTACCTGAAAAGGATCCATCGTCACTGCCCCCAACAACACTGAAGGATAAGGCCGGAAGCGCTCTACAATACCCAGGCGCGCCATCATATGCAGGACACGACCCACACCCACGTCCATTCCCAGGCGTACTGTGGAGATATTATAAGAATGCGCCAGGGATGATCTCAACGACACATTGCCATGAAAAACCCGGTCATAATTCGAGGGGGTCCACGTTCCTCCGCCGGAATTTTTCAAAGATAACGGACTATCATCCAGCAACGTTGCCAGAGTATATTGTTTGGGATTCGCCAATGCGGTGAGATACACCGCAGGTTTCACCAGTGATCCGATCGAGCGTCTGGCATCGAGTGCGCGATTAAATCCGGCAAAATCAGCCTCCCGCCCGCCCGCCACTGCCAGCACTTCACCGTTATCACTGCTGGTAATAATCGCCGCCCCTTCAAGACTGTCACGCGGTAAACGCTGCTGCCTTTCAAGTTTGTCAATACGTTCAGACAGGGCGTTCACCACCCGATTCTGAATCAGTGGATCAAGCGTAGTAAAAATTTGCAGCCCTGCTGAATTAAGATCCTGTTCGGAATAATCGCGCTGTAACTGACGACGCACCAGATCAATGAATGCCGGCGAGAATGATAGTCCACCACTGGATGCCTTGGCCTGAACACCCAGCGATAAGGCTTGAGCTACTTTCGATTCTTCTTTGGTAATGCCCCCCTGTTTTTGGAGAATATCCAGCACCTGATTGCGTCGTGCCAGTGCACGCTTGGGCTGACGGCGTGGATCATAATATGAAGGACCGCGCACTAACCCTACCAGCAGTGCAATTTCTGGTAGCTTCAAATCATTCAGGGGACGACGAAAGTAAAACCAGCTGGCACGCGCAAAACCG
Organism: Gammaproteobacteria bacterium; assembly: GCA_046590885.1. Taxonomy (GTDB): domain Bacteria; phylum Pseudomonadota; class Gammaproteobacteria; family Ga007554. The sequence goes on from JBKJTS010000021.1 coordinate 10,709, forward strand.
TGTATGGCGTGCTTGCCAAATTGGCCGAGGTAAATTTCATTACTATAGGCTTCAAGAATTTCTTTCTTGTCGTAATGAATTTCCAGCAGCCATGCCATGATAGCTTCTTTAATTTTCCGCGATAAAGTGCGTTCACTGGTAAGGAAGAAGTTCTTCACTAATTGCTGGGTCAGGGTGCTGCCACCCTGCACCATTTCCCCGGCACGCACATCCGCCCATAAGGCGCGCATGACCGCAAAAGGATCTATGCCAAAGTGATCATGGAATTTACGATCCTCTACAGCCAGCAAGGCTTGAATCAGCACTGGCGGTACTTCATTCAAACGCACAAACACCCGATCTTCATTATGCGCCGGATAAATTTTACCGATCAATACTGGATCAAGACGCACCAGTTCCAGTGGCGCTCCGCTATCCAGATGTTGCAGACTCAAAAGGCGTCCGCCCTGGAAACGTACCCGCACTGGAATGGATTCTTCCTTACCATCACCAAATGTAAAAGGACGCGTAATTACCTGAAATTCTTCGCCACGCCGCAGGTAGCTGCCACTGAGGCGTTCACCCTGAGTACGACGATATCCCAGCAACTGCAGCTCTTCAAGAAATTGGGCGCTGCTTAAAGACGCGCCCGCAAAAAGTTCCAGCGGCCGCGCATACACTTGCGAAGGCCATGCCCAGCGATTCCCTTCAAACTGTTTACGTACGGTATGATCAAGGTACACCACATAGCCCAAGGCCGCCAACGACAGCACCACAACTACATAGGCTATCAATGGACGGCGCCAGTGTGATCGCCGTGCTGGGGAAGGGGGGCGCTCAGCGCCGCCGGGGGCAGGCACAGAGTTCATTCGCGCGCCACCTTAAGATCGTCGGGCTCAACATCGTTTGGCCGAACATCTTCTGGGAAATAAATATTAACTATTCCTCCTCCTCGTCCCGCCAATCATCCTCAATCTCTTTGGACCGTAAATCTTCAAGCGATTCTGTCCATTCTTCATCATCAAGATCAGCATCGCTTTGTGCCAGCTCATCATCAGCCGAGCCCGCCCATCCATCGGGAGCCGCGATTGATTTTATGTCCCATTCATACCAGGTATCGAAATCCATCACGTCCACATCACCATCGATGTATTGCATTTCAAAGGTAGCCTCATCTTCATCCAGAGAGGTCACCTTGAATTCAGTGCCATCATCAAGACGTCTGTACCATTTATCTACTACCGGATCGGTTTCTGTAGGCATAATATCCCCTGAAAAATTAATGCGTAACAACACTGCGTTGATGCTGGACAATCTTGTCACGCAACGCCAACGCTGCTGTATCAGTCAATATCAAGCGTCGCTCATCATAGACGTCGGCATTCAGCACGCGTGCAAGTTGCTGAGCAGTATCGTGCATACGGGTAAACGCATCCTGCCCATTCATAGGTGCAGCAGAAGTGCCAGTCAAACGCATGAACAGCGTCACGCCGGGCGTGGTCAGCTGCTCGATCTCATCCATCTTGAAAATTCCGGGATTAAGGATATTAACCAGGCTAAAGAGCGGCTCGCCCTGCGGATGAGTCGACGATACATAATGAAAAATTCCGGGGTCGCCATACTGCATGCCGGCACTACGCACGGCATTGACTACGCGCGGGCCATCTAACCACTGCTCCTGACTGGCGATGATATTTAATACCACAATCAATTCACGCGGCGTTTCCGGCGACGGTTCTTGGACATCCCTATATTCACCGTTCTTGGGCACACTGCCAGGCGGTTTATCCGCTGCTGATTGTTCGCCGCCATTAGCATAAGTTACGGCATCTTGCTGTACGGCGTGAGCTGACACATCTGCCCGTAACGGTTCCAGCAATGGTTCGGACACACTCTCATCACTACCGTGCTTATGCCCCCGCATACGTCGGGTGCGTATCACAGGGACAATCTCCCAATCCTCGGTGGGATCAATTTTTCCCGTGCTATCTTGCGGCATACTCGTGATTATTGGGGTGGACTCCCCCACCACAACGCGTTTACCCACCACACCTTTATTGCGCGTAAACCATAATACGACAACAGCGATTATACTCACCAGAATCAACCCTGATATGATCGTAACACCATCCATATAAATGAAGTTCTCCGTTAGCCTTAGCCTGCTGCAACCAATTTAACCGCCTCTTCCACATCCACCGTCACCAATCGCGATACACCGGGCTCGTGCATGGTCACACCCATTAAGTGCTCGGCCATTTCCATAGTGGCTTTATTGTGAGTAATGTACACAAATTGGATGCGTTGTGACATCTCTTTCACCAGTTTGCAGAAACGGCCGACGTTGGCTTCATCGAGTGGCGCATCCACTTCGTCCAGCATGCAGAATGGCGCAGGATTCAACTCGAAAATAGCGAATACCAGCGCTACGGCCGTCAATGCCTTTTCGCCTCCGGACAGCAGATGAATGGTGCTGTTACGTTTACCCGGAGGGCGCGCCATAACGGTGACACCCGTATCCAGCAAGTCTTCTCCGGTCATCTCCAGATAAGCCTGGCCGCCCCCAAACAGGCGCGGGAACATGGATTGCAGGCCGGTGTTGACTTTGTCGAAGGTATCTTTGAAAGTATCACGGGTTTCACGGTCGATTTTGCGGATGGCATTTTCCAGAGTAGTGAGCGCCTCCGTCAAATCGGCGTTTTGTGCATCCAGATACGCCTTACGTTCAGATTGAGCAGCGAACTCGTCAATGGCAGCCAGATTAATGGCGCCGAGGCGCTGAATCTGCTGGGTAAGGCGTTCCACCTGTACCTGCCATTCACTTTCAGAGGCCTCCGCGGGCATCGCCGCAAGCAGATCACCCAAAACAAAACCGGTTTCGGCAAGCTGCTCCTGTAAGGTCTCGCGTCGCACTTTGACTTCTTGCCAGTGCATGCGCAACTGATCAAGCTCATCACGCAGGCGCCGTACTTTTTGCTCGGTGGCCTGGTGTTCGTTACTGGCCTGACGCAGGATATGGTCGCATTCTTCAACGCGCCGCCGCGCCTGAGCAAGTTCGGCTTCCACCGCCAGACGGCGGCCGAGCATCTGCTCCAGCTCTGCGGCCATGTTATGTAATGGTTGTTCGTTGGCTGCCAGCGCCGTCACCAACTCCTCACGACGATGTGTCAAATGGCCGATCTGTTCCTGAGCACGCGCCATTCTTTCCTGAGTAGCACCGAGGCGCGTGCGCACGGTTTGAATACGCAACGCTACCAGATGAGCTGCATCACGGTCACTGCGTGCCTGCATGCGCACTCGATCGTGAGCAGCGCGGTGTTCATCGCGCTGCTGCATCAGCTCATCGCGGCGTAACGCATGATCTTCAGTAGCTCCCAGCGCGTCTTCCAGACGTAGATGTGCCTCTGTTATCTCCCGCTCATCACTCAGTTTTTGCTGCCGTACATCATCAATTTCCTGGTGAAGACGGCTGCTACGTGCCAGTATTTGTTCCATACGCGCCTGCTTGCCGCTGGCTTGGGCATACGCTTCACCACGACGGTGTGCGGTTTCGTTTAATGCCTTTTGACTCAGCCCCCTCAAAATCTCAAGTGACCTAGAGTTTTCTTGACTATCTTTTTGATTTACCTCAAGTTGATTAACATCTTCAGACAGCATATCCATCTGCTGTAGCAGTTCTTTGATCTCTTGCTCACGGGACAACACACCGGCTTTCTCATCGACATCACGCACCACACGCAGCCAGTTATTCCCCAGCCAGACACCTTCGCGAGTAATCACCGACTGGTGTGGGGCCAGTTGCGCACGCAATGTCAGAGCATGCGCCACGTCATTTGCAATATAGACGCCAGACAATAACGCCTCAAGCGACCACGGGGATTGCACCTTATTTAATAAAGAATCCAACAGGGAGTCTGACACCGGCGTTATGGGCGCGGATGCGGGCCGCTCCCTATGCGACGTGAGATCAAATACCCCCAATTTGCCGCGCTGCAAGGTGCCCAGCAGGTTAGCAATAGTATCCATACCCTCCACGCACACGGCTTCGAGATGAAAACCCAGCACATGCTCCACAGCGCGCTCCCAGCCAGACTCAACTTTCAGACCCTGCGCCAAACGCTGCGCACCGTCAAGCTGATGCTGCTTCAGCCACGATGTCACCGCACCATTATCTTTCCCTAACGCCTGCTGCTGCAATGCCTCCAGTGAGGCATGGCGACCTTTCATGGCCTGCAAACGACCGCGTTGAGCATTCAAATCATTCGCGAGTCGGTTATGATTATCACGCTCAAGAGCAATGCGCATCTGATGATCTTGAACCTCGCGCTCGTAATTCGCCACTTGTTCGTCCAGCGTTATGCGCTGTTCGTTGAGCACAGCGATCTCTTCTTTGAGCGTGCCCGTCGACAGACCACGCTGCTCATCCTCAAGTCGCGCCAGCCGTTGTTCAATCTGTCGCACATGCTGCTCAAGCTGCTGAATACGCGCACGCTCCACCTCAGCAGCGCGTAGCTGCGTACTGGCCTGGGTGTTGAAATCATCCCACGCCTGCTGCCAGGCGTGCTGCGCCGCCTCGGCTGTGGCTAGCGCAGCCGCCGACAGCACTTCCACTTCCTGCGCGCCCGTTAGCGCCGATTCGTCTGCACGTAATGATCGCATCAGATCAATAATCAACTGATCATCATTGGCAAAATGGGTTTGCGTTTCATTCCACGCTTGCTCCACGCGCGCCTGATCGTGCTGTTGCTGCTGGCGCGTTTCGCGGGCGTGGTGCAGAGCCTGTTCCAGGCGGGCAATCTCCGCGCCCGTGCTGTAATAACGCCCCTGAACCTGATTAAAGGCCTCGTTCTCTTCAATATGCTGCTCGCGCTGCTGCTCGATAATCGCCTCGATCTTGCGTAACTCCGCCAATGCGGCCTCCAAGGCAGTTTCCTGAACTGCAATTTGCCGTTGTTGCTCATGGGTGCCCTCATCCAGCACCCGCCAGCGCAACGCCAGCAATTGCGCCTTGAACAAACGCTCCTGCTGTTTCAGCTCCTGATACTTTTCCGCGACCTTTGCTTGGCGTTGCAGAGTTTGAAGTTGTTTCTCAATTTCTGATCGTATGTCATTTAATCTATTTATATTTTCCTGCGCATGACGCATCCGGGTTTCGGTCTCGCGGCGGCGCTCTTTGTATTTTGAAATGCCCGCTGCTTCTTCAAGAAAAACCCGCAATTCGTCCGGCTTGGCCTCAATCAGGCGAGAAATCATCCCCTGCTCAATAATCGCATAACTGCGCGGCCCCAGCCCAGTGCCAAGAAAAATGTCGGTAATGTCGCGGCGGCGGCAATGTACGCCATTCAGGTAATAACGCGATTGCCCGTCTCGTGAAACCTGGCGCTTCACCGAAATCTCACTGTAGGCCGCGTATTCACCACCTAACCGCCCGTCGGCATTATCAAATACCAGCTCAATCGCCGCGTTTCCCACCGGTTTGCGTGATGACGAGCCGTTAAAAATAACATCGGCCATCGACTCACCGCGTAGGTGCTTAGCCGAACTTTCGCCCATCACCCAGCGCACCGCATCAATGGTATTGGATTTGCCGCACCCGTTTGGCCCAACAATACCAATCAAATTACTTGGTAAATTAATGGTGGTGGGGTCAACAAACGATTTGAAACCGGCAAGCTTAATCTTCTTCAGGCGCATGGAAACCCAATATTGGACAAAATAATGGCCTAGTATACTAGACAACCCTCATCCTCGCGAAGCCTTCTGCGAGCAATGGGTTCTTCATAAATGAGGCCTCGCCAATAAAAATCCCTACAGCAAGATGCGGAGATCAAACCCGAGTAGACTAAATAGTCGCACTCGAAGCAGGCTGTTTTTTCACCAGCCTGCCAACCACCCGTATGGAATTCTGGTCAAGTTTCCCGGCTTTATGCCGAAAAACATTATTGAAGGCATAAATATAAAATTACTCGATTTACGACAGTAACCTGGGCAATCACATCCAGTTCTTGCCGGGGCGTCACCTCATGGAGGAGGCTGTGCCTGTTCCAAATCTGCCAAGGGCACCACTCATACCTTGCTCGAGATATGGAACAGGCTCTAAGGAACAATCATGAAAATAAATGAATTACGCATAGAACAAATTATATCCGCTGTCAATACCGCGGCTGCGGATGATTGGTCCGTGAGTATTCCAGAGAGCGATAATGACAATTTATCAGCGCTGGCTAAAAGCCTGAACAAATTATTCTCGGGGGTGCGTGCCACGATCGAAAATGCTGAGAATTGTATAGAGCACTTGGTCGTAACCAATATGCGCATGGCATTGATCGACACAGCCGTGGCAGGAATCAGGAAGGCCGATGATCGCTGGCGTAATTCGGGGGACATTCAGGGCCTGTATCATGACATTCTCAAAAACCTCATGGACGTGACGGGAGTCGATTATGGAACTATGGCCATTTTCGACAACACGGGAGACGTCAAGCATGTTATGTCCTGGGGATTTTCTGAAAAGGAAACAACCTTCATAAATCGCTATCCATCGGTCCAAAATTTACTCGGAGGATTTTATCGCGAAGGTCAGGTGAGCCGGGTAAACAATATCTCGGCAGACCCGAAGGGAAACTTCCCAACATGGTACCCGGTGATGGAAAGCTTGCTGGGCATTCCCATCAAGGTAAGTAATGTTATGCGGGGAATTATTTGTCTGGGAAACAAACAGGGTGGGAAACCCTTTTCTGAAAACGATGAAGAGATTATGGGCAGGTTGGCAAGGGAAATAGCCACCATACTCGAGCGCAACCAGTTGGTGGAAGCAGTACATGCAAACAATCAACTTTTGCAAAGGGATATCGATGAGCGCAAAAAAGCCCAGGAGAATCTCGCCAAAACCAGCGGGCGCCTGCAATACCTTATAGACAATACGCCTGCAATTATTTACACCAGTGTCCCATCGGGAGATTTCAAGATAACCTTTGTCAGCGAGAACCTTACTCGGGTACTGGGCTATGAGCTTGATGAACTACTGAACGAAAATGATTTCTGGTTCAATCATATTCATCCGGATGATGTTGCAGGAGTATTCAGTACTTTGCCCTATCTGTTTGTAGAAGAACGGCAAGCTTATGAACAACAGGCTTATGAATACCGTTTCCGCCATAAGAATGGTTCCTATATCTGGGTGCATGATACACTTCGACTGGTTCGCAATACAGAAGGAGGGGCACTCGAAATTATTGGCTCCATGACAGATATTACCCAACGCAAACAAATAGAGCAGGCATTGAATGCGGAAAAAGAGCAACAGAAATTGTTGATACAACAATTACAAGAAGCTCAGACGCAATTGCTCCAGTCTGAAAAAATGGCGTCAATCGGCCAATTGGCGGCAGGCGTGGCCCACGAAATCAATAATCCAGTAGGGTATGTCAGCTCCAATCTCGGTTCGTTGCAAAAATATATTGAAGACCTGTTCACGGTACTACATGCCTATGAAGCCGTCGAACAACTTGCTGAACCTGATAAGTTAGTCCTTGAAAACATCCAGTCAATAAAGAAAAAAGTGGACATTGGGTTTCTGGAAACTGACATTACCGACCTGATCAAGGAATCCTTGAGTGGTGTGCGGCGAGTACGGGAAATCGTTCAGGATCTAAAGGATTTTTCTCATGTTGATGAGGCCGAATGGCAAGTGGTGGATCTGCATAAGGGACTGGACAGCACACTGAACATTGCTCATAACGAAATCAAATACAAGGCTACCGTGATCAAGGAGTATGGAGACATTCCGCCAATGGAATGCCTGGCCTCGCAATTGAATCAAGTATTCATGAATCTTTTGGTGAATGCAGCTCAAGCGATAGAGAACCAAGGGATTATTACCTTGCGCACCGGCATGAAGGATGACTGGGTATGGGTAGAAATATCGGATAACGGCAAAGGCATTCCGCAGGAGAATATAAACAGGATATTCGAGCCATTTTTCACCACCAAGCCTGTGGGCAAAGGGACAGGGTTGGGGTTGTCCTTATCTTACGGAATCATCAAAAAGCACGGTGGGCGATGTGAGGTTCACAGTGAAATCGGTCAAGGAACAAGCTTCAAAGTATGGCTTCCTGTGAGCCAAGGTAATAGCCCTGCCCATACTGAGCAGTGTAAAAGTGCCGCATGACAGATACGACATTATTCAAAGGAACTCGGGCGATGGATACTCCAGACACAGAACCAAACTCTCCTGCTACATTATTATTAGTCGATGATGAAGAAAATATTCTGGCGGCATTAAGGCGACTATTTCGTCCGGCGGGATATCGCATCCTTACTGCCCAAGACGGTATGCAAGGCTTGGAAGTCCTGGAGAAGGAAAGCGCCGATCTAGTGATTTCAGATATGCGGATGCCAGGTATGGATGGTGCCAAATTTCTAGAAGAAGTGGCTCGCCGTTGGCCTGAGACAGTGCGCATCCTTTTGACTGGATATTCTGACTTGACATCAACAATTTCGGCCGTCAATAAAGGCCGAATTTACTGTTATATCAGCAAGCCGTGGGAAGACAGTGACATAAAAGTGGCCGTGCACAATGCCCTGGAAAGGAAATTTCTGGAACGGGATAAACGGCGCCTTGAGGAGTTGACGCACTCCCAAAATCAACAGCTCAAGGAATTAAACACCAACCTGGAAAAGATGGTGCAGGATCGCACCGCAGAGATTCAGCAAACTGCTGACATGCTTGATCTGGCTTTCCAGGAATTAAAGCGCAGCTATGTGACTGCCATCCCGGTTTTTGCCAACCTGGTGGAGATGCGAGAAGGAAAGGCCACCGGCCATAGTCGGCGTATCGCAGAACAGGCGCGCATACTGGCTCAACAAATTGGCATGACAGAAGAAGAAATTGAAAACGTTTATTTTGCCGGCCTGTTGCATGATGTAGGCAAGCTTGGCCTTCCGGATACCCTGATTAATCAACCCTATATTAGCCTGCCACCTCGTGAACGTGCTCTTATGGATAAGCATCCTGCAATGGGCGCAGCGGCGCTGCTGGCACTTGAACCCATGGAAGGGGCCGCCAGACTGATCAGAAGTCATCATGAACGATTCGATGGTAAGGGTTTTCCGGATCAATTATTTGGTGACAGAATTCCTCTTGGGGCGCGTATTCTGGCAGTC
>JBKJTS010000023.1:0-4940 GCA_046590885.1 Gammaproteobacteria bacterium
GAGATGCCAGCGCCCAGAAAGTCAGCGCCAAACGACAGGATTACTTTGGCTTCGTCGAGACGGTACTGTGGCATGGCCTCGCCCAGCATGTCGGCATTTACGGCACGACTTACTGCATTATTAATGACCTCATGAATAAAGTGATGAGGGGAACCCATTGCTGCAAGATGTGCGGAGAGTAATACCGACTGATGGCCACTCACCGTGCCGGTGAACCAAGCAAAACGATCCCCCGCCAAACCCGAAGCCGCGCCAACTTTTTGTTCCAGCGCGCCCAAGGCCTCTTCCCACGTCACCTCCGTCAGGGAACCACCCTTGCGGAGCAAGGGCTTTTTGATGCGATCGGGGTTGTAATGACCCTGCAAACCGGCTTGACCCATCTGGCACAGTTTGCTGTAATTAATAGGGGAATCCGGATTGCCTTCCATTTTTAGCACGCGACCTTCACGGACACGGCCATGGACACCGCAGCCAGCGGGACATTGCTGGCATGTTGAGGCGAACCAAACACCCACCCCCGGTATTACATATTCTTCAGGCTGAAGATATGCAACAACTTCTTCCTTACCCTCTTCCAGAGTAACGGTTGTTGGCCTATCGCAACCTGCGACGGCAACACCCACGCCACTCCAACCCAGAATCTTCAAAAAGTCTCTGCGGTTGACGCCATTACCACTCATAAAAAACCACCCATCTTAAACTTAATCATGTAACCCAAAACGCTGCGCACACCTCAAAACCTCAAGCGCACCCTGTTTTACTTGTGACATTTCCAACAGTCAAACGGACCCTTATTGGCTTCATGGCAACGCACACAAAAGCCCATATTCAAAGGTTTGACTTTGTTCGCCACTGTCATTTGCTTAAGATCTCCATGACAGAATGCGCACACCTCGGAAACTCTATCCACAGACATGCCTTCATTATCAAAAACAAATCGTTTCAGATGTTTCTCGTGGGTAAAGTGCACAAAATCAGGCACGTCATGCACTTTCTTCCATTTCGGCGGCTCACGCTTTTCCCAGTACTCAGTCAATTGCTTGATCCGCGGCTTGTCGGTGGCAATAATCAAGTGACAACCCATACACTTACTGGTGGGAGGAATGCCCGCTACCTTACTGCGACGGGCATAGGTATGACAATACATACAATTAATCTTGTTAACTTTCGTATGGACGTCATGAGGAAACTCAATCGGCTGCTCAACATGTTTGCCTACATGCTCACCTTTGGGCGGCACAACGTTTGGCACGCCCTTATTCGCTGCAGCGTCCTCTGCCCACGCAGGCATAGCCGCCAGCGCAAGTAAACCTGCCAAGATCAAGATAACTCCCCGGGACAATAACAGGCTAACAACATAACGTATGCCATGCCAGTGACCCGCCAATGTCATTGAACCCAAGGTCATTGGACTCGCCTGCCTATACAATAAACAATAACCGCCTGACATCTTTACCCTCGATGGTGTTATCAAAAAGTACTTCGGGATATACACCTTAAAATTAAATAGAGAGTGCACACCACACCCAAACCCTAACGCTCAAAAAATAACCAGCACTGCGCGCAGAAGCACGCCAACAAATTCAGGCACGGGCTACTTAAATGACGGGAACTACTAGGAAAACAACCCCACCGTTAAAACTGTCCACCTAAAATTAACAAATTACCAGCTGTATATAACGCCAGCAATTTCCTTATTTATTTTGTTAGAATTATTTTGTAAAAACCTAATATTAATAGGTAATTATTAATTATTATATATAATGCCTCTGCTCATTGAATGCTAGAACAAGTTTATAGAGCATGTCAATGCTAAAAGTAGATGTTTCTTAAGGCTGGCCCCCTAATTACGAAAAATCTCCGCAAGTTAACCCCCGCTGCAACATAAAATACTAACATTACATAGCATTCACATTTGCACACAAAGATCCATCACCCAACTATTTAAAAAAATAAAAACCTTGCGCATCCCCGTTTTCTTCGTTTAAAACTCCTCATCCACGCCAACCCAAATATTTCAGTGGAGGATATTTTACTTAACCGGAAACATTTCTCTCCGCAACCATTCAAAGGACGGAGCAGATAAGCTACCATCATGGCATCATATAATTAATGCCAACCTCCGGCGCTCACCCACCCCAAAAAATGGAGGATAGGAACACATGCAAACCCGCAAGCTGATCACCTTTCTGGTCGAAGCCATCGTGATTGGACTGGCTGTTGCATTTGTACTGATGTTTTTTGTGCGGCCGGAGCCGTTGCAAAGTCGACCGGTGGTGGAGCTAAAAGAAAGTCCGGCACCCCTCAGCGCTTTGCGTTCTATGCCAGCGGGCGGGGCAGATGACTTTGGCGCGGTATCTTATTCCCGCGCGGTAGAAATTGCCGCGCCTGCGGTGGTTAATATTTACACTACAAAAACTGTAGCTCCGCGCCCCGCACCTTTTATGGAAGACCCTGCTTTGCGGCGCTTTTTTGGTGACAATTTACCGCCTTCCGGCAAACGCCAGGAAAATAGTTTAGGCTCTGGCGTTATCATCAGCTCGCAAGGATACATTCTCACCAATAATCATGTCGTCGAAGGTGCTGACGAAATCAAGGTGGCGCTACGCGATGGACGCAGCGTGCCCGCAACCGTAGTGGGCAAGGATCCTGATACCGATTTATCAATACTCAAGGTCACTCTGGATAAACTGCCCAGCATTACCATCAATCAGGACTCCCCTCGCGTCGGCGATGTGGTATTGGCGATTGGCAATCCGTTTGGCGTCGGGCAAACAGTGACAATGGGTATCGTGAGTGCTATCGGCCGCAATGAGCTGGGCATTAATACCTTTGAGAATTTTATTCAAACCGATGCCGCTATTAATCCCGGTAACTCCGGCGGAGCACTGGTCAACGCCTATGGTCAATTAATTGGTATTAATACGGCGATTTTTTCCCGGTCTGGGGGTTCAGAAGGAGTTGGATTTGCCATTCCAGTCAGTATTGCCAAAAATGTCATGGAACAAATTATTGAGCATGGCCGCACGATACGCGGCTGGCTGGGCATAGAAGCACAGGATCTTACGCCCGAACTTGCCGAGTCATTTGGCACTAAAGCCGCCAGTGGCGTAGTTGTAGCGGGTATATTGCGTGGCGGACCCGCAGACAGACAGGGCGTAAAGGTGGGAGATGTGATAACTCATGTCAATGACGAGCTGGTCCGCAATTCAGCACAGTTAGTTGATAGCATCGCTAAAATCAAACCCGGGTCAGAAGCCAGATTGCGCGGCCTGCGCGGCGGCAAAGATCTGAACTTGGGTGTACGGGTAGGGGAGCGTCCTGCGCCGCAGCAACGCCAGTCGCCACGGTAAGACGCGGATCAGCCAGAAGACCGCCGTATCAGGCGCCGGGATCAACTGGCCGATCAGGCACGACGTCGGCATCTTCTGCCTTGACTGGCAGGAACATTCGCGAAAAAAACACGCCCACTTCGAATAACAGCCACATGGGGATTGCCATCATGGTTTGTGAGATAACGTCAGGTGGTGTAAGAAACATGCCCAGCACAAATGCGCCGACGATAACGTAGCGGCGCGACGCCGTTAATTGTTCAGGCGTGACCAACCCCGCCCACACTACCAGGATAGTAGCGATCGGTACTTCGAATGCCAAGCCAAAGGAAAAGAACATGATCAGCACAAAATCCAGATATTTACCGATGTCGGTCATCACTGCGACACCGGCGGGCGCTGACCCCACCATAAACCCAAATACCATAGGGAATACTACAAAATACGCGAAGGCCATACCGGCATAAAACAGCAGAATGCTGGAGATTAGCAGCGGTACCATCATGCGCCGTTCGCGTTGAAATAATGCAGGGGCGATAAAACTCCACATCTGATGCAAAGCCACCGGCATGGCAATAAATACCGCCATCATAAAAGCAAATTTAAACGGGATCAAAAACGGCGAGATCACTTCAGTGGCAATCATGGTGCCGCCGGAAGGTAGCACCTGCAACAGAGGGCGTGCCAGCAAGGTGTAAAGGTCATTCGCAAACGGCATCAAAATTAAAAAAATCACTACTACAGCGCCCAGCACACGCAGCAGGCGATTACGCAACTCTATAAGATGCGCGGTAAAGGGCTGCTCTGGGGAAGGTGGGGGGTAGACGTTCATGTTAATGTGGGCCCACGGCTCTTATATAAATAAGGCGGTTCATCAGTGATGGCCGCCACGTGTTAGTAAATGCCGGCGCAGAGTAACTGGAAAGCCAACGACCCGCGTAGCGACTGTGACTCTCGCATAAATATTCGTGTGGATCATTGTTTGAGCCCTGATTCGGCTTGGCGGGAACCACGCCGCCGTGAATATACCTGCGTAAACTCCGCACCTAGTAAAAACACCTGTGCTGAAAAATATACCCAGATCAAAATGACGACGAGTGACCCGGCGGCACCATAGGTGGAAGCAATGTCGCTTTTGCCAATGTAAAGGGCTATTAATGACTTGCCGAGCGTAAACAATACGGTGGCAAGAAACGCGCCGACCCATACATCTTTCCAGGCGACTTTAACCTTGGGCAATAGTTTGTAGATCATAGCGAACAACCCCGTAATAACTGCGAGGCTGATTAATGCATTACCTACTTGTAGCATGATTTCCATATCGGGAAATAATTGGCTTGAATATTTGCCGACGGCAGCGAGTCCTGCACTGATGACGAGAGAAATCAGTAACAAAAACCCCGTACCAAGGATTAAAGAAAAAGAAAGAAAGCGCGACTTAATTAGTGCAAGCAGGCTAAAACCTTTAGTCTTGGGTACGTTCCATACGATGTTAAGAGCATCTTCAATTTCGCCAAAAACCCCGGTCGCACCGATTATTAATGTAATCAGGCCAACAATAGTAGCGATCACCCCCGATTCGGGCGTGCGCGCGCTTTCGATAATAGC
>JBKJTS010000048.1:0-4272 GCA_046590885.1 Gammaproteobacteria bacterium
CTTTGATATCGAAACCATCCCTGATGTCGATGCAGGTCGCCGTTTGCATGGCCTGGATGGCCTGGACGACAAAGAAGTGGCTGACGTAATGTATCACCTGCGTCGCCAGGAAACCGGAGGCTCCGACTTTTTGCGTCTGCACATGCAGCGCATCGTCGCCATCTCCGCCGTGATGCGCACGCGTGACACCGTCAAGGTGTGGTCTCTGGGCGAGCCAGACGCGCCTGAGCAGGAGCTGGTGCAGCGTTTTTTTGATGGCATTGAGCGGTTTTCTCCCACGCTGGTGTCGTGGAACGGCGGCGGGTTTGATTTACCGGTGCTGCATTACCGCGCCCTGGTGCATGGTGTGGTGGCGCGCCGCTACTGGGACGCAGGTGATGAAGACCGCGACTTTCGCTGGAATAATTACCTGAGTCGCTATCATGCGCGCCATACCGACCTGATGGACGTGCTTTCCGCCTATCAAGGCCGCGCCACTGCGCCGCTGGATGAAGTAGCAACCCTGTTGGGCTTTCCCGGTAAAATGGGCATGAGCGGTGCACTGGTATGGGAAAATTATTTGAATGGCAACATGGCGGGCATCCGTAATTATTGCGAAACCGACGTACTCAATACCTATCTGGTATATTTGCGTTTCGAGTTAATACGCGGCCATTTAAGCGCTGAAGATTACCATGTCGAGTGCCAACTGCTGCGGGATACTCTTACCAAAGATAACAAGCCTCATTTGAACGAATTTCTGCAGGCATGGAGGAACGGTTAGCAAGCAGAACACGCCGGAAAGTTGATATGCAGGCGATACAGAAAGCCCAACGAACCGCCCAAAGATAGAGCGCCCCACGCACAAATCTACTGCGATACACAGGGATGCACTACCCCCTCGATATTTCACTACCGACCCCCAATCACAATGACCAGACGTTCAAAACGCAATCGAAAACCTCTCCCTGTTGGGCCGATACAAGCGGTGGTTGAATCGCTCACGCACGACGCGCGTGGTGTTGCGCGCGTCAATGGCAAAGCGGTGTTTGTTGAGGGCACGTTGCCGGGCGAGGTGGTGATGTTTACTTATGTGGATCAACACAAGCGCTATGATGAAGGGCAATTAGTGGAAGTGCTGCAGCCTTCCGCGCATCGTGTCGAGCCACGCTGCGTGCATTTTTCTGCCTGCGGTGGTTGCAGTTTGCAGCATATGGATCCTGCGGAACAGATCCATGCCAAACAGCAGATGTTGCTGGACAGTCTCACCCACATTGGCAAGGTCACGCCTGAATCCTGGTTGCCGCCACTCATCGGGCCGCAATGGGGTTATCGTCATAAAGGGCGGTTAGGTGCCAAATATGTACTAAAAAAATCTACCATGTTGGTGGGGTTTCGTGAAAAACGCGGCCCTTTGCTGGCCGAATTAACGCGTTGTGAAGTGCTGCATCCGGCAGTGGGTGAGCGCATTATGGAGTTGCGCGCGTTGCTCAATGGCCTGCATGCGCGCCAGGATATTCCGCAAATCGAAGTGGCCGTAGGAGAGGGACACAACTATGCCGCCGCATTGGTTTTTCGCAATATGGTGACGTTGGACGAACATGACATTGCCCGGTTATGTGAATTTGGTGAGCAATACAATTTTCAAATCTATTTACAACCTGGTGGATACGAGAGTGTCACCCTGCTGTGGCCAACCCGATTGGCATCCAGCACAAAGCTCAGCTATAGCTTGCCGGAATACAATCTTGAGTTGTTCTTTTTACCCACCGACTTTACGCAAGTTAATGCTGAGATGAACCGCGCTATGATCAATCGGACCCTCGCGTTGCTTGACCCGCAGCCTGAGGATCGGGTGCTGGATTTATTCTGTGGCCTGGGCAATTTTACCTTGCCGCTGGCGCGCCGCGCGGGTCATGTAGTAGGGGTGGAAGGCGCGGAACAGCTGGTGCAGCGCGCGCGCGAAAATGCCACGCATAATGGCATTAAGAATATTGAATTTCACGCCGCAGACCTTGATTTAAGGGGAGATTTAATGATGAATTACCCTTGGTTAAGAGACGGCCTTTCCTTCGCCCACGGCACTGGCGCATCCCTGCGCGGCGGATTTAACAAGATTTTGCTTGATCCACCCCGCACGGGCGCGTTGGACCTTATTAAGCGTTTACCTGAGCTTGGCGCGCCTCGCATTGTATACGTGTCGTGCAACCCCGCCACTTTAGCGCGTGATGCGGCAGAGTTGGTACATCAGCATGGTTATAGAATGGTCAGCGTAGGCGTGATGGATATGTTTCCGCATACCACGCATGTCGAGTCGATTGCGCTTTTTGAAAAGTATTAAGCGCTGTGTTATAAAGGTGGAGCTATATTCTATACCGTTGCCGGGCAGGATCAAAATATGAAAAAAGCATTGTTTTTTATATGTTTATTTGGATATGTAAATATCGTTCAGGCGGGCCTGGAAGAAGGTATTGACGCGTATGAAAAAGGCGATATTGAAGCTGCATTGAAAGAACTTGTCCCCTTGGCCGATCAAGGGGACGTGCTGGCGCAAAACAGCCTGGCGGGGGTGTATGCCAATGAGCGTGGCGCAGCACGTAATTATACGCAAGCAATAGAATGGTACCGCAAGGCGGCTGAACAGGGTTATGCAATCGCGCAATATAATCTTGCATTAATGTATGCCAATGGCTGGGGTGTGGAGCGTGACGACAAGCAGGCGCTGGATTGGTATCGCCAGGCCGCCGGGCAGGATCTTGCCGCTGCACAGTATGGCTTGGCATGGATGTATGAATACGGTTTGGGCACGGCGCGTGATGAAAAGGAAGCCGTGGAATGGTATCGCAAAGCGGCAGACCAGGACGATATATTGGCCCAATACAATCTGGCGTCACGTTATGAAAAAGGCCGGGGCCTACTTCAGGACAGTGCCCTCGCCACCCAATGGTATCGGAAGGCAGCAGAGCAAGGTTATGTGTGGGCACAGCACCGGTTGGGTGGTATGTACGACCGTGGTGATGGCATAGCGCGTAATGATTCAGATGCTCTGGCTTGGTATCTGAAAGCCGCTGAAAAAGGATTTTCGTTTGCCCAATATGATGCTGGTCTGATGTATGCCGAAGGCCGTGGCGCACCCGTAGATTACATACACGCAGCAAAGTGGTATCAGAAAGCGGCTGAGCAAGAACATGGCTTGGCGCAATACAATCTGGGTGTACTCTATGAAGAGGGGCGTGGGATCGCGCAAAAGGATGCGCAGGCTGTCGAGCTGTATCGAAAAGCCGCACAACATGGGAGACCGCTGCCAGTATTAAGCTGGCACTGATGATCATGAATGGTCGAGGTGTTGCACAAGATGACGGGCAGGCCGTGCACTGGTTTCGTCAAGCTGCTGAATTGGGCGATGCGTTGGCACAATACAATCTCGGTATCATGTATGCGAATGGCCGCGGGGTCGCCCAAGACGACACGCAAGCTGTGGAATGGTATGGGAAAGCAGCCCATCAAGGACAAGCAGCCGCCCAAAATAATTTAGGTTTGATGCTTGCTAAGGGGCGCGGTACGGCACGTGATGACCCTAAGGCCATCGAATGGTATCTGAAAGCGGCAGAGCAAGGCCATGCAGCCGCCCAGAATAATTTGGGTGTTATGTATGAAGAAGGGCGGGGCATTTCTCAAGATTATACGCAGGCATTGCACTGGTACCGTAATGCCGCTGAACAAGGCAATGTTATGGCGCAGCATAATCTTGCTGAAATATATGCCAATGGCCGCAATGTTCCGCAAGACGATCAGCAAGCTGCAGAGTGGTACCGCAAAGCGGCCGAACAAGGGGACGAACTTGCTCGCCAGAGCTTAATAAAAATCACGGAAAAGCGTACGATCTCCAGATAAGATTCCAGGATAGAACCACGTTGCTTTACCTGGTGTGGTTCACAGAAAGGGGAATGAGCATGCAGCAAGATCAGCAATTAATTCGCGTGATTCTTTTTCTGTCGCTGAGCGGTGTGCTGGCGGCATGTGCTGCGCCAAGCCTGACCAAAAGTGAAAGACACAATATAAAAAATATGCCCGAGTGGGTCAAGCAGGGTACACACATAGTAAAAAGCGATACCCAGGGCGCGACTCCCCAGCGGGTGATTTATGGCGTCAAAATGGCGGCTCTGGCAGAGATGTCCGCGCAACGCCCGTTCAACAGTTATCAATTGAACCCATTGCCACCTGTGCAGATGGTCGTGCCGTGGTGGAGCCATGTCACGCCCCCCGCCCAAGTCGGCGGGTATAGTGATGAAC
>JBKJTS010000055.1:0-2916 GCA_046590885.1 Gammaproteobacteria bacterium
GATTGCTGCCATGCCGTTGCTGGAAGACTGGGGTATACCCAGCCGCATCGCGCATACACAAGGACGACCCGGCTGCTTTGAGGGAGCGGTGGAAGATTTAGCGCGTCTCTGGCTAGACGGGCTGTCCACCACACAACAAGCTGAAATAGAAATTATTGTCAGTGGCTCAAGCGATCTGACGAACGCAGTCGCGGGGTTCGCCCGTCAATACTCGATGCCGTGCCAGACGCTAGTTCTGCCACAGTGATCGCACTGGCCCCACCTCGACGACCTGCTTCAGGGTCATCTCGCTTCCAGATTCTCTGTATCTCCAAGAAGCGCCATGTTTTATTTTCCGTAATCAGCCGCGGTTCATTTGCCGCACCAGCATGCCATAACGGATCTGCACAACCCTCCTGGATGACATTTAATTTATTGTTTTTATTTACTCTCCTATGAAAACTAATCAAATAACGCATATCTCCATCATTATGCCCGTGTTAAATGAAGCCACTACCCTTATCGGCACCTTGTCGGCGCTACAATCACTGCGTGCAACGGGGCATGAGATCATTGTGATAGATGGCGGCAGTGATGATGGAAGCAGGGAGTTTGCCGCCGGGTGGGCCGACCAAGTGATCCGCACAGAATGCGGTCGGGCACGGCAAATGAATGCGGGGGCCGCGCTCGCTCGCCATGAGGTATTGCTGTTCTTACATGCCGACACACAATTGCCGCACAATGCCGATAAATTGATTATCGATGGACTGCAAAGAAGCGATGGCAACTCTCATCAATGGGGACGTTTTGATGTACAACTGTCGGGAAAAAATTTCCTGTTACGCATTATTGAATGCGGCATGAATTGGCGCTCCCGCATCACGGGTATCGCTACGGGAGATCAAGCGATGTTTATCTGCCGTGACCTATTTCAATGTGTAAGCGGCTTTCCTGATATTCCTTTAATGGAAGATATTACGCTATCGAGCACACTCAAACGCCACAGCCCGCCGCTGTGTTTACGGCAGCGTGTCATTACGTCCAGTCGCCGCTGGGAACAACGTGGCGTTATACGCACACTCCTGCTGATGTGGCGACTGCGTTTGCTGTATGCGCTGGGCGCCAACCCACAATACTTGGCAAAGCTTTACAAATGAATCCTCACGCAGCCTGCCTTATTGTATTCGCCAAAGCGCCCGATGTCGGCACCGTAAAAACGCGTCTGATTCCGGCGCTGGGTGCGCAAGGTGCCACTACATTGCATGAAAAACTGGTGCGGCGTACCCTTGTCACCGTCACTCAGGCCAATTTGTGTGCTGTACAATTATGGTGCGCACCATCCCCATTGCCATCACTATTATGGCCGCATCCTTTTTTTGCACGCTGCCAGGATGATTTTTCGGTGAGTCTGCATGAACAATGCGGCGCTGATCTGGGCGCCCGCATGCACCACGCTCTGATCACCGCATTGCAGAAATATAACTATGCTATCGTGATAGGCACCGATTGCCCGGCGCTTACCGCACTCTACTTGCAACAGGCGCTGGATAGCCTGCACCAAGGTAAAAATGCCGTGTTGGGACCCGCACAAGATGGCGGTTATGTATTAATTGGAATGCGCCAATCACACCCTCTGCTGTTTTCTGAAATCCCATGGGGAACTGCCTTGGTATTAAATGAAACGCGTGCACGCTTACGGGCACTGGAGTGGCAATGGCAAGAATTAACAGAACAGTGGGACGTTGATCGACCAGAAGATTTACCGCGTCTTGAAATATATCCTGAAATTCTTCCTGGGGCAGCGCATGCAAACAAAACCCAATAGGGATGCCATGTTGGCGGGTCCTTCGGGTAATCGTCCGTTACCCGTCCAGTTTGCCAGTTTTCTGTAGGATAACTGGCCCTAGTAATAATAAGACAATTTATTGATTATAAAACATAATTTTTTTATAATGCCAGCTTCCGAGATCGCATTGTTAAAATTATTATTTATAAATTGCAGCACCTGCCGATAACGTTATGTCTATATATATTCCATCTGCGTGAGTAATTAGAGTGCCCAACCTTTATATTGCCAGACAACCCATTTATGACCCAGCCCTCAATGTCATCGCCTACGAGTTACTCTATCGCAATGATGACCAGAATCGTGCGAAATTTCTTAATGGCGATACCGCTACCACACACGTTGTGGTTAATGCATTTCTGGAGATCGGCCTTGAGAATCTGGTGGGAACGGAACATTTGGCATTCATTAATATAACGCGCTCTTTTCTGGTAGACACCTACCCGATGCCTTTTCCCAAGGAGCAAGTAGTGCTGGAATTACTAGAGGATATCGTCATTGACGATGAAGTAATTGCCGCATGCCGCCGACTCTCAGCGGCGGGTCACACTATCGCCCTGGACGATTTTGTTTATAACGAGGCCTTAAAGCCACTGTTGGAAGCCATACACATTGTTAAAATAGATGTACTGGCGCTGGGCATGGAAGAAACCCGGCGTCATGTCGAGGTGCTTAAGCCGTTCAAAATTAAATTGCTGGCGGAAAAGATTGAAAGTTATGAGGTGCTTGAACAATGCCAGGCACTGGGCTTTGATTATTTTCAAGGATATTTTCTCGCCCGACCTAATTTAATTAAACAACAGCGCACCCCTGTGATGCGTTTAACGGCGTTACGTACATTAAGTATTCTGCAAAATCCCCAGGCAGAAATTAAAGATATTGAAGCTATTATTTCCCAGGATGTTGCGCTCAGTTATAAGCTATTGCGTTATATAAATTCTGCTGCAATCCCTTTGCATAAAAAAGTTGACTCAATACACCAGGCTTTAATTATTGCAGGCACTGAGTGTATTCGTTTGTGGTCAACGCTCATTGTACTTTCCAATCTCAGTGAAAAGCCTCATGAAATAATGACTATCGCATTGGCTCGT
>JBKJTS010000271.1:0-17521 GCA_046590885.1 Gammaproteobacteria bacterium
GCTACATTTTTGTATTTTGATATCAGCTTTATGGTATGGGTAGTTCTTGGCCCCCTTTCACTTTATATCACCCAGGATCTAGGGCTGCCATTGGCGGAAAAACTCGGGATTGTTGCGGTGCCGATTCTGGCGGGTGCCTTGTTGCGTGTGCCTATGGGCATGCTGGCGGATCATCTTGGCCCGAAACGCACAGGACAGCTTGGCCAGATCATTGTAATGTTTGGATTGGCGTATGCTTGGCTATTTGGTCTGGATTCCAAGCTGCAACTGGAGTTGATGGGTATTATCCTGGGATTCGCTGGCGCCAGTTTTGCTGTGGCTTTACCGCAGGCCAGCCGTTGGTATCCACCGCATTATCAGGGCATGGTATTGGGTATTGTGGGGGCGGGTAACATGGGTGTAGTGCTTGACGCGATGATTGTACCCTGGCTGGCAGAACATTATGGCTGGCAGGCGGTATTTGGTTTTCTGCTGATTCCTGTGGTGATCGTGTTTTTGTTATATACGTGGATGGCTAAAGACGCACCCATGCAGCCTAAGCCCGTGTCATTGAAAAATTACACTACAGTTCTTAAGGACGTGGACACCTGGTGGTTCATGTTTTTCTATTCGATTTCCTTTGGTGGTTTTATTGGCTTGGCGAGCGCGCTGCCTTTATATTTTACCCATTGGTACCACGCCTCAGGTATTGCAGCAGGCATGATGGTTGCGATTATTGTGTTCGCCGGTTCGATGTTCCGGCCAGTGGGGGGATGGATGGCTGATCGCATTGGCGGGATACGGACATTGCAAATTTTGTTTGTGGTGGTGGCATTTGCTTATCTCAGCATATCCTTCATGCCAGAAGGACCCGCACCCCTGGTTGCGGGGACTGATAAAGTAAGTGGCTGGGGTCTGTTTGAATTGCCGGCGCTGGCATGGGGGGCAGTGCTGATTTTCTTTATTGGTGCGATGGCTTTGGGTATGGGCAATGGTTCTGTTTTCCAGCTTGTGCCACAGCGTTTCCGCCATGAAATGGGCGTTATTACCGGACTGGTTGGCGCTGCGGGCGGTATGGGTGGTTTTGTGCTGGCTAAAACCTTGGGGTGGTCTCAGGGTCTATCGGGAAATTTTGCCTTGGGTTTCTGGATATTTTCAGGGCTGGCAATGATTGGTTTCATTGGCTTGATTCGCGTCAAAATTCGTTGGAGAACTACCTGGGGCGCCGTGTCGGGAGCTAAGATATAAGAGATAGAACGAGCGGTGCCGGCGGCAGAATGCCCAAGTGTCGTGGAGCGGTCGTCACGGCATTCTGGGCCGTCCACGGGTGGACTAGTGCCGCAAGCACAGGGTGCACGAGAGCCGCCTTGTATCTTGATGCGTGTAGCTGTACGCTGCCGTGATTCTGTCAACCGCACCGGATACACATGGCTAACGAACACCTCCAAACGCGCATTGGCTTCGTCAGTATTACTGGCAAGCGTGCAGACAACCAGGATTATGTAGGCACCTGTCTGGGTAATGGCCGTCACGCCAATTTGAAAGGCATGGTGATTGCCGTAGCCGATGGCGTGGGCGGCAATAAGGGCGGACGTCAGGCGGCAGAAATTACGGTACGGGGTTTCATCGAAGGTTATTTTGGATTGCCTGAAACATTAGGCGTTGAGCGTGCTGCAGGTCGGGCATTGGCAGCAATGAATCGCTGGATTCATATGCAGGGGCGGCATGATCAGTTTCTTAAAAACATGTCAACCACCTTCAGCGCACTTATTTTGCGGGGTCGTCAAGCTTATGTGGTGCATGTCGGAGATACGCGGATTTATCGACTGCGGGTCCAACAGCTCCTGCGCCTGACCGTCGATCATACCTTATCCAACCCTGATTTTAACCATATCCTGTTTCGCGCCATTGGCCTGGAAGAAGGCCTGCGCATTGACTACGTGGCGCATAGCCTGGAGCCACATGACCGTTTTCTGTTGTGCAGCGACGGGGTACATGGGGTGCTTGGGGATCGACGCATTAAATCTTTGCTGGCTCAATATGCCGCTCCTGAAGAATGTGCGCAGGCCATCGTGCAGGCTGCGCTGGATACCGGCAGCCAGGATAATGTCACGGCTTTGGTGATGGATGTGGTGAGTTTACCCGCTGTTGATCAAAGCGATATTGAAACCGCAATGGGTGCATTGCCCATCCGCGAGTTACCCAATGTCGGTGATGAGGTGGATGGGTTCAAGCTGCTGGGGAAAATTTCAGATGGCCGATACAGTCGTTTGTTCAAGGCAGAAGAGTGCCTGGAAAAGCGCAGTGTCGTACTCAAGTTTCCTCATCCGCGGGTGGCGAGTGAAGCGGCTTATCGGCGTGCGTTCGTGCGTGAGGCATGGATAGCTGCCCGGGTGCTTAGCCCGTGGATTGTGGGGGTGGTGGGGCTTGCTCCCGGTCGGCAAACGCGCTTGTATTCAGTAATGCCCTATTATGAAGGCATTACGCTGGAAGAGCGGTTGAAACAGCCGGTGAAATTGTCACTTGAAGAGGGCGTTGATATCGGCATCAAGCTTGCCAAAGCAGTGTACGCATTGAACCGGCTACGCATTGTTCATCGTGATGTCAAGCCCGACAATATATTGTTGCAGGAGGGTGGCGGATTGAAATTGCTGGATCTGGGTGTGGCGCGCTTGCCAGGATTTTCGGAGTTTGAAGAAAACGAAATTCCAGGTACGCCCAGTTATATGGCCCCCGAATTTTTTGAAGGTGGGCGGGGCGATGATTCTTCCGATGTTTACGCTCTCGGTGTGACATTATATCGGAGCTTGAGTGGTGGCCATTATCCCTATGGTGAAGTAGAACCATTCAGCCGCCCCCGTTTTAATAAACGCACGCCACTGACACATTACCGACCTGATTTGCCAGCATGGCTGGATATGCTGCTGACCCGCGCAGTGGCTATTGAGAAATCCAAACGCATTGGTGATGCGATGGAGCTGGCTTTCGAGTTGGAAAATGGTTTGGCCCACGGGGTACGAGCGGTACCGCCCAAACAACCCTTCTATGAGCTTCATCCCGTACTGTTCTGGAAATTTGTGGCCCTGCTTCTGACGTTAGCATTACTTATAGTGATGGTGATTTTGGCACGAGGTGCTCACTGAGTCGCTTGTTTCAGTGCAAGGAACTTGCGCACCTTAATGACGCTTTGTGTGAAATTTTGCACCAGAATTATCCTGGGTGCAAATTTTTTGCCCTAAAATGGGGCGTATGATCGCTGCTGGGGTTTTTATATGCAGCTGTGTAATTCAATAGATAATGTAACTTGTTGCTCTGGTTACTATATAAATCATTACTTTCACAGCAACTATTTGGCACTTAATTTGCATTATTAATTTACAAATAATTGATAGATAAATGTTGGTGAGGATAGCCGCATGAAAGAAAAATTAGTTCTGGTGGGAAATGGCATGGCCGGTGTGCGGGCCCTGGAAGAGTTATTGAAGCTTGCGCCGGATAAATACGACATAACGGTATTTGGCGCAGAACCTTACGGTAATTACAACCGTATTCTGTTGTCGCCAGTATTAGCTGGCGAAAAGACCATTGACCAGATCATGTTGAATGACAAGCAATGGTACGCTGACAATGGCATTACCCTGCATTGCGGCAAAGAAGTTACCCGAATTGATCGCGTTAATCGTAAAGTAATCGCCGGAGATGGTACTGAAGCTTCCTATGATTATCTTTTGTTAGGCACAGGTTCAAACCCTTTTATCATACCCGTACCGGGAAACGACTTGCCGGGTGTGGTGACGTTCCGTGATATACGCGACGTTGATCTGATGCTGGATGCTTCACAGAAACATCAGCATGCTGTGGTGATTGGCGGTGGATTGCTGGGACTGGAAGCCGCCAATGGGCTGATGCGCCAGGGTATGAGTGTGACAATAGTGCACAACAGTGATGTGTTAATGGAGCGTCAGCTTGACACAGAATCGGCTGCGATGCTGCGCAAATCTCTTGAAGAGCGTGGCATGAATTTTTATATGTCAGCACAAACCATTGCCATTGTTGGCGAAGATCGGGTGCGAGCGGTACGTTTTAAAGATGGCAGTGAACTGTATGCTGATATCGTGGTGATGGCGGTTGGCATACGTCCCAATATTGAGCTGGCAAAAAAATCCGGCATACATTGCGAGCGAGGGATTGTCGTCAATGATACTTTGCAAACCTATGATCCGCGGGTTTATGCCGTGGGTGAGTGCGTGCAGCACCGGGGCCAGGCTTATGGCTTGGTGGCGCCGCTGTTCGAGCAGGCGAAAGTGTGTGCCAATCATCTTGCGCATCTTGGCTATGCGCGTTATCAAGGTTCTGTCACCTCCACAAAACTAAAAGTCACCGGCATTGATTTATTCTCTGCGGGCGATTTCACAGGTGATGCCAGCACCGAAGAAATTGTTATGAAGGATGCCGCGCGTGGCATGTATAAAAAAATTGTGTTGAAAGAGAATCGTATTCAGGGCGCTGTCATGTATGGTGATACCGTGGATGGTGCGTGGTATTTTCAGTTAATGCGCGATGGCACGGATATTTCTGCGTTCCGGGATGCCTTGATGTTTGGGGAGGCACATTTAGGCGATGCCGGTCATGGGGGTCAGAATAAAGCCGCTGCCATGAGTGATAGCATGGAAGTGTGTGGCTGTAATGGTGTGTGCAAAGGCACCATCGTTCAGGCCATTAGTGATAAAGGCTTATTTACTTTGGATGAAGTGCGCATGCACACTAAGGCTTCGTCTTCATGTGGATCTTGCACGGGTTTGGTAGAACAAATCATGGCATCGGTATTGGGCGGGGGGTATTCTGCCGCGCCCAAAGACAAGCCACTATGTAAATGCACTGAATTAACGCACGCTACAGTTCGCAAGACGATACGTGAAAAATACTTTATCTCTGTTGGCGATGTTATACGTGAACTGAAATGGCATACACCCGACGGTTGTCACTCGTGCCGGCCAGCCTTGAATTATTATTTGCTGTGCGCGTGGCCAGCTGAATATAAAGATGATCCGCAATCACGTTTTATTAATGAACGTGCGCATGCAAATATCCAGAAAGATGGCACTTATTCCGTTGTCCCCCGCATGTGGGGTGGACTGACTACACCCAATGAATTGCGCACTATCGCCGATGTGGTGGATAAATTCAAAATCCCTACCGTAAAAGTCACAGGTGGACAACGTATAGATTTGCTCGGCGTGAAGAAAGAAGATTTACCGGCGGTATGGGCAGACCTGAATAAAGGGGGTATGGTGTCTGGTCATGCGTATGCCAAAGGATTGCGTACTGTAAAAACCTGTGTTGGCAAAGAATGGTGCCGGTTTGGCACACAGGATTCTACCAGCATGGGGGTGCTGCTGGAAAAGCGCACCTGGGGTTCATGGATGCCGCATAAGTTCAAAATGGCGGTATCGGGTTGCCCGCGTAACTGCGCTGAAGCAACCATTAAAGACTTTGGTGTGGTGGCTGTCGAATCGGGTTGGGAATTGCATGTAGGTGGCAATGGCGGGGTAAAAATACGCGCTACAGATCTGCTATGCAAAGTCACAACCGACGCTGAGGTGGAAGAATATTGCTATGCCTTTATTCAGTTCTACCGTGAAGATGCCCATTACCTGGAACGTACCGCGCCCTGGATTGAGCGAGTGGGCCTGGACTATGTTAAGCAGCGCGTGGTAGAAGATGCAGCCGGTCGTAAGTTGCTGGAGCAACGTTTTATCGAGTCACAGAAATATGCTCAGATTGATCCGTGGGCCGAACGAGCCAGCCATAATGCGGAAAAACATGAGTTTGTTCCATTAAAGATGGTTAGTTGAAAGAAGCGCTGATATTAAAGTGCTGAATTTATACATTGGAAATAATTATAAAATGACAGACTGGGTTGAAGTGGGTGTATTGGAAGATATTCCCCGTTTAGGCGCGCGCGTGGTACGCACTTCTCAGGGCGATATCGCGGTATTCCGCACGGCAGAAAACGAAGTGTTTGCCTTGCGTGATGCGTGTCCACATAAAGGTGGCCCACTGTCACAGGGGATTGTGCATGGTAAACGTGTCACCTGTCCATTACACAATTGGGTGCTGGAACTGGACAATGGGGTAGCCTTGGCTCCCGATATAGGTTGCGTACCTTATTATCCAGTGAAGATTGAAAATGGTGTAGTCATTTTATCATTACAGCAGCAGTCTACGCCCTAAACAGTGATCCCCAGTGATACATGGTGAAATCACAATGCAGGCTGTAAAGACCACCTGCCCTTATTGCGGTGTCGGGTGTGGCGTCGTGGTGACGCCTGCTGCCGATGGCAGTGTTGAAATTCACGGTGATAGTGATCATCCTGCCAATTATGGCCGCCTCTGTTCCAAAGGGTCTGCGCTGGCCGAAACCATTGATCTGGATGGCCGCTTGTTGTATCCAGAAATCCGGGGTGCGCGTGTTGACTGGAGCACAGCTCTTACCGTGGTCGCGGAAAGTTTTACACGTATTATCCGGGAGCATGGGTCGGATGCAGTGGCATTGTATGTATCGGGTCAGTTGCTCACTGAAGATTATTATGTTGCTAACAAGTTTGTAAAAGGATTTATCGGCACCGCGAATATCGACACCAACTCGCGGCTATGTATGGCATCCAGTGTGGCGGGGCATAAGCGCGCCTTTGGGGCGGACACTGTTCCTGGTAATTATACCGATCTTGAGCAGGCTAATCTGATTGTGCTGGTAGGCTCTAACACCGCCTGGTGTCACCCGGTAATTTTTCAGCGCATTACTCAAGCAAAAAAACAAAATCCCGATCTTAAAATTGTTGTCATTGATCCACGGCGTACGCAAACCTGCGATATTGCCGATTTACATTTGCCGCTCAAGCCGGGTACCGACACTTTATTGTTTAATGGTTTACTGGCTTACCTGCATGGCAATGGCGATAGTAATCCGTATTTTATCAACGCCCATACTGAAGGGCTGGATGCAGCACTACAGGCGGCTATGTTCAGCGCATCTTCTATTGAATCTGTGGCGCATTCCTGCGGTTTGACAGAAGCGGACGTTGCGTTATTTTATCGATGGTTTTCCGGTACTGAGAAAGTAGTAAGTGCTTATTCGCAAGGGGTAAATCAATCATCCAGTGGTACGGATAAAGTAAATTCTATTATCAATTGCCATTTACTGACGGGGCGTATTGGGCGACCGGGCATGGGGCCATTTTCAATTACGGGCCAACCCAATGCAATGGGTGGGCGTGAAGTGGGTGGCATGGCGACTCAGCTGGCTGCACACATGGATCTTGAAAATCCCGCGCACCGCGCAATCGTGCAGAATTTTTGGAACTCTCCTGCAATAGCGGATCAAGCTGGACTTAAAGCGGTTGATATGTTCAAGGCGATGGGTGACGGGCGCATCAAAGCTGTATGGATTATTGCGACTAATCCAGTCGATAGTCTGCCGGATGCCGATCAGGTACGCAAAGCAATACAGGCATGTGAATTAGTGGTGGTCTCTGATTGTATGCGTAACACCGATACCACCGCTCAAGCACATATTTTATTACCGGCGCTGGCGTGGGGTGAAAAAGATGGCACGGTAACTAATTCTGAGCGCCGGATTTCACGGCAGCGGCCTTTTCTTGCGCCACCTGGGGAAGCCAAAGCCGATTGGTGGATGGTTGCAGAAATTGCCAAACGCATGGGTTTTTCTAATTCATTTGAGTATGGTTCAGCGGCGCAGGTTTTTGCTGAGCATGCCGCATTGTCTGGCATGAATAATGGGGGTAGCCGTGATTTTGATATCGGTGGCTTGGCATTGCTCGGTAGCGCTGGGTATGACGCGCTGTCACCGATACAATGGCCAGTGACGTATCAGCAACCCCAGGGTACGGAGCGCTTGTTTGGTGATGGACGCTTTTACACCCCCACGGGCAAAGCGCGGTTTATCGCGATTACGCCGCGCCCGCCTGCACATGCCACTGATGTGGAATTTCCCTTTATTTTAAATACCGGACGCGTACGTGACCAGTGGCATACCATGACACGCACCGGAAAATCACCGCGCTTATCTGCGCATATTACCGAGCCATATGCGGAGTTACATCCTGAGGATGCCACGCGCGCGGGTCTCAAAGAAGGCGCACTGGCACGCATTAACAGCCGTTGGGGTGAGATGATCGCGCGTGTTAAAATCACCACAGATCAATTGCGTGGCAGTATCTTTGTACCGATTCATTGGACGGATCAGTTTTCTAATCGCGGGCGGGTTGATGCGTTGGTGAATCCCATCACCGATCCGGTGTCCGGTCAGCCCGAATCCAAACATACGCCGGTGCATATTCAACCCTATACA
This sequence comes from Gammaproteobacteria bacterium, assembly GCA_046590885.1. Classification (GTDB taxonomy): domain Bacteria; phylum Pseudomonadota; class Gammaproteobacteria; family Ga007554. Next base: position 8,351 of record JBKJTS010000271.1, read on the forward strand.
CCAGCCTGGCATGGTTTTCTTTTGTCGCAACGACGTTTAAATTTTAAGAATACATCTTATTGGGTAAGCGCGGCAGGCAAAGATTTCTGGCGCTATGAATTAGCCGGTGAGCAAGCCCCTGCCGATTGGGTGCGTTGGGCCCGATATTTGCTGTGTAGGCCTAATGAAAAAGTGGAGTGGGCAGATTATCTGGATAAAGCGGCGGGTCGATATCGGGGTGCGCGTATCGTTAATAATCGCCTGGAAAGCTGCGTGTTTGTTGCGCCGACGTTTGAGTTGCCGCCGCGCACCTGGTTGGCAGGATTGTTTGCCAGGGATGAGTTGTCGTCTGAAGAGCGCGTGAGTTTGCTGGCGGGGCGTCCGGGTAAAGGACAGAGTGATGCAGGCCGGATTGTCTGTGCTTGCTTTGCGGTGGGGGTTAATACTATTACGGATGCCATACTCAAAAACCAGCTCACCACGCCCGAAGCGATTGGTCAGACGCTAAAAGCTGGCACTAATTGTGGTTCGTGTATCCCTGAGTTAAAAGCCTTGCTTGCAGAAAAAGCGTGAACTATTTGAAAACCCCCCGCGCCAGTAGTGCTGCGCCATAAGCGGCGTCTTGCTGTTTGGCAGTGTGTATCGGCACATTAAGCATGCGCTGCCGAATTTCTTGCCAGGCCCTGTTGCGGGCACCGCTGCCTGCGGTGTATATCACGGTTGGGTAGGGCGCACCACTTTTAACCAGCCGGTGATAACCCTGTTGTTCAATGCGAGCGATACCTTCCAGTATGCCCTGGAAAAATTGCAGATCATCGGCAGGCCGTGGGGTTAACCGGGGCGCAAACGTAGGGTCACATACGGGGAAGCGCTCGCCAGGCACCCGTAGCGGGTAATAATCCAGCCCCGTGGCTTGTGCAGGCTGTAGCTGCGGTGTCATGGCTGTAAGCTGGTCTTGGGTGAAGTATTGCAGTAATACGGCGCCACCGCTGTTTGATGCGCCGCCTGCCAGCCATAAATCACCGAGACGGTGGCTATATATTCCATAGGTGGGTGCGAAGATTGGTTTTGGTGAAATAATTTTAATTACCAGCGTGGAGCCTAATGACGTCACCGCTTCGCCCGTACTGTGCGCGCCTGTTGCAAGAAAAGCCGCAGTGCTGTCAGTAGTCCCGGTAACCACCTGAGTGTCTGGCGATAGGCCAAACTCACGTTGAATCTGAGTGGTAATAGTGCCGATCGGTGTGCCAGGTGGTAATACTTCGGGTAATAATTTTTTGTTGATCCCGAGGTTATCCAGCCATGTAGGCCATTCGCGTTTAACCGCGTCGTACCCGAGTTTCAAAGCGTTATTCTCATCACTTATGCCGAAGTGGCCGCTAAATTGACCCATAACCCAGTCCGCCTGATGCACAGCATGCCGTGGCGTTGCCTTAATAGATTCTGGAACAAACTGCTGGTGCAGATAAAGCAGTTTTGCCAGCGCTGAGGTTGCACCGTGCGCGCCACTTTCAGGGGGCGCAATGTTTTTGATCTGTGCAGCTTGATGAGTGCTGCGTGCATCGTGGTACATCAGCGCGGGGCACAGTGGGCGACCGACATCGTCAGTTAGCAGCAGGGTGCCGGAAGTGCCATCCACTGCGATGGCGCGTATCCGTTCCGCATCCTTTTTTGCCATGGAATTTAACAGGTCATGCAGGGTTTCCTGCACCGCTGACCACCACAACTGTGGATCCTGCTCTACTGCATCGCCATTGCGTAATGGAGCGGGTAGGGCGCGGCTACTTTGCCCCTGTATCGTGCAATCGCTATCTATGGCAATGATGCGGCAACCCGAGGTGCCTAAATCAATGCCAAGATAAAGATCAGTCACGGAAGTGTCACCGGTGGAGGCGGCACCCATACATCGTTACGATGTTCTGCCACCACGTTAGTATAAACACCCCCGCGTACGTTGAATTTGGCGGTAATTCGCATAAAATGCGGTGCGCATACCTGCACCAGATCATCAAGAATGCGATTCGTCACCGCTTCATGAAAAGCACCTTCATTACGGTATGACCAGATGTAAAGTTTCAGCGACTTAAGCTCGATGCAGCGCAGATGAGGTACATACGCAATTTCTATGACTGCAAAATCCGGCTGGCCGGTTTTGGGACACAGGCAGGTAAATTCCGGAACGCTGATATGAATAGTATAATCGCGCCCCGCTACCGGATTATCAAATGTTTCAAGCTGCCGGGTGGCTTGGGTAGTCATAATAGATTCCAATCGTTATCCCTGGTTAGATTTAATGCTTAACGGCTGGCGGTGTGATACCCGAGAATTCACCGAAAGCCGCGAAGATCACCTCGGCGTCAATCGGATCCAGCGCATAATGTTTGCCGCAGAACTCGCAATTCACACTCACTGCACCCTGTTCATGCAGAATGCTCTGAACCTCATCCTGGCCGAGCATACGCAGCACCCCCGCAACACGCTCGCGTGAGCATGAACAACGAAAGCTGACTGGCTCGCTATCAAACAGTCGCACATCTTCTTCATGATACAGGCGGTGAATGATTTCGGTTGCAGGAAGTTCTAACAGTTCATGATGAGTAATCGTCGCCCCCAGATGGCCAACACGCGGCCAGGCGTCGTCATCGCTATCGTGCGGCAAACGTTGCAATAACATCCCTGCCGCTTGCTGGTCGTTAGCCGCCAGCCACAAACGGGTGTCCAGTTGTTCGGAATGGAGCAGATAATGTTGCAGAACTTCTGCAATCGTTTCACCTTCAAGGTTAACGATGCCCTGATAGCGTTCTTTGTTATGGCTCGCCTCAATCGTGATCACCAGCTTACCATCCCCCAGCAATTGGTCAAGTGGTGCGGGCTGTATGTCTTCACGCCATTGCGCGAGTGCGCGCAATGTGCGTGCGCTGGTGCACTCCACCACCAGCAGACTGATCGGCCCGTTACCCTGAATCTGCATTATCATTGCGCCATCAAATTTGAGCGTAGCCGACAGCAGAGCCGCTGCGGCCATCATCTCCCCCAGCAGGTTACGCAGGGCGGGGGGATAATTGCGGCGTTCCAGCACCGTCCGCCAAGTGGCATCAAGATGTACAATCTCCCCCCGGATAGGCGCTTCTTCAAAAATGAAGCGTTGTAACATGTCGCTGGACGGCATGCATGTCCTCTATTAATTTAATGTTTAAAAAAAGGGATTTTAACATAAATGTGAGTGGTGTTATTACGCTGACGGGGGATGCCCCCCCATGGCCACAGGCTATAGAAAATTTATAGGAGTCCCTGCTATTGACCGCAAGGGTGCCCTGCAAGTACTATACGCGTCCACGTTGTATCCTTATTCCCCGGTAGCTCAGTCGGTAGAGCAAGTGACTGTTAATCACTGGGTCGGCGGTTCGAGTCCGTCCCGGGGAGCCATTTTGAATCCTAACTTAAGGTAAACCTGCCACTCAAGCCTGCATGGGGACTGGCGCAGCCGTATATTCCCTTTCTTCAATGGATATCTGAAATTAGCTCATTCTCCATCAATTACCTCCCAAGCCCATTACTAATCAGAGATTTTTAACGGGATTTTGCAACGCCAACCTATTTTTGGGCAAAGTAGTGCCGTTCCTTGATAATCCAGCTAAAACTTGCCGCTTTACGGTAACAGTTTGCCAATCCTCTGCTTTTTTTATCAAATAATTTAATTAAATAATTGTTTTATAAGGTATTTATTTTTATGGCATGAAAGATGCATTTTCTTGGGCACGAGCTCACAAGAAAGGATCTATCATGCCGTTCAACATTGATTCTGCCCTAGGAATTTTCCCCCAAGCATTGGCCTTGCATGCTCGGCGCGCAGAAATGCTGGCCGCGAATCTGGCCAATGCAGATACACCCAACTACAAATCCCGGGATATTGATTTCAAAGCAGCGCTTCAGTCGACCCTGGAGTCGGGTCAGGGCGTGTTGGCTCAGGCGGGCGCAGGTAGCTTGAAGCGTACCCAGGTAGGGCATCTGGGTGAGGACTCTGACATAGAGGCGATGGGATTGGTGATGTACCGCATGCCGAATCAATCCTCGCTCGATGGCAATACTGTTAATGCCGAAGTGGAACAGGCTGAATTCACCCGTAACGCGATCCAGTATCAGGCCGCACTCACATTTCTGGGTGGCCGTATTAAAACCATGATGACTGCGATAAGAGGAGATTAATTTATGTCGTCATTCAACATATTCGATATTGCCGGCTCAGGGATGAGTGCGCAATCACTGCGCCTCAATCTTACCGCGAGCAATCTTGCCAATGCCGAGAGTGTGAGCGGCAACAAGGCAGGCGTATATCGGCCGCGTGAGCCGGTATTTGCCGCCTTGCTGGATCGGGAAACTGGTAGCGATACCGCCGCACGGGTGCAAGTGGTGGGTGTCACTGAAAGCAATGAAGATCCGCAAATGCGTTATGAGCCCGGCCATCCGCTGGCAGATGAAAAAGGCTATATCTATTTGCCGAATGTGAATGTAGTGGAGCAGATGGCTAATATGATTTCTGCATCACGTTCATATCAAAACAATGTTGAAATATTGAATACAGCAAAACAGTTATTGCTGGCCACGTTAAGAATTGGCCAGTAACAAATCGGTAATGGAGAAAAAACATGGCAAATAATATTGATGCAAGCATCCTGGCTAAATTGGGGATTTCCAACGCAAACACTGCTCAGGCGGCTGAATCATCGAAAGATAAACTGGGACAGAAAGATTTCTTGAAATTGATGGTGGCCCAACTTAAAAATCAGGATCCGATGAAGCCGATGGAAAATGGGGATTTCCTCGGGCAAATGGCGCAATTCAGCTCGGTGACCGGGCTGCAGGATTTGCAGGCATCTTTTAATCAATTGGCGGGAGTGATGCAATCCAATCAGGCATTACAAGCTTCGGCATTGGTGGGGCGGTCTGCATTGGTGCCGGGTAACGCTGCAATGTTGTCCTCGGGACAAATGGTATTAGGTGCGGTTGATTTGCCAGCCAGTACAGCAAATGTGGCGCTGGCTGTTACGGATCAATCGGGGAAAGTAGTGAGGTTAATGAACATGGGGCCACAGGCGACTGGATTAGCAAGTTTTCAGTGGGATGGTAAGACAGATTCTGGTGAGTTAGCGGCGGCAGGTAGATACAAAGTAGTGGCTAACGCGATGGTTGATGGAAAAGTGCAGGCAGTTGATACATTAGTAGCTGCGAGAGTTGAAAGTGTCACGTTGGGTCGGGGGGGGCAAGAGTCAACACTCAATCTGGCTGGTCTCGGTTCCTTGGAGATGTCAAAAGTTCGTCAAATCATGTGATCCTTAAAATGGCGATTCACTACAGTTCAGTCGCCTTCTTTAGGATGATTTTATTTTTTAAGAGGAGCACAACAATATGCCGTTCCAAATAGCTTTAAGTGGGATTAATGCTGCTGCAGCAGAGTTGAAGGCGATTGGTAATAATGTCGCCAATGCGAGTACCACAGGATTTAAAAAATCACGCGTTGAATTTGGTGATGTATATGCCACCAGCAATCTGGGCGTTTCTCAGAATGCGATTGGTAGTGGTGTGCGCGTGACGACGGTAGCACAACAATTCAGCCAGGGGAACATTGGTTTTACTAACAACAACCTTGATCTGGCGGTGAATGGCCAGGGTTTCTTTATATTGAATGACGGGGGTATTCCTGCATACACCCGTGCCGGAGCTTTTCAGGTTGATAGAAATGGCTTTATTGTTAATAGCGAGAATCAGCGATTGACTGCTTACCTTGCTGACATGGGAGGCAACATCACTGGGTCGCGCGGAGATTTGCAGCTTAGCACAGCGGATATCGCACCACAGGCGACCACAGGTATTAATATCGCAGCTAATCTGAATGCCAATGCTAAAACTTTTGCCCCTTACCCAGCATTGCCTGTATTTGATAGAACAGATCCCACCAGTTATAACAACTCAACTGCATTAACTGTTTTTGATTCGTTGGGAAATCCGTTGCTGGGTACCATGTATTACCGCAAGGACACGAATGCTAATGAATGGGAAACGCATCTGTGGCTCACCAATAGCGCTGGTGCGCCGGTTGAGGTGTTGCCGACGGGTAATGTGGCAGGACAACCTGCCCGGTTAAATTTCTCAAATAACGGTGTTCTCACATCAGTGACGCCATCAGCAGCCGGAACCCTGAAAGTTGATTATAGCGCGGTTAATCCGCTGACAGGTGCAGCCAATTTATCATTCGATGTTGATTACGCGACGGTATCGCAGTTCGGCAGTCCATTTAGTGTTAATGCATTGACGCAGGATGGTTATGCAACAGGACGGCTTAGTGGAATAGACATTAATGATACTGGTATTGTGCAATCGCGTTACACCAATGGCCAGTCGCGGGCGTTGGGTCAGGTAGCCCTAGCGAATTTCAGCAATACACAAGGCTTGCGGCAGTTGGGGGCGACGGCATGGGCCGAAACGTTTGACTCGGGTACGGCGTTAGTAGGTCAGCCAGGTAGTGGTAGTGTAGGCTTGATACAGTCGGGCGCATTGGAAGGATCGAATGTGGATCTAACCGAGCAGTTAGTGCAGATGATTACTGCGCAACGTAACTTTCAGGCGAATGCGCAGGTGATTACCACTGCCGATGCTGTAACACAAACCATCATTAATATTCGTTAAGTAGCATTGATGTAATGGGGTGATGTATGGACCGTATGTTGTATGTGGCAATGTCAGGTGCGAAGCAGATTATGCTGGCGCAGGCTGTCAATAATAATAATCTGGCGAATGTAAGCACAGCGGGATTCCGCGCTGATCTCGACGCATTTCGTAGTATGCCCGTATTTGGCCCAGGATATCCCAGCCGTGTTTATACCGTGACGGAACGCCCGGGCACAGATATGTCAGCTGGGGCACTCACGACCACTGGCCGCGAACTGGATGTGGCAGTGAACGGCCAAGGATGGATTGCAGTGCAAGCTCCGGATGGCAGTGAAGCCTATACGCGTGCAGGTGATTTACGGGTATCAGTTAATGGCCAACTGGAAACCGGTGCAGGACACCCGGTGATGGGGAATGGAGGCCCAATTGCGGTGCCGCCCTTTGAGAAAATAGAAATTGGTGCAGACGGCACTATTTCAGTTTTACCGATTGGCCAGGCCCCGAGTGCCTTGGCAGTTGTTGACAGAATCAAGCTGGTTAACCCTTTGGCGCGCGATATGGAAAAAGGCGTGGATGGCTTAATGCGCATGAAGGGTTCTAACAATGGGCAAGGGGGAGATGCGCCGCCTGACGCTACTGTAAGTCTGGCAGGTGGAGTGTTGGAATCAAGCAATGTTAATGCAGTAGAGGCCATGGTAAAAATGATTGAACTGAGCCGGCATTACGAAACCCAGATCAAGATGATGCGCGTGGCCCAGGACAATGATGTGGCCGCTACCCAAATGATGAGAATCAGTTAGCTTTCATTTTTCAAACACGAAAGTGTTTTACAAATGAAGAAAAGAAAAAACTACGTACTTGATTTTCATGTTCTGATAAGTCCCGGATGGATTTATTCAGAGCTTCCTTAACAAAAAAGCAGAGGAATACCACTATGAACCCCGCGTTATGGATTGCTAAAACCGGATTAGATGCCCAGCAAACCCGCATGGCGGTGATTGCTAACAACCTGGCAAACGTGAATACCACAGGATTCAAGCAGGGCAGGGCAGTGTTTGAAGATTTATTTTATCAGAACATTCGTCAAGTAGGTTCGCAAACATCGCAGGACACGGTACATCCGTCCGGCTTAATGCTGGGTACGGGCGTGCGTACCGTGGCAACGGAAAAATTATTTACCCAAGGTAATGTCGTTCAAACCGGTAATACGCTGGATGTCGCCATTCAGGGGCGTGGATTTTTTCAGGTGCTGCTGCCCGACGGTAGCCTGGCGTACAGCCGGGACGGTTCATTTCAAGTAAATTCGCAGGGACAAGTGGTGACTGCCAATGGCTATGTGGTACAGCCCGCCATTAGTATTCCCGACAGTGCACAAAGCATTAGCATAGGCAGCGATGGGACGGTGGGCGTGCGCCTGCCGGGTTCGGCTGCGCCGACGCAGGTAGGATCATTGCAATTGGCAGACTTTATCAATCCAGTCGGATTGCAGGCGATGGGCCAGAATCTCTACTTGGAATCCGCGGCGAGTGGTTCTCCGCAGGCAGGTAATCCTGGTACATCTGGCTTGGGCACACTGGCACAGGGGTCGGTGGAAAGTTCTAACGTCAATATTGTTGCGGAGCTAGTAAATATGATTGAAGCCCAACGTGCCTATGAGATGAATTCCAAAGCAATTGCGGCGGCTGATCAAATGCTGCAATACGTGACTAATAACCTGTAGAGATAGTTTGGCAGAAATCTTGCATGTTTTCTGTAGAGAACTGTTTTTGGTCAGGCGAGGAACGAGTTAATGATAGGCATCAATACACATCGAGCCACTAAAAAGGTAGCTATATTGATAGGTTTGATGTTATCGGGCTGTGGAACCATCCCAATGCAGAGCGACCCCGCTTTCGCACCTGCCCCTCCGGTGGCACCCATTCCTTCTAAGAAAAGCCAAGGTGCCATTTATCAAGCAGGCTATAGCATGTCCTTGTTTGAAGACCTTAAAGCGCGTCGGGTAGGCGACATCTTGACGGTGGTGCTGGTGGAAAAGACCGATGCCAGTAAAAAGGCTGGCACTTCATCTAAGAAAAAAACGGGCGTAGATATTTCCGCTCCCATAATTCTGGGTTCACCCCTGCAATTTAATGCTTCGGGATTGATTCCACTGGCAAATAATAACGGCAATAACTTGAGCGCGGCTTTAAATTCAAATCAGAATTTTGCCGGCGAAGGCGACAGCAATCAGAGCAATAGTCTGAATGGCCGCATTACCGTCACAGTGGCTGAAGTCTTGTCGAATGGAAACATGGTGGTGCGCGGTGAAAAAATGCTGGCGATAAATCAAGGCAATGAATATGTGCGGTTCTCGGGCATTGTGCGCCCCCTTGATATTCAACGTGATAATACTGTGTTGTCAACGCTGATAGCAGACACAAAAATAAGCTATGCCGGTGAAGGTTCAATTGCAGATGCCAACACCTCGGGTTGGCTGGCGCGCTTCTTTAATAGCCCGTGGTGGCCTTTCTAGTAGTGTTTTTCACT
>JBKJTS010000047.1:0-4024 GCA_046590885.1 Gammaproteobacteria bacterium
TCCGTTCCGGGTCTTACCGGTAGAAGACTGGCAGCGCGCTTATCGCCGTCCTGCGGTACGGGCGCGCGCCGTCACCGTGGTCGGCCAGCTCTGCACACCGAAAGACGTACTCGCCAGCGATACGCCAGTCGCGCAATTGCGGGTCGGCGATCTGTTGCTGTTCCCGTATGCTGGCGCTTATGCATGGCATATCTCGCACCATGATTTTCTGCGCCATCCGCATCCGCAGCACATCTATCTTCCGGTGGAGCACCAGGTTTAGTTTTCCACGAATGTTTGACTTAAGAAGACAGGGGTATCATCAAGCAATTCCGCTTATTCATATTAGTAAGCGCACTTCCGCTCGCGTTTTCGATTCCCCAAGCGGGACGCCCAGATCACGCGCAAAGTACTCGACGCACAGGCGGCGCACCCTGTTCGAGGCCCTGCGCAACACCGCTGGGGTGACGCGTTCGGCGTTGAGCGGCACGACCTACGACAACATTGCTATTCGCCGCATCCTGGTCGAAAATCCCTGCAAACACCCGCTGAATGGTTCGCTACCGACTATCAACTGGATCGAGTAATACGCAGTACACCTACCCGCATCTTGCAGGCAGCGACTGACAGATGTGGAGGCCGCGGCATCGTCGACCTGCCGAGCTATGATTATTTTACTTATAAAATCAATAATTTATGATTTTATAGTTTCGGTAACAAGAAAAAATGTAATGTTTTCCGATATTAATGGCTGGCTATCTCAATAAAGGCTTGCTGGATGCGAGCCGATAATACTGGTGAAACGCTAAAGCGTTGTCAATTCGAACACAGTGAGAAAATATTGCATACAAACCTCACTATCATCTCAGCGAGAGAAGATTTCTCACTGCGTTCGAAATGACAAGTACAGTATTTATGTTTAATCAGTGTTTTCTTACGGCACCATAAACCCGCCCACCCAAACGGAATTTGCCAGAAATGTTTGCCGACACCGACACGCCCGCCACAGTGATGCCCGACAATAGTGTGCCGCCGCGCGCGGGCGCGGCACCCTCCGACTTTTCCGGCGCCTGGGGACTGTTGAAACTGCTAAATGGCTATCGCATGGTCATTGCCGCGCTGTTTGTTACCCTGCCTCTGGCAGGGGTTGAATCCCACTCACTGGGAATGCGCACCCCAGAGCTATTTTTGGCTACCAGCCTTATCTATCTGGTTTTCAGCATGCTCAGCACCGTCGGTATGTATGGGCGCTGGCCGCGCTTTGGTGTTCAGGTCTATGCGCAGGTATTAGTGGATATCTTTATCGTCACCGTGCTGATGCATGCCAGCGGGGGCATTACCAGCGGACTGGGTATGTTATTGCTGGTGTCTGTCGCCGGTGGCAGTATTTTGATGCCAGGACGCACCGCCATTTTCTTTGCGGCGGCAGCCAGCTTGATGGTATTGGCTGAACAGGTGCGTGCGTACTTGCTGGATCCGGATCTGGGGGGTAACTATGCCCAGGCAGGTTTACTGGGAGCTGCCTTCTTTGCAACCGCATGGTTAACCCACACCTTGGCAGAGCGCATCCGCGCCAGCGAAACCCTGGCGGCGCAGCGCGGCGTTGATCTCGCCAACATGCAGCAGTTGACGAAGTATATTATTCAGCGCATGCAGACTGGCGTGCTGGTGGTCGATGCGCAGGAAAACGTGCGGCTGATTAATGAATCCGCACGCCATTTGTTAAGTGCCGGGGCTGCGAAGGACAATATTGAAGCACATCAGTCACATCAACTTATAGCTCAGCTGTGTCCTGTGTTAGCCGAACAATGGCGTGACTGGCGTGACGGTCTGCAACTTGAATCTCAGGAATTCAGCCCTTCGCAAACTGCGGCTACCCTGTTGCCTCGCTTTGCGCACATGGGCACCGATGCCGCATCAGGCACGCTTATATTTCTGGAAGATATCGCCGCGCTGGCACAGCAGGCACAACAAATGAAGCTGGCCTCGCTGGGGCGTCTCACTGCCAGCATTGCGCATGAAATTCGCAATCCGTTAGGTGCTATCAGCCATGCTGGTCAATTATTAGGTGAGTCACCGGCGCGTGATGCCAGCGATGCGCGGTTTATTCAAATCATCAGTGACCAGACGCGGCGCGTAAATACCATCATTGAAAATATACTGCAGTTAAGCCGCCGTGCACGCTCGCATCCACAGGATTTTATGCTGCAAGACTGGCTTGAAGAATTTATAGATGAATTTAGCCGCACGCAAATGACCACTCCTGCCCTTTTCACTGTGGAGGTCAAACCGCGCGATCTTCACGTGCGGATAGATCCCAGCCAGTTGCATCAAATTCTGTGGAATCTATGCGATAACGCGTTACGTCATGCCACAAAAACCCCTGTTAGTGGCGAACCGGCAATTCGCTTACGCAGCGGTATCATGGCAGATTCACCTCATCCCTTTCTGGATGTCATCGACCGTGGTCCCGCCATTGGCAAAGAGGTTGCGGAGCATATTTTTGAACCCTTTTTTACCACTACCCCACAAGGAACTGGGTTGGGCTTATATATCTGCCGTGAGTTATGTGAATGCAATCAGGCGCGCCTCAATTATCAGGTAGCACGTAACGCAAACACTCAAGAAAACAATAGTAATTGTTTTCGCATCACATTTGCTGATCCGCGCCGCAAGCAGGTGGCATGATGAGCCAATATCTTGCCCTGATAGTAGACGATGAACCCGACATTCGTGAATTGCTGGATATTACTCTGGGGCGCATGGGCATAGAAACACGTGCCGCTGAAAATCTGGCCCAGGCGTATGCTTTACTCGCAGCGGGGCGTGCAGCGGGTGATTTGTTTCATCTGTGCATTACCGACATGCGTTTGCCGGATGGCAGTGGCGTTGATCTGGTGCAATACATCCAGAGCCATCACCCCAACGTGCCAGTGGCTGTAATCACCGCCCATGGCAACATGGAACTTGCGGTTAGCACACTCAAGGCAGGTGCGTTCGATTTTGTTTCCAAGCCGTTAGACTTGCATGTATTACGCAATCTCGTTACTACTGCACTGAAGCTTTCCAACCCCTCGCAGGACTTTCCTGTTAAGGAGCGCCGGTCACGCCATGTGTTACTGGGCGACTCTGCACCCATGCAGGCGATACGCACTACCATTGCCAAGCTGGCACGTAGCCAGGCCCCCGTGTATATCAGCGGCGAGTCCGGCACCGGCAAGGAACTTATCGCGCGCCTGATTCATGACAAAGGCCCACGCGCCGACGCGGCTTTTGTACCCGTCAACTGTGGCGCGATTCCCGAGCACTTGATGGAAAGCGAATTTTTCGGCCATAAAAAAGGCAGTTTCACTGGCGCAAACAGCGATAAAGACGGCCTGTTCCAGGCCGCCCATGGCGGCACGCTGTTTCTCGATGAGGTAGCCGACCTGCCCTTACACATGCAGGTAAAGTTATTGCGGGTTATACAGGAAAAAGCCGTGCGGCCCATAGGTGCGCAACAAGAAACATCAGTAGATGTACGCATTCTCAGCGCCACTCACAAAAATCTCACAGCACTGGTGAAAGGCGGCGCGTTCCGCGAAGACCTTTTTTATCGCATCAATGTTATTGAGCTGCACGCCCCCAGTTTGCGCGAACGTGCGCAGGATATCCCGCAACTGGCAGAACATGTTTTGCAGCGATTGTGTAAACAAGCACAAGCACATACAGAGCAGCAAGCCAACACACCACCGCCAATACTGTCTGCCGACGCCATCGACCTGCTGGTGCATTACCCTTTTCCCGGCAATGTGCGCGAACTGGAAAATATTCTGGAGCGTGCCATCACCTTGTGTGAAGGCAACACTATCCAGTCCACCGATTTGCATCTGCCCCAGCAGCAGGCTTCTATAGAAGGTGTTGCTGCAACCCCTGTCGCAGAAAAGGGAATAAATAATACCAGCACACCATTATCTCTCGACCCCTACCTGGGCAACATCGAAAAAGACACCATCCTGAAAGCCCTCGAGCAAACCCACTACAACAAAACCGCTGCCGCCAAACT
>JBKJTS010000092.1:0-19759 GCA_046590885.1 Gammaproteobacteria bacterium
GATCACCCAGCAGATGGCCTTTATTCTGGGTGAAGAAGGTATTGTCAGTGAGCCAGTTGCTTTGGCACAGATTGCCCGCGCCGCTGATGGCAGTATGCGTGATGCGCTGAGCCTGCTAGATCAGGCGATTGCCTATGGCGGGGGCACGGTGTACGAAGCGGACGTGCGCGCCATGCTGGGGACGCTTGAACAGGGTCAGGTGGTGGCATTAGCCGAGGCTTTGGCGGCGCACGATGCACAGGCGGTATTGCAGGAAATCAACAGTGTGGCAGAGCAGTCACCGGATTTTGTAGACGTGCTGGCAGAACTGGTGTCATTACTGCATCGCATTGCGTTGGCTCAGGTGATTCCCTCTGCAGTAGATAGCAGCTTGAGTGATAGTGATGCGGTGATGCGGCTGGCAGCGCAGATATCAGCGGAAGATGTGCAGTTGTTTTATCAGATTGGATTGATTGGCCGACGTGACCTCGCTTTGGCGCCTGATCCGCGCAGTGGCCTGGAAATGGTATTGCTGCGCATGCTGGCATTCCGTCCAGTCGATGGCAGTGCGGTGATGGCAGTGCCGCCGGCTATCGTCGTGTCCAAAGCACCTCTATTGACGCCTGAAAGTGGCACTGCCATGTCTAAAATGACGGCTGTTACACCAGCGACAGGAGTGGGTGCTGTTACGCACTCCGCCGCTGCGATCGCGCCGCTGCCATCCCCCGCAAAATCTGCCAAGGGTACAACAGTTCTCACGATATCAGCGCCACCCCCTGGTGCCCCCTTATTGGTAGCGGCAGGCATGGGATGGAGCAATATTGTTGAAGCACTGAAACTTGAAGGTATGGCACGCCAACTGGCAACGCATTGTGCGCTCAAAAAGCACGACGCAGACAGTGTATATTTGACATTGGCTCCCGCGCACCTTTCGCTGCGCAACAAAAAAATTGAAGAGCGTTTGCAGCAGGCGCTCAGCCAGTATTTTGGGAAGCCGACGCGCCTGGTTATTGATGTTGGTACGCCCCACGCCGAAACGCCTGCCGTGATACAAGAGCAACGCGAGACGGATCGGCATCAGGCGGCGGTACAGACAATTGCCAATGATGTAAACATCAAAGCCATGCAGGAAGCGTTCAATGCGCGCGTAGTGCCAGAGTCAATTCAGCCGGTGTAATGGTTTTAACTTATATCAACCACGTGAGGTAACTACAATGATGAAAGGTGGCATTGGTAACCTGATGAAACAGGCGCAGAAAATGCAGGAAGACATGCAAAAAGCCCAGGAGGAACTGGCGAATCTGGAGGTCACCGGTCAATCCGGGGGCGGGATGGTCAGCGTAATAATGACTGGCCGACATGATGTGAAGCGTGTGAGCATTGACCCCAGTCTCATGAAAGATGATAAGGATATGCTGGAAGATTTGTTCGCGGCTGCTGTGAATGATGCAGTGCGCCAGGTCGAGAAACGATCGCAGGAAAGAATGGCAGGCATGACCTCCGGCATGAGTTTGCCGCCAGGCTTCAAGATGCCGTTTTAACCCGTATTTATAAAACATCATGCCTAAATATTTCCTGTGATTGACGATTCCCTGATTGGCCAGTTGATTGTTGCCCTACGCTGTTTACCGGGGGTAGGCCCCAAATCAGCACAACGCATGGCATTTCATTTGTTAGAGCGCGACCGTGCGGGGGCGCGGCGTTTGGCACAGACTTTGTCTGTGGCGGCAGATAACGTCGGCCATTGCGCTTCTTGCCGTACCTTGACCGAGCTGGAAATATGCCGTCTGTGCGCTAACAGTGCCCGTGACCACACGTGTATATGTGTAGTAGAAATGCCAGGTGACGTGCAGGCCATAGAGCGTTCGGGCACCTATAAAGGCTTGTATTTTGTGTTGATGGGTCATTTATCACCCTTGGATGGAATTGGGCCGCGTGAAATTGGGCTGGAGCAATTAATAGTGAATCTTGACACTGGCGTAATTACAGAAGTCATACTGGCAACTAATTCAACTGTCGAAGGTGAGGCTACCGCGCATTACATTGCTGAAATGGTACGTAAGCGGGGTATCAAACCCACGCGCATCGCGCATGGCATGCCGCTGGGGGGTGAGCTTGAATATGTGGATGGTGGGACGTTGCAGTATGCTTTTGCCGGACGTAAAGAAGTTTAATCTTAAGAAATTGTGAATCACAGCTAACACCTGAGAATGCCAGCGCAGTTTTGCTTGAGTCTTGTATTTCTCGGCGTTCTGCTCCTTACTTTACGGTGAAGAGCTTGTTGATAGATTCATTTTGAAAGGAAATTTTATGTTAAAAACCATTCGCGAATTTTTTGAGACACATCTTCAGCCTGCAAGCGGGGGAAATAATAATGCTGGTGCGGAGCATGCCTTGCGTTTGGCGACTGCTGCACTTCTGATTGAAACGAGTCGGGCAGATTTTGATGTGCATGATCATGAACGCACAAGCGTTGTCGAAGCCGTGCAACGTATTTTTGCCCTGACTGTGCAAGAAACCACGGAGCTGGTGCGTCTCGCCGAGAAAGAAGCGGATGATGCCACATCACTGTATCAATTCACCAGCCTTATTGACCGGCACTTTTCCGTTGAACAAAAGCGGCACGTGCTGGAAATGATGTGGCGTATTGCCTTTGCGGATAGGCACAAAGATAAACATGAAGAACATCTGGTACGCAAAGTGACGGATCTCCTGCATCTTACCGACGTGGACTTTGCGCGCACCCGGCATAAGGTCGAAAATGAAATACGGCAGGCGGTTCGCTGAGAATGGTCAGCGTTTTTCCGTTGCTACCATATACGCTTGCAGTTGCTTAAGGCGCGCTTCAATACGTGAGGTGCGATAGAAATCCTTGTTTTGAGTCAGGCGTAAAGCGATATTGAGTTGCTCAATTGCAGAGTGGGTTTCGCCACTTAAATAATAATATTCGGCAAGTGACTGGTGGGAGTTCGCCTTGTATCCAGCATCAACCTCAGCACGGGCCAGTAATGCGTACAGTGTCGGGTCTTTGGAAATGCGGCGCACGTGTTCTTTCAAAAGTATTCGGGCCGCCCCGGCTTGTCCACTTTCCATAAGTGCATTAGCATACACCACTGTTAAAGGATGGTTGTGGGGATACAGATCAAGTGCCGCGCTTAAGTTTTGTAACGCTTCGGAAAGATGTTTGTCAGCCATCTCCACTTTTGCCAGGACAATAATATATGGAATTTTCCCTGGGTCTTTTGCCAGGAGCTTGTTTATTTGCATACGGGCTTCGCCGTAACGATTAGCGGCAAGCAACGCCAGTGCGTAACCATAATACTCATGATCGGTACCTTGGCCTTTAATGGTGGCGCGGTTCCTCTTGGTTATGTTCTCAAAATCTTTGATATAAATAGTGGGATTTTCACTGCTGAGAACACGTAATTTTGCCTGAATTAAACGATAGGCGTCATTCTCCATAAATTTCTTTTTTACTGGATATTGTTCGGCGCGGTTACGTGAGTCGGCAATACGCGACAATGTTACTGGATGTGTTTTTAATAATTCAGGCAGGCGGTTATCATAAAAGCGACTGGCTTGCTGCAACTTTTCAAAAAACGTGGGCATGCTCTGCGGGTTGAAACCGGCATCGGCCAGGATTTCCATGCCCAGGCGATCGGCCTCTTGTTCATGTGCGCGTGTAAAATTCAGCTGGTTTTGCGTATTGCCTGCCATAGAGGTCATAATGGCCGCTTGACCAAGCTGGGTGTTTTTCCCTGCAAGGATTATGGCCGCGATCAATGCGGCAGTGGCAGGCAGGTTCATCTTGTTTGCTTTTTCGATAGCCCGCGCCAGGTGGCGTTGTGTTACGTGTACGATTTCGTGAGCCATCACAGAGGCCAGTTCGCTCTCGGATTCGGTAGTGAGAATCAGGCCACTATTAATGCCAATGAACCCTCCCGGCGCTGCAAAAGCATTTATTGATGTATCGTTAATAACAAAAAAAGTAAAATCCTGAGCGGGGGTGTCACTATTGGCAACAAGCTGATAGCCTAGGGACTGGATATACTCCGTGATTTCGGGATCTTCAATGAGTCGCAATGACTGACGAATACGGCGCATGAGTTCTTCGCCCAGATGACGTTCTTCGTCTGGGGATACAATGGCGCCAGAGGTATCTCCCATATTCGGCAGATCCAGGGCGAAACTCGGCAACGGCAGGCTGATACCGCATGCGAGCAGACATGCCAGGAGAGAGTTTTGTAAGTTCACAACACCTCGGAGGCCTGATTGCCATACGAAACATTAAGACAGGGTAATCTGCCTAGGGTTCACAATGCTATTGTTTCATGTGCATTGTAATACACCGGTATAAATCCGCGCGTATCATATGCCTCTATGGCCCCAAGCCTCGTAGCGCCATTTTGGGGCCCCGGCACAGACATTTAGAGGACACCCTTTATTTTTCAATAACCTGGGATAATACATCCAGTTATCTTATATAATTTAATGCTGTTATCATAACCAGTTGACAGCTAGGGATTCGTTGAGGGGAAATAATATGTATATTCAACCACTTGTTTTGTCTGGCGGTTCTGGTACGCGCCTTTGGCCGATGTCCCGCGAGCATTATCCCAAGCAATTATTGGCTTTGGCAGGTGATCATACCATGTTGCAATCAACGCTTCTGCGTTTGCAAGGCTTGCAGGCGCATCTCGCCGCAACGGATGTGATTCTGGCGCCTTTAATCGTATGCAATGAGGAACATCGGTTCCTGGTCGCTGAGCAGTTGCGGCAAATAGGTGCAAAGCCAGCGGCGATCATCCTCGAGCCGACGGGTCGTAACACGGCTCCAGCGTTGACATTGGGAGCATTAGCCGCCGTTCATGCGGAACACAATGCAATCCAGCGCGATCCTGTTTTGTTGGTTATGCCCGCCGATCATATTATTCAAGACACGGTTGCTTTTCAGCGCGCTGTAGTGGAAGGCGCGATATTAGCTGAGCAAGGCCGTCTTGTAACATTCGGTATTGTACCCAGCCGGGCAGAAACGGGATATGGATATATCAAGCAAGGTGCGGCTATCAAGGAAAGCGTCGATATTAAGCATAGCGTTGCTATTAAGGCACACGGCAAATCCGGTGCCTGCCAGATTGCCACCTTTGTTGAAAAACCGGATGTGGGGAGTGCAGAGAGGTATGTGGCTTCGGGCGAATATTTATGGAACAGCGGTATTTTCATGATGAAGGCATCGGTGTGGATGCAGGAGCTGTTGCAGTTTCAGCCCGCCATGGTAGAAGCCTGTGAAGTCGCCTATCAGCGCGGTAAAAACGATCATGATTTTTATCGTGTAGATAAAACAGCATTTCTGACTTGTCCCTCTGATTCAATTGATTATGCCGTGATGGAGAAGCTCACTGTAAATGGCGAAAACTCCATGGCAGAAAAAACCGCTGTTGTGCCATTGGACGCAAGATGGTCTGATGTGGGCGCGTGGGCAGCATTATGGGATGTGAGCGAAAAAGATGCGCAGGGTAATGTCACACGCGGTGATGTATTTGCGCATCAAACGCAGAATACCCTGTTGGTTGCAGAGCATCGTTTTCTGGCATGTGTTGGCGTGAATGATCTGGTGGTGATTGAAACATCCGATGCGGTATTGGTGGTGCATAAAGATCAGGCGCAGGACGTAAAGCAGATTGTTGCCCATCTGAAAAATAACCGCCGTTCAGAACATTTGTTGCATCGTAAAGTGTCGCGTCCGTGGGGCAGTTATGATGGTATAGACAGCGGTGAACGGTTTCAGGTCAAACGTATTATCGTGAATCCAGGCGCCACACTTTCTTTGCAGATGCATCATCATCGTGCAGAGCATTGGATTGTGGTACGTGGCACAGCGCGAGTAACACGTGGCGAAGAAGTGTTTTTGTTGACTGAAAATCAATCCACCTATATTCCGATTGGCGAAAAACATCGCCTCGAAAATCCCGGTGCGATACCCCTCGAATTGATTGAAGTGCAGTCCGGGGCCTACCTCGGCGAGGATGATATTGTACGATTCCAGGATACCTATGGCAGGAATTAACTTAATGAACCTGGTCAGTCTGATGGTGAGCCCAGAACAGGCCGAAGAATTGAAGCGTGCCTCGGTTGAGTTTCCTTCTATTGATCTTGATCATCGGCAAACCTGTGATCTGGAATTGTTGCTGAATGGTGGCTATTCACCGCTACGCGGTTTTATGGGCCGTGCCGATTACGAAAGTGTCTTGAAAGACATGCGCCTTGCTAATGGCACATTCTGGCCCATGCCCATCATGCTCGATATCCACGCCAACACCGCAGCATCATTAAATCCTGGTACTCGTGTTGCCCTGCGTGATCTGGAAGGATTCATGCTGGCGGTGCTGACAGTGGGGGATATTTGGGAAGCTGATCAACAGGAAACACGCTCAAATGTGACAGGTTTAACGCAATCTGCACGCACTCATTATCTGGGCGGTGAGTTGCAGGGTGTTGCCCCGCCAGTGCACCATGATTATGCGTCTTTGTGGATGACGCCGCAGGCACTGCGTGATTTTTTTATACGGCATGGCTGGCAACGTGTGGCGGCATTCAAAACACAGCGGGCGCTGCATCGTGCCGAACATGATTTTACACAGCGCACCGCCGCAGAACATCAAGCCAGTTTACTGATCAGTCCAGTAATGAGCACAATTCGCTCTGACACTCTGGGCTATCATAACCAGATGCATTGTTATCAGGCAGTAATGCCGCATTATCCTGCCTCCACTACCACCTTGGCGCTGTTGCCACTCACGCTGCGCACAGCGGGTGTGCGTGAATTGTTGTGGCATGCAATAGTGTATCGCAATCATGGCTGTACGCACCTGATTATTGATCAGCGTGATATACCGACCGGGATCCATCGGGATGAGTTGAAAAGCAGTTTTGCAGAGTACCAGAAAGAGATTGGTGTAGAGCTTATAGTGATGCCGCCATTGGTTTACGTTGAAGATCGCGCTCAGCATATGCCCAGAGACGATGTACCTGGAGGAGCGCGCATTATTGATTTTTCAGCGGCGGAGTTACAGCGTCGTTTAACCGAAGGCCTGGAGATACCCTCGTGGTTTTCTTATACCGCTGTATTACAGGCGTTGCGCAAAGCGCAGCCTGCGCGTAGCCAGCGTGGCTTGACGATCTTTTTTACCGGCCTGTCAGGCGCAGGTAAATCAACTATTGCCAAAGCATTGATGATTAAGCTCCTCGAAATGGGCGGGCGCAATGTTACATTGCTGGATGGTGATCTGGTGCGAAAAAATTTGTCCAGCGAATTAGGTTTCTCCAAAGAGCATCGTGATATTAATGTACGGCGTATCGGCTATGCCGCCAGTGAAATTACCAAACACGGAGGTGTTGCGATTTGTGCCCCAATTGCACCATATGCGGCCACGCGGCAGGCGGTGCGTGAAATGATTGAACCATTAGGTGGCTTTTTCGAAACCTTTATATGCACTTCTATTGAAGTATGCGAAGGCCGTGATCGCAAGGGGCTGTACGCCAAAGCGCGTGCCGGGCTTGTGAAAGAATTTACTGGTATCAGTGATCCCTATGAAGTGCCGCCACACCCTGAAGTCATGCTGGATACATCCGAGCTCAGTGTGGATGAGGCCGTACAGAAAATTCTGTTACGGCTGGAACGTGACGGTTATATACACGGGATGTAATTTATCCTATTTTAATTAGATGAGACCCAGTGAGCATACTCGTTAATAAAAATACCAAAGTTATTTGTCAGGGATTTACCGGCAAACAAGGTACATTCCATTCGGAACAGGCGCTGGCCTATGGCACGCAGCTCGTGGGTGGAGTGACGCCAGGCAAGGGTGGACAAACGCATCTGGGTAAACCGGTATTCAACACCGTACATCAGGCCGTTGCCGAAACGGGCGCGGATGCTACCATGATTTATGTGCCGGCTGCCTTTGCAGCAGATGCCATACTGGAAGCCGCCGATGCCGGCATTAAAGTTATCGCCTGTATTACGGAAGGTATACCAGTGCAGGACATGCTCAAGGTCAAGGCCGCATTGCGCACTTATGACACGCGCTTGATTGGCCCGAATTGTCCGGGGCTGATTACGCCCGGCGAATGCAAAATTGGCATCATGCCGGGCAGCATTCACATGCCAGGCAGTGTCGGCATTGTGTCGCGTTCAGGTACACTCACTTATGAAGCCGTGCATCAGACCACACTGAGTGGTTTGGGGCAAAGCACTTGCGTGGGTATTGGTGGCGACCCGATTCAGGGCATGAACTTTATTGATTGCCTGGCGCTGTTTGAGCAAGACCCGCAGACGCGCGGCATTATCATGGTGGGTGAAATTGGCGGCAGCGCCGAAGAAGCGGCGGCTGATTTTATCAAATACCATGTGACGAAACCCGTGGTCGCATATATTGCAGGTGTAACTGCCCCACCGGGTAAGCGCATGGGCCACGCCGGTGCGATTATTTCCGGAGGTAAAGGCACTGCAGACGAGAAATTTAAGGCGCTCGAAGCAGCCGGTGTGAGTGTGGTGCGTTCGCCTGCAGACATGGGCGCGCGCATGCTGCAATGTTTAGCTCAGGTATAAGTGTGTCAGAGCAAAAGTCAGAAGGGGCGCCACCCGTATCACGTCAGTCATTATCTCTGCGGGTGGTCCTGGCTCAACTCGATTTTTACGTCGGTGATGTTGTTGGGAATGTCACAAAAATCGTTGCCGCCCTGCGACGCGCGCGTGATGAATTACATGCCCACGCCATTGTTTTTTCTGAGTTGACACTCACGGGCTATCCTCCAGAAGACCTGCTGTTACGCCCCCACCTGCATCAGCAGGTGTTACGTGGCCTGGAAGAGCTCACAAGTCATGTCACGGGTATTGATGTGGTGGTGGGCTATCCCAATCTTGACGTCAAGGGGTTACATAATGCTGCCTCGTTAATCCGTGACGGAAAAATTGTAGCGACGTATCACAAGCAGCATCTTCCCAATTACAGCGTGTTCGATGAGAAGCGTTATTTCCAGTCGGGGGACGCACCGTGTGTGGTAAACATTCAGGGTGTGCCAGTAGCAATTACCATTTGCGAAGATATGTGGCACCCCGGTCCTATGGCGCAAGCGCGTGTGGCGGGTGCACGCTTAATGCTTAATCTCAACGCTTCACCGTTTCATATCGGCAAAGGTAGTGAGCGCGAAGATGTGCTGCGTCAGCGCGTCACGGAAGGTGCCATGCCCATAGTGTATGTCAACCTGGTGGGTGGGCAGGATGAGCTGGTGTTTGATGGAGAATCACTGGTCATGGATGCCAACGGCACGGTGGTGATGCGTGCGTCGCCATTTGTTGAAGAGTTATATGCAGTAGATTTTAGCGTCAATGCAATTATGACGTCTGGTATTACGCCGCTGGCGGGTATTTGTCATGCACCGCTGAGTATTGAGGCTGGCGTCTACCGCGCTTTGGTGCTCGGCACGCGCGACTATATTGAAAAGAACGGCTTTAGGGGTGTACTCATCGGCTCATCGGGCGGCATAGATTCAGCGCTCACACTGGCGATAGCCGTGGATGCCATCGGCAAAGAACGCGTCGAGGCGGTGATGATGCCATCGCGCTATACCGCACAAATGAGTCTCGATGATGCGCAGGCGTTGAGCGGAGCGCTGGGAGTGGAGCATCATGTTATTTCCATTGAGCCTGCATTTCAGGCGTTTTTAAGCAGTCTTGAGCAGGAGTTTGCAGGTACTCAAGCCGATACCACAGAGGAAAATATTCAGGCGCGTTGCCGGGGTGTGCTGTTGATGGCCCTTGCCAATAAAAGTTCCAATAAAGAACGCAAGATGGTGTTGTCCACCGGCAACAAAAGCGAAATGTCCGTCGGCTATGCCACCTTGTACGGCGACATGGCAGGAGGCTTTGCCGTCATCAAGGATGTGCCAAAAACCCTGGTATATCGCCTCGCCGCCTACCGTAACGCCATCGCGTCGGTGATACCGCAACGGATTTTTGAGCGTCCCCCCACAGCCGAATTGGCGCCCAACCAGAAAGACGAAGATTCCTTGCCGCCGTATGCTGTGCTTGATCCGATTCTGGAAATGTATATTGAGCAGGACAAATCATTACAAGACATTATAGTGGCCGGGTATGATGAAGCCACCGTGCGGCGCGTCATGGGCATGGTGAACCGCAATGAATACAAGCGCCGCCAGGCACCGCCCGGCGTGCGCATCACACGGCGTGCATTTGGCCGTGATCGCCGTTATCCGATCACGGCATTTTACAGCCAGGATTAATAAAGTAATGTATTAAATCAATAATATATGCTGTGTCTGATGGTATCGCTATCAGAATTTGGTATGATATTAAGAGCTTATCCATAAATCCCCCATTGGATCACAAAGGATACCATGAAAAAAATCGAAGCTGTGATCAAGCCCTTTAAACTTGACGATGTGCGCGAAGCCCTGTCGGACATCGGCATCACTGGCATGACCGTCACCGAAGTAAAAGGCTTTGGCCGCCAGAAAGGCCATACCGAATTGTATCGCGGCGCGGAATACGTGGTGGATTTTTTACCTAAAGTTAAAATCGAAATCGTCGTGGCTGCCGATCAGGCGGATCGTTGCGTAGAAACCATCGCCACCGCCGCGCGCACCGGAAAAATTGGCGACGGTAAGATTTTTGTCACTTCGGTGGAACGCGTGGTACGCATTAGAACCGGCGAAGAGAATTTGGATGCTATCTAATATTTCGTTCCACAGGCCAGCGCCTGAAGCGGGTGTGTCCGTTGTTGATAGGATAGCTCGCCCGGAATCGGCAGCATTTGGCAAACGCACATTTTTTTAAAACATAAGATAAGATAGCAAGCGTAGCCTGCGGTGTGCGCTCAACACCACTAAGTCAAACCCATAGCAAGTTTGATTTACATCAAATCAGCATACCTATGGTTTTCATATTTAATCTAAATCAAACGACGCTACGGGGCCTCTGTAGCTATCGCCCACATCACCTATTTTCCCCCTTGCTCACCTGCTGTAACACCCAATCCAATGCGCCGCCCGATAATAAGCGCCGTATCAGTCCAAAAAAATGGCTGGGTACGGTAACGTAATAGCGTATTTTTGGCCGTGGGCTTTCCAGCGCATGTATCACTTTTTTCAATACGGCTTCAGGGGGCAGGGTGAAAGGGACTGCGGGGCCTATTTTGGTGAGGCGTTTTTCGAGGCCGGGATAGCGTGTGTGGTGGGCGCTGTGTTCGGGTGTGATGTTGCGGCGGTAGGCGGCATGGGCGTTGGCGCGAAAGTGGCTCTTGATGGGGCCGGGTTCGATGAGTGACACATGAATGCCACTGCCTGCCAACTCCAGGCGCAGTGTGTCGGTTAACCCTTCCATGGCAAATTTGCTGGCGTTATACGCGCCGCGATACGGTAGCGCCACCAGACCCAGTAGCGAGCTGTTTTGGATGATGCGTCCGTGCCCTTGGGTACGCATGATGGGTATGATGCGGTTGGTGAGTTCCAGCATGCCAAACAGATTGGTTTCAAACTGCGCGCGTATTACGTCGCGGCGCAAGTCTTCCACGGCCCCCGGTTGTCCGTAACCGGCATTGTTGAATAGCGCATGGAGTTTGCCGCCGGTGCGCGTTAATACTTCATCCACAGCGGTGTGGATGGATGCGGAGTCATCCAGATCCAGCAACAGGCTTTCCATACCCTGCGATTGTAAATCTGCCACGTCTGTGGCTTTGCGAGCTGTGGCAAATACGCGGTAGCCGCGGGCGTGCAAGCCTTGCGCGACACAATGACCGATGCCGCTGGAGCAGCCGGTGATTAATATGGATCTTGAGGATGTCATGGGCTGTTGTGTATTCCAGGGTTTCTCTTGGTTATTGCTCCTGGCGGTTCTTGCGCATTCGGCAACTGCTTCCTGCGTTGCTCTACCTTCCGACGTGCAGGGTTGCACAAGTGCCGCCAAAGGGCCGCTCCAACGCATCCTGCGTTCGCGACACTCGTCCATCCATGGACAGCGCAGGATGCCGAAAGCGGCCGCCATCCATCATCCATGATAATCGCCTGTAGTCGGGATGACAGGGTACCTGTTAACGAGAGCTTTGTATCGCTCAGCGTTCTGCAAAAATATGATAGGTGCGACTGGCGCCACCGTGACTCATGTCGGCCTGGATTTTTATTTCCACATCGTTGCCACCGCGATTAAAGCGCCATTGTGTGGTGCGTGTGGGGCCTTGCACTTCACAGGTGGGATGGTTCCCTGATTCTAAAAGTTTAACTTTATGTGCAGGTTGCTGGCGGCCACTGCTGGGCAGCAGAACGTTAAGGAACAGGTCTTCTTTGGCTTCCGCAGAAGGCATGACTTCAACACGCCAGGCGCCGGGCTCCGCATTTTTTTTGGCAGTGCGGACGACTTCTGCGACTCGTCCTTTTTCATCATAATTTTTGCCATCGACAAAGAACTCGAAGCCTTTGCCACCGATGATCTGGACGATGGGATCTTTGGGCAATAAAACATGGGCGGTAAGTTGCCCGCCGCCCTGTGCGGGTTGATTGTTTGGCGTCACGGTGGTTGCAAAACCGGTTTTTGTAATACGCGGCTGTTCGAGAGTGTGTAGCAGCCAGCGCTTGCGAAAGTTTGCCTGAGTAGCCTGTACTTGATCAAAAATAATCACAACGTCATCAATACGGTCATAGGCAAAAATACGCCAGAATTTCTCTACGCGACGCGTACGGTGAGAAAATGTGCCTTTTCCGGAAGTTTGGTTTGTATAAGCGGGAGTGATATCGGAGATGATCACGGTGATGCCATCTTGTTCAAAGATTTGCTCTATGCGTCCGGCATGATAAAAGTCATGCTTGGTTTGCCATTCCTTCAGGTCGAGCGGCGCGGATTCAACCCCCCAGCCGGAGCCGATGCGGCGTTGGCCGCCATCATTGGCGATGGGGCGGTCTTCTTTTTTGCCGGGTGCAGCTACGGTGTCTTCAGGGTCGGTGACCGTTATGGTGTTGTGCGCAATAGTTTGGTAAGTGTAATTCATGTGATGATCAGAGCCATACTGGGGGCCGTAGAGCCCGCTGTCAATCGCCAGTTCACCACCTTTGTAAATAGTGAAGGCACCTTGATCAAGATGGGAGTGCGACCAGAAATTGTCGCCAGCTTTGAAGGTGACATAGGTGGCGGTGGGGCCCCAGTCACTGCGTAATACCGCTTGGCCGATGCCGTCAAAAAAGTGATTAAGTGGCATGCGCGCCAGGGCAGCGGGATCATAGAGGCTGGTTGTAGAAATAGGACCCCACGGCCAGGCGGTAGGTTCGGGGAAGGCGCGCGGAGGTCGCAAGCTATATGCGGCAGCATGTTGATATTCCATCGCCAGCGGCACTAAATCCGGGATATGTTTATCGAAAAATCCAGCGTCTCCCCAGCGGAAGTGGGTGCCGTCCGGACGCGTACGATACATAGCAAAATTTAAAAAACCGCGTATGCCGGGTTCAGATGCAAACAGATCTTCGCCGGTGGCTTTACGCCACATGGCAGGTACTTGATAAACCGCCTGGCCGATGCCGATGCCAATATATTCACCACCTTCATGCCAGCCACCATTTTTGCCCATGACCTGACGCCATACAGGCAGCACGCGATTTTTCCATAAATCGTAAGTGAAACGCATCGCCATATCACCCCGTGGATTATCACCATATAACGCTAAGGTCGCTGCGATGAGTGCTTGAAACGGGCTGTTATAGAGATAGACGTTATACGGCGACAGGCGCTCTTCACGGATAAAGTTGATAAGGTATTCGCAGCCTTCTGCCAGCTTGTCGCCAAGTTCAGCCCGTTGAGCATTGGTCCATTGGTCATACAGCCAATCATAGCCCATTGCGATGGGCTTGACCTGTTCGTGGCCGCGCCAGGTATATTTCAGCGCCATTAATCGCCGGTGCAGCACTGTCAGGTCCTGGCTGCCTGGTTCGATACGCGCCATCATGATCGTGGATTCAAGATCACCCTGAGCATTTTTGGCTCGATTCCTATGCTGATGTAAAAACTCCGGGTTTTTCCTGGTGAGTTGATCAATGTCAGCGGAATCAGGTGCGGGTAATCGTGGATGCGCATAGCGGAAATTGGGGAGGTTGACAGGAGGAAGTTCCGCTGCAAGTGGAAAGCGCGGGCGGTCACCTTTTTTAAAATGCTCCTGGGCAAAGGGGGCGGACTGCCACCACCATGTGGCGCCAATGGCAAGAATGGTAATGGTGAATAATGCAGTCATGACGACAAGCGTGCCTTTTTTGCGCAGGCCGAACTTACGTGCAGGAGTATGTGGTGGTGAGTGGGTAGCTGTGGGTATATCCACGGCGATGTTTGAGTTCGTGTTTATATCCCTGTTTTCCTGGTTTTGGGATTGCCAATACCAGGGGAGCAGCCATCCACTCAATGCTAGGAGAGCATCGGTAATGTCAGCGTGTCGGCCAGGGATGGTTTGTTGTGCCCATTCCAAAGCAAAGGCCAAGGCAAAAATGCTCAGGCTGCCTAACATAATCATCTGGGGTCGAAGATAAGGTCGTGTAACCAGACTGGCGACACACCCTAATGCCAGGAAGGGTTTAATGCTCGCCAGAATATCAAGTATTCCTGTGAATGAATTCATCTGTCCACGGAAAGGGATCCAGTTCATGGGGTAGAGCGATCGTTGCATGTCACTTCCAAACGCAAGTTCCAAGCTGAAAAAACTGGCGAGTAATGAGGCCGCAGCCGCGTAAGCAATGGTAATGCGATTCCGCCCATGTAATAGCAACAGCAAAGTTATTCCCGCCGTGGGGCCGATTAATATTTCAAGGGCAAATGGCGTCGCCATCAAAAACACTTTGAGCGTCGTAATAGTGACTACAAAAATCACGAACGCAATCAGGCCTGACGTCATCACTCTGGTGCGATGTGATCGAGCCATGAGTGCTGTTAGCAGCCCAAAGGCCGTAATATCTAACGCATAAGTTGCTGATTTTATGAAATTGAAATCGTTGGCGTGTTTTACGCTCTCCCAGAGCAAAGGCAGGGCATGGCGCATATGGCCAAAATCAATAGACAGGAATAAAGCACCAACCTGAAATGATGCCCATAGTCCCAATACAGCCAATCCAACATCCACCAGATGACCCGGTAAAAACCAGGTGTGGCGCAGTGTAAACAGCCTGCTGTTGGGATGAGTGAGTTTAGTAATCAACCAAGCCGCCCCGGCGCCCAGCAGGGTGCCCGCCCCATTGACCCAAACATCCAGTTTTGAGGCCACCCGGCTTGGAAGATAGGTTTGCAAATATTCCATGCCGATACTCAGGATAATGCCCCCGAGGGTCGCCACCAAAATGGCCAGCAATAAGGGCAAGCGCCGGTGCAGTAACCAGGTTAATAGCGCTCCCACCGGTATGTAAACCACCACGTTCACGAGAATGTCTGAACGGGATATGTAACGGGGCCATGGACCACTTAACAATGACCAAAGGCTTTGGTCAGGCGTATGCCATCCGCTCATGGGATACAGGCTGCCATACATAATCAGCAGCACGTATATCACTAATGCCAGAAAGGGCATAACGTGCGAAGGGGTGGCGCGGGACGTGTGAGGCGTAGCGGTACGTGACGTTACCATAACAAAACTTTGAGGTGAGAGAAATTAATGATAGTTTCTTGAGTATAATCCTAAACGTGACGATTGGAACCTGTTGGAATGACTAATGCATTGAACCTCAAAGAGAACATCACAAAATATTACATGGGCGCAACGTCGTTATGCGAGCATAAATTTTGTGATATTATCATAAAAATTCAATACTTTGGATGGTTAAGTTACGATTCCATGATAATAGATGCGGTTTGTCCGGTAGATCGCAATCATAAAAAAATTGCTGGCTGGGGTAGGTAGGGTGATTTGCATGACAATAAATGTAACAAAAAAATATCATGCCACAATGGGGTTGGGCTTTTTTGTGGGATGGGGTTGCGGAATATTTTCATTCTTTGTGGGTGCGGCGGCAGCCAATGGGCTGGAAGTTAGTCAACTCCCTACAACAGTAGAGCGTATCAAGCCTAGCATTGTCGCCATTGGCACCACATTGCCCACACGTCGCCCGTCTCACCGCTTTGTTGGCACAGGGTTTGTGGTAGGCGATGGCACGTATGTGCTGACAAACGCGCATGTGGTGCCGCGAGATATTGCCACTGACCAAAAAGAAATACTGGTGGTATTTGCGGGCGAAGTTTCTGGGGCAGGCGCACGCACGGCCACCCTTGTGGCAGATGATTATGCACATGATTTGAGTCTTCTGAAAATCGCTGGAGCGCCTTTGCCCGCAGTCAAGTTGGGTGATTCAGATCGTGTGCGAGAAGGAGAGGTGTATGCATTTACCGGCTTTCCTATGGGTATGATTCTAGGATTTCATCCTGCTACCCATCGTGGCATGATCTCGGCCTTGACACCCGCGGTGGAGCCACAGAATGGAGGGCGAGAGCTCGACACCAAAATGATCAAGCGATTGCGCGTGCCGTTCGACGTATTTCAATTGGATGCCACCGCGTATCCTGGCAATAGCGGCAGCCCTCTTTATCATCCTGATACAGGGGCTGTGGTTGGTATTCTCAATATGGTTTTTATCAAGGAAAGCAAAGAAGCCATTCTGGAAAAACCCAGTGGCATTGCGTACGCAATCCCGATTAATTTTGCGGTGGATTTACTCAGAAAAGCTGATGTGAAGTTTTAATCTGAAGCCAGCGTCGCACCACCTGTGGCGGGACTGGGCCACGGCCCTGTCTGTAAATCGGCCTATTCTTTGTTGAGAAACACCCCATCCCCTTCCCACCGTTGTGTGGGTCTGCTACTCTTCCTTGAGTATGAATTCGCTCCTTTTTTTGAAAAATGCCAACGTTGACAGGGGCGTTGATCCCTGCACCGAACGGCACACCCGTGTTAAAATATGCGGCCTTACCCGGGGCGACGATGCCTTGGCGGCGGCGAACTTGGGGGTTGATGCGCTCGGCCTGGTGTTTTATCCCCCCAGTCCGCGTGCTGTGAGCATTGCGCAGGCGCAGGAAGTAATCCGTGAATTGCCATTGCAAGTGACCGTAGTGGCGCTGTTTGTGAACGCCACAGAGTCAGAAATACGTGGAGTGCTTGATAAGGTACACATCGATTTATTGCAGTTTCATGGCGATGAAATCCCCCAGGACTGCGAAAGGTATGGCATGCCATATATAAAAGCGGTGCGTATGCGCGATGATATAGATCTATTTGAGATTGAAAGAGTGTATAACAGCGCCAGCGGTTTGTTGCTGGACAGCTATCAGAGAGGTGTGGCAGGTGGTACTGGCTTTGCATTTGATTGGGCGCGGGTGCCGCCAGGCTTAAGCAAACCAATCATTCTGGCGGGTGGCTTGACTCCTGCCAATGTCGCAGAGGCGATTAAACAAGTGCGACCCTACGCAGTGGATGTGAGCGGCGGGGTCGAATCAGTCGACGCACATGGATGTGCTAGTGTCACGGGAGGCAGGATGCCGGGAACGACCAAGGGTATTAAAGATGCAGCCAAAATGGCTGCATTTATACAAGGTGTGAAAAATGCCAACAGCGATTAATACAGCATTAACTATGGATACATTGATGGCAGCCAATCTGCCGGATGCCAATGGCCATTTTGGCCCCTATGGCGGCCGTTTCGTGGCGGAAACTTTAATGGGCCCGCTGGAAGAGCTGCGCCTCGCTTATGAACATTTTCGTCATGATGCCGGTTTCATGGCCGAATTTGATAAAGACCTGTCGCAATTTGTCGGGCGCCCTTCACCCTTGTATCACGCTGAGCGCTGGAGCCAAAAACTCGGTGGCGCCCAGATCTATCTTAAGCGCGAAGATCTCAACCACACCGGCGCGCATAAAATCAATAACACCATCGGCCAAGGGCTGCTGGCGCGGCACATGGGCAAGCGGCGCGTGATTGCTGAAACTGGCGCAGGGCAACACGGCGTAGCTACTGCCACAGTCGCCGCACGCATGGGCATGGAATGCGTGGTATACATGGGGTCGGAAGATATCAGGCGTCAGGCGATTAATGTGTTCCGCATGAAACTGCTGGGCGCTACAGTCGTGCCCGTGGAATCCGGTTCCAAAACCCTTAAGGATGCACTCAATGAAGCGATGCGCGATTGGGTGACCAACATCGACAGTACCTTTTACATTATCGGCACCGTTGCCGGACCCCATCCGTATCCCGCCATGGTGCGTGATTTCCAGGCCATAATTGGGCGCGAAGCACGCGCGCAAATTTTTGAGCAGGCAGGTCGTCTGCCAGACGCACTGATCGCATGCGTGGGCGGTGGCTCCAATGCCATTGGTTTGTTTTATCCATTCCTTAAAGATACCAGCGTCGCTATGTATGGTGTCGAAGCTGCGGGCGATGGCCTTGAATCTGGCCGTCATGCAGCCACTTTATGCACCGGGCGTCCCGGCGTGCTGCATGGCAATCGCACTTATTTAATCGAAGATGCCGATGGCCAGATTATCGAAACCCATTCCATTTCAGCAGGACTTGATTATCCTGGTGTGGGCCCCGAACATGCGTGGCTCAAAGATGTTAAGCGCGCTACCTATGTGCCGATTACCGATACCGAAGCACTGGATGCCTTCCATGCCTTGACGCGCACTGAAGGTATTATACCCGCGCTGGAATCCAGCCACGCCTTGGCGTACGCCACAAAACTTGCGCCCACGCTGGATAAAGATAAAATCATTATCGTGAATCTTTCCGGGCGTGGTGATAAAGATATTCACACCGTCGCGGCGCGTGACGGGATTATCGTATGAGTCGTATCAAAAATTGTTTTGATACTCTCAAAGCAAGTCCTGGACGCAGCAAAAAACGCCAGGCATTGATCCCGTACATCACGGCGGGCGATCCTCATCCCTCTGTCACTGTGCCGCTGATGCACGCCATGGTAAAGGCGGGCGCTAATATAATCGAAGTAGGCGTGCCATTTTCCGACCCGATGGCCGATGGCCCTGTTGTGCAAGCGGCGTGCGAGCGGGCACTGAAGCATCATGTGAGCCTACGTCAGGTGCTCGACATGGTGCGGGAGTTTCGCAGTCATGATGATCATACGCCGGTGGTGTTGATGGGATATCTCAACCCCATAGAGGCGATGGGCTACACTGAATTTGCCCGTGCTGCTCACGCGGCGGGAGTGGATGGCGTATTAACCGTGGACATGCCGCCTGAAGAAGCGCACGATGTGGTACCGATCTTTCGCGCCGCACAGCTAGACCCGATTTTTCTGTTGGCGCCTACCAGCTCCGATGAGCGCATCGCCACCATCTGCTCGCTGGCCAGTGGTTTTATTTATTATGTATCGCTTAAAGGTGTCACCGGCGCAGCCAGCCTTGACATCGCCGCCGTCACTACTAAACTGAAACAGATACGCGCCATTACTGATCTGCCGATAGGCGTAGGCTTCGGCATCCGCGACGCCGCGACCGCCGCGCAAGTCGCCGTCGTCGCCGATGCCGTGGTGGTGGGCAGTGCCTTGGTAAGTAAACTGGGTGAGTTTGCCGAACAACCATATAAGATAGAACAAGAAGTCGTGTCGATACTTTCACAAATGCGCACCGCGATGGACGCAACTGGATAGTTTCGAGAAGATGCCCTTTTAGGTTAACGAATATCTACTGAAATACTAACTCATGAGCTGGTTTGGAAAATTAATACCTTCAAAAATCCGGAC
>JBKJTS010000182.1:0-6009 GCA_046590885.1 Gammaproteobacteria bacterium
GCTGTGCGGCCAATGGCTTTAGAGAGCCGAAGCGCCATTTCTGGCGTAATGCGACTCGTGCCTTTGAGAATGCGGCTAAGCGTGGATGGAGAAACATCTAGCTTTGAAGCAAGTTCACGGCCACTGACGCCATTAGGTTCCAAATAAATTTCGGTGATGAACTCGCCGGGGTGGGGTGGGTTGTGCATAGCCATTAGTGATAGTCCTCATAGTCTAAAGCGCAAGCATTTCCGTCATTAAACTCAAATGTTAAGCGCCAATTTCCATTGACAGAAATAGCCCAACGGCCGCGCATTGTTCCTTTGAGAGAATGAAGCGCAAAGCCTGAGATGTCCATGTCGTCAATCGACTGCGCGGTATCAAGCGCAGCCAGTTGCATTCGGAGCCGCTTAGCTTGGCTGGATTGAATCCCGACTGTGCTCCCAGTTTCAAAGAGTTTTCGTCGGCCTTTGTGAAGAAATGACTTAATCATGGCGCAATATATCATGTTGCGCATCACGCTACAATAGCAGTCCAACGAAGCTGTAGAAAAACCTATTCATAAAAGCGGAATTCTACAGATCTCCTTTTTTAAATTGACGATTCACACACCTTACCCGTATGAACCCCACTTTTCAAGTGTTTATCAGTCATCCGGTTCCATTTATGTTTGCCAATTCACCGTAATTCTTCAATTTTTCGATGTTGTCTATCACACAATACAATTGCCACTGACCCTGAACCTTTCGTCGGCTGCGTAGACTAAAGCGTTTGAGTCCCTTATTGGTGCCGATGGTAGCAAACACCGGCTCGACAACTGACATACGTTGACTATAAATCGCTTTTCCTTTGTCTGAATCGATACGGTGTTTCATCCGTCGGTGTAGTTGAGTGCTTGTGCCGCACGCTCGATGATGAACGAGGCCTTTCGGCCATGGCCTTTGCGGGTGCTGAGGGAGGCCGGATTACGCCGGCAGTCTTGTTTTAGGTGGCACGATCGCCATTGGGTTAGGCAGCCCTCGAAGAGATGACGAATGATTGGTTAAAAGCGCAGGGCTTGGTGTCGGTTAAAGACCAGTGGGTACGTTTTCATTCTCCTGTTTCAACCGCCTAGTGCGAATCCGCATGCTAGGTGGTGTGGGGAGGGCCGGAGAGATGCCGGCCCTTACCCGATTAGCCCCTACTCTAATTTCTGGATGCAATCCCATGCTTTGATTCCGATGCCAGTGAGTGCATCAAACGCCACCTGCTTTATCGACGCATAGCGCACGTCATCGAAGCTGACAGCACCATTGCCTTTCTTTTGGAAGCACTCGGATAAAAATACCAGCGCGCCTTGAGCGCGCCACTGAACGCGGTCTGCTCTAGCTTGTTTAGATTGAGCAAGAGCGTAATGACATTGCATTGCTCAATGACCTCTCATGAGAAGGCGTCAAAAGTTTGTTGATGCAATCTGCTGTTAGCCTATCGCTCAGCGAGCGACAAAGTTAATCCGCGTCTGGCTCGATGTGACTACACTCAAAGTTCATTGACCAGTACGGCCTTGGAGCGGACTCATTAAACACTTCAACGTAATCGGCCTTAAAACGCCTATACATTTCGACTGTTTCTTGTTCGGTCCTGCTACGGCCAGGTAAGCGGGATTTATGGTGAAGATACCTGCCAGCCACCAAATGACAGAATTTGACGTAGGCGCTCGTGAAAATGATGAATTCATGCCAGAGAGTGTCGACTGGTTCAGGCATACCGTATGCGGCTTGCGGATTTAGCGCGCACAGAATCAAGAATCGCTTCAACTCGCGCTCGTGTTGGAGTGCAATATCGTGAGGAACCCGATGACTGGATTCATATCTTAGAATAACATCGCTCATGTCAAACGCCAATGCGCGTTGAACTATTGCGGAAGTCGTTATTGTGTTGTTCATGTCAGTTCCTATTGCAAAGACTGTTAGAAGTGTTGTGAATGGAGCTACCGTGCGACAGTAACGATTCTCCAAGAATCACGCTTGAGCTCCTCGCCGCCAAGGGAGGCATATTGATGAATTTCAGAAAACCCTGATGCAACTAGTAATCGCACCAATTCATGTGGTGAATAAATACGGATGTCGTAGTGGATGGATTTGCTTCCTGGAATTGGGCCATCCGATCCGTGCACAGATGCGATAGTGGACGCTGGACCTACTAGAGTTCTAGTGAGCTTCCATCTGCTTCGTGTAAGGTCAAAATCATGTTCCTCTAAGACCGCAAGGTCAGCTACAGATTTCCATTTCCGTAAGTTCTGGTTCGATATCCTCATGTCGCGATTGGTAACGTCCAGAACGAAGCATCCGCCGGGTGCTAAAGCCTTTCTCACCTCTGAGCAAACACGAGCATTATCTTCTTCACTATCAAAATACCCGAAAGAAGTGAAGATGCTAATAATCGCATCGTAGTTAGAGCCAGCGGGGGTTCGCATGTCTCCTTGCACCCAACGAATATTTAAATTCTCGGCAATGGCACGTTGCTGACCTTCCTTAAGAAGAGGCGATGACAGGTCCTGAACCGTTACTTCTATCCCAAGACGAGCGAGCGGCATTGCTAGGCGTCCAGTTCCACCGGCCATATCTAGCACACGCGATCCGGGTTTAAGGTTGGC
Organism: Gammaproteobacteria bacterium; assembly: GCA_046590885.1. Classification (GTDB taxonomy): domain Bacteria; phylum Pseudomonadota; class Gammaproteobacteria; family Ga007554. The sequence goes on from JBKJTS010000182.1 coordinate 2,615, forward strand.
CAGTTCCCTTAGTTGAGTTGCTTGGAGGTCCGCGATGGACATCAACTCCGGATGAAGCAGCATTGAGTCGCTCAAATATGATTCGACGTACCACGGGTTACTGCTGCTCATGTTCCTCTCCTTCTAGGGGCAAATCAGTTATGTGGTGGCTAACGGGGCAGTTGAAAAACACTATCTTATTCGGAATTATTGCGCATATCAAGATCGAAAAATGAAGATAAACGAATGGAAGATATGGCATGGCATGCTACAAACACATCGACACCAGCCCGCGCTTTCTGGCGGCTGACCTGACTGGCTTTCATACGAGGTTTTGTAACGATGCCACCGGTGCCCCCGCGGCGCGAGCTAGCCAGTTGAATACTGTGTGTCCATGGCTCATTCTGGTTAACCTCCTAAAGTTGAAGCTTATCGCGTCAGACATGGCGGAAGTCAACGGGACTCACGCGCAGTCAGCCGCGTTGTGGGCAACGTAGATTGCGAGTGCAGCGTTGGATGGGCTTTTTTACAAACTCGACTCCACGGCGCATACTGGAACGATGGTTTTCGAGGCCTAAATTCGACACCCTAATTGGCGTCTTTCTTTGCGCCAGTTTGGTGTAGAATTATTATCCTGTCAATAATATCCAAAGACATATCTCAGGAATATTTTTTATGGGGCCTAATGCATCCATTTATCAGGGATTGTTTTGGAGGAAGCCCCGATTCCCAAACCCAGGCTGCTGGATCAAGTACGCGACATGATACGTGTCAAGCACTACAGTATACGCACGGAACAGGCTTATCTGGGGTGGGCCAGGCGTTTTATTTTATTCCATGAGAAGCGGTATCCTCTGACGTTGGGGGCGCTGGATGTGGAGCGGTTTCTTACCATCTTGCAGTGGATGGGAAAGGTGGCGGCGTGAACACAGAATCAGGCGTTGGCGGCGGAGCTTTTTTTGTACAGGGAAGTGCTGGAGCGGCCCTTGTCTTGGCTGGATGACCTGACGCGCGCCAAATTACCGGAAAGATTGCCGGTGGTGCTCACCGTGGGTGAAACCCAGCAGGTGCTTGGACAGATTTGGGGCACGGCAGGGTTGATGGTGCGGCTGCTATATGGCACTGGCATGCGGTTGATGGAGTGTGTGCGGTTGCAAGATCAGGATGTGGATTTTGAGAAGCACCAGATTACGATGCAGGATGGAAAAGGCTTCAAACTTCGGGTTACCATGCTACCCAAGTCGTTGGCGGAAGCGTTGATCAAACATCTTGAGCGCGGCAAGACATTACATAACGAGGATCTCGCGGCGGGGCATGGTGAGACGTATTTGCCTTTTGCGCTGGCGCGTAAATATCCGAATGCAGGCCGTGCGTGGGGTTGGCAGTATATGTTTCCGGCGCGCAGTGTGTCGGTGGATCCTCGCTCGGGCGTGACACGTCGGCATCATGTTGATGAAAAAGCGTTGCAGCGGGCTATGAAACAGGCGGTGAGGGATGCAGGTTTAACCAAGCTGGCTACGCCGCACACGTTGCGCCATTCGTTTGCGACACATTTACTGGAATCCGGCTATGACATCCGCACGATCCAGGAATTGTTAGGACACAAGGATGTTGCTACCACGATGATTTATACTCATGTGCTCAATAAGAGTGGCAAAGGTGTATTGAGTCCTTTGGACAGGTTGTAATGATTATCCTCAAAACGGCGATTAAAACCTGGATCGTGTCTGGCGAAAATGAATTTTATCGCACCTCCTGCTGAAAATACCACGCTGGAATCTTTGCCCGTCACTGCCCTGAAGCGGGTCGGTCCGCGCGTGGCCGAGTTGCTGGCCAAGCTTGGCATCCGCACGGTACAGGATGTGCTATTTCATTTGCCATTGCGTTATCAGGACCGTACACGTATTTCGCCGATTGGTGCGTTGCGGGTGGGGGATGAAGTATCGATTATTGCAGAGGTGCAATTAAGCGAAATTAAACTGGGGCGCCGCCGCATGTTGCTGGTGCGGGTGACGGATGGCAGTGGTGGCATGTTACTGCGCTTTTTTCATTTTTCGGCGCAGCAGCAGGCGGCTTTTACGCGCGGTGCGCGGGTGCGCTGTTTTGGCGAGGTGCGCTCTGGCCCCGGCATGCTGGAAATGGTGCATCCTGAATATCGCATTATGCGCATAGCCTCCCCGTCGGGGGATAAAGATGTTGTAGTGCAAGATGCGCTGGAAACGGACGAATCGTTGACGCCGGTGTATCCGGCCACCGAAGGTGTGCAGCAAAACATGTTGCGTGCGCTTACGCAACAAGCGCTGGATTTGATGCGTGAAGGTGCATTGCGCGAAGCATTGCCGCCGCAAGTTTTGGAACAGTTACGCCTACCCTCATTAACGGAAGCGCTGGCCTATGTGCATCGCCCGCCGCCGGATACGCCGTTTCGGATGTTGCTAGAAGGCCAGCATCCGGCGCAACAGCGGTTGGCGTTTGAAGAATTATTGGCGCATCATTTGAGCCTGCGTTTGTTGCGTAATAAAACTGCACAGCAACGTGCGCCGCAGTTGCATGTGCCGGGTGTGTTGATGCAGCAGTTGCTCAATGCGCTGCCGTTCACGCTCACTGGCGCGCAGCAACGTGTGCTGGGTGAAATTATTCATGATCTGCGCTGCGGTCATCCCATGCAGCGGCTGGTGCAAGGCGATGTGGGTTCGGGCAAAACAGTCGTGGCGGCGTGTGCTGTGTTGCACGCTGTGGAGGCAGGCTTCCAGGCGGTGGTAATGGCACCTACAGAACTGCTCGCCGAACAGCACCTGCAAAATTTCACGGCGTGGCTGGCGCCACTGGGTATTGAGGTGGCGTGGCTGTCGGGCAAACTCACCGGCAAGGCGTGGCAAGCCGTGGTGGCGCGGCTGACATCCGGCCAGGCAATGGTGGTGGTGGGCACGCATGCCTTGTTTCAGGAAGGTGTGGCGTTTGCTAATCTGGGATTGATCGTGGTGGATGAGCAGCACCGTTTTGGTGTGCATCAGCGTTTGGCACTGCGTGAAAAAGGTGTGCAATATGAAGAGGGAAATGGACGCTACCCGCATCAACTTATCATGACGGCCACCCCGATTCCGCGCACGCTGGCGATGACCGCCTATGCTGATCTGGACAGTTCCGTGATTGATGAATTGCCACCGGGGCGCACGCCGGTGGAAACCGTGGTGGTGGCCGACACGCGCCGTGCCGACGTGGTGGAGCGCGTGCGCAATGCCTGTCGTGCGGGGCGTCAGGCGTATTGGGTGTGCACGCTCATTGAAGAGTCAGAGGTGCTGCAATGCCAGGCTGCCACCGATACGGCACTGCGCTTGGCTGAGGCATTACCGGATCTGCGCGTGGGGCTGATTCATGGGCGGCTCAAGGTCCAGGAGAAACAGCAGATCATGGCA
>JBKJTS010000024.1:0-2698 GCA_046590885.1 Gammaproteobacteria bacterium
AGAAGTACCGATTTCACAACTGCCATCTGAGGTACTACCCTATATTTATCCGAGTCGCTACTGCCAGTCTGACCGGCTGGGGAAGCTGGCAACCTGGGAATTCGCGCATTTCCAGCCCGGCTATGCGCGGGTGCAGGCGATTCAGGATTGGGTACGCCGACGCACGGCGCTTCTGCCAGGAAGTTCGAACAGCAACACCTCGGCAACCGATACCCTCATCGACCAGGCCGGGGTATGCCGTGACTTCGCCCACGTAATGATAGCGTTGTGCCGGGCGATGAACATTCCCACGCGTTTCGTCGCTGGAATCACTTATGGCGCAGACCAAAGATCAGGGCCAGCCGATTTTCATGCTTACGTAGAAGTTTTTCTCAGTAACCGTTGGTATGTTTTCGATCCCAGTGGCATTTCACCACCGATGAGCCTGGTCCGGATCGGTACCGGACGGGACGCCGCCGATGCATCCTTCGCCACAGTGTTCGGCGCCGTCGCAACCTTTGCGCCAGTGATTAACATCACAGCGATAGACGACCCGGCCAATGGCTTTACCCTGCCACGGGATTGCACGGAAGTTTTGTCTACGCAGCCGCTTTATGTAAAGCAGTAAGCGCGCGAGACACATCTTGGGTCTTGAGATTTGCTTGGTTAAACCGACTCGGCGGCACGCAAACCGCCCTACCACCAGCCGAGTAACCCGAACAGGGTAGCGACAAGCAATAATAGCAATGTGCCTCAAACATCTCACCCCCAGCATAATAGATCAATAGGCTCAGACCCTGTGATTTCCCCTCATTTACCGTAAAGAACTTAGGGTGCTCCACCCAGTGTCGCACGCAGGTAATCAAGCATGATGATTCATCCAAGTCATTGAGCATTAAAAATCATAGGGGATTGCTTCTTTTCACCGTGTGATGGCGGGTGTAAGTCGCACTACTTGGCTACTTGGCTTTGTTGCCGTGGTTTTCACGAAGGATGCGGTTCCTTCGGCTCCGCATACGGGCTGCATTACCCACTCATCCCGCAATCTTTCCTGGGATTGCCTTTGTCAAAATCAAAACCCCATCCCTTCACCTTTTTACTTTGACCATCGACGAGAAAGTAGTAATAGCAATAGCGCTGCGGCCAGATGGTGGCGTGGGCATAGTGATACTTAAAACTGCCGTCACCAACCGGTTTTTTTTCTACAAAATATTCATCAGCGGCAATATGGTATTCCTTAAGTTCGTCGATGGTGAGATTCACGCTGACATAATCATCCATAGCATCGCCGAATAATTGATGCGATGTCTTAAACATGGCAGCACAACCCAAGACCATTAACGATAACAGTACCCCACTCAGTAGTTTTGCCATAGCGGTCAGCAAGCGTAGCGTGCGCTGTGCGCACGATTAATCGCTGTCAGATCGCTCACCATATACCTCGCTATCATCACCACCTCCCGCCCAATCACTGGGGCATCAGCCTTTTTTCACATGCGTGTGAAAACTCGAATACGAGCAATCCATCACGCATTGCACGTACCCATGTTTGACAGCATTGATATGAATGTAGTCAACATGCCGCATGAAAGCACCTTCATCCCGAATCTGATACTCCCAGAATCACCGTTGCCACACACCTTGCTCGCGTCGTTTTATTCGCGAATCCGAGACGGTCTCCACCAAACCATAACGCACTGCCTGACTCACCTGTCGCTTGATCAAATTCCATCGCCACGCGCCGCTCTGTTAGGATACGATGCCAACGGTGAGTGTTGACCGTGAAAAAATACGTGCCGCCCGGCGTCAGAGATCTACGCAATGTCGCCATTCATTCGGCCTTTCCGTGCGTGCTCATAGCACACGCTACGCTTGCTTTTCACCGTGTTATGGCGGGTGGGTCCGCCCTACTTGGCTTTAACCATCCACCCCATTGATTTCGTACATTGATTTTAGACCCTACCGTGCTTGAAGACAGTTTTCTGGCTTGCCGTTATACCGCCAGCCAATCACTCTACTGGTATCTTTTGCAACCACGAAGATATATTTGCATTTCACTTCCACACTCCAGTAGTGCCTAGATTCGAAAGAGTATTCCATCACGCCCGGACGAACTTCCTGTACGTCCCGCAACACATCTAATGTGTTCGGTCCAATGTAGGGGGTGATATTAGATTGTTCAATAACATTTTGATCCATTTGGCCCTTGAATCTTTGCATCGCCGCACTGCGATCCGTGGCGCACGCCGCGACTGCGAATAAGAGTAAAATTCCAGGCACCGTGAATTTATTCATCACCTTAATTTACCCAATGATTATCGGCCTAAGCTCATTTGCACTGCCATCGGGCCATTCATCACCAAATGTCGGGATCACGTCTTGATTATTTCCATTTTCCTGGTTACGTCGGCTCCACCGCACGTAAATACCTCCCTACCGCCAGCCACGAGCCGAGTAGCCCGAGCAGGGTGGCGACAAGCAATAATAGCAGTGTGCCTGACACATCCAGCCCCCCCAGCGCAAAGTGGCTGCCATAGAGGGTCGACAGCTGTTGCACCGGTTCGGCCAGCAACGCCAGCGCTACACTGACCAGCAGCCAGGCCAGCAATCCCCCCAGCACGCCGTACCAGGTACCAACATACAGAAACGGACGGCGCACGAAAGCATTGGTGGCGCCCATCAGTTTGGTGATGGTAATTTCGTCGCGGTTGCTATGTAT
>JBKJTS010000220.1:0-5484 GCA_046590885.1 Gammaproteobacteria bacterium
GTGTTTAAACAAAAAGGCCGTCCCTTTTATACGAAGGGACGGCCTTTTTGCGTATGATGGAGGACATGGGTGCCATGAGTCTTAATGTCATTATTCTTGCTGCGGGCGCCGGTACGCGAATGCGCTCGGTGCTGCCCAAAGTATTGCATCCGGTGGGTGCCAAGCCCATGCTGGAGCATGTGGTAGAAACTGCGCGCAAGTTAGATGCGGCTCATATTCAGGTGGTCTATGGTCACGGTGGTGCTGCAGTGCGGCATACCTTGGCGCATCTGGATGTAACGTGGATTCACCAGGACCAGCAATTGGGCACCGGTCATGCGGTTGCGATCGCCTTGGGCGTTTTTGATCACGATTCTGGAGGGGGCCCTGCCTCTGCCCTCCCTGTGGCCAAGTCTCCTGCAACACCAAACCCTCCCTCTCGGGCGCAACATACTGTGCTGGTGTTATACGGTGATGTGCCATTAATCGGTGTGGATACCCTGCAACGGGTGATATCGGCTGCCCAGGAAAATAATACTTCAGGGGGTAATAGTTTGGGGTTGTTGACAGTGGTACTGGAGGACCCGCGCGGGTATGGTCGGATTTTACGTGACGCGCAGGGCAGTGTAGTGTCCATCGTCGAAGAGAAAGATGCGACCGCCGAACAGAGGAAGGTGAGTGAAATCAATACCGGTATTTTAGCGGTGAGTGGCGAAAAACTACAGAAATGGCTGGCTGCGCTCGATAACAACAATGCCCAAGGCGAATATTATCTCACCGACATAATTGCCATGGCGGTGTGTGACGGCGTTCAGGTGGTAGCGGTTGAGCCTGATTCAGTTATGGAAACACTGGGCGTTAATAATCGGATACAGCTGGCCGAAGCCGAGCGTTATTATCAGCGCAAGCAGGTTGAGAAGCTGATGTTGCAAGGGGTTACTTTACGTGATCCGATGCGTTGCGATGTGCGCGGTGAAGTAAGTGTGGGTACAGACATTATTATAGATGTGAATGTTATTCTTGAAGGCAGGACATCCTTGGGTAACGGCGTGCGCATTGGCGCAAACACGGTAATACGTAACACCACTATTGGTGATCATGTCGAGATACTTGAAAATTGCGTGATTGAAAATGCCGTGATTGGGGCGCATTGCCGCATCGGTCCGTTTGCGCGGGTTCGCCCTGATACCCATCTGGCCGATCATGTGCACATCGGCAACTTTGTGGAAATTAAAAAAACCGGAGTAGGCCAAGGTTCCAAGATCAATCATTTGAGTTATGTGGGCGATGCCACGGTAGGGCGTAATGTCAACATTGGCGCCGGCACCATTACCTGCAACTATGACGGCACCAATAAATTTCAGACCGTGATTGGCGATAATGTTTTTGTAGGCTCTGACTCGCAGCTGGTGGCACCCGTTACCATCGGTGAGGGCGCCACCATTGGCGCGGGATCAACCATTACGCGCGACGCGCCTCCAGGAGAATTAACCTTGAGCCGTGCACCGCAGCAAAGCAAATCAGGGTGGAAACGGCCGTCGCAGAAGAAAGATCCAGGCCTACCTAAGAAATAGTTTTTTAGATGCATTGTCATTTCCACAAGAGGGAGAAAACTTTCTCACTCATGTGGGCGGGTGCCGGCGGTAAAAAATTCTTGTCTGGTCGAAATGACAAGTGGAAAATATTCAGGAGAATAGCTTATGTGTGGAATTATAGGTGCGATTGCGCAACGTAACGTCGTTCCGCTGTTAATTGAAGGGCTAAGCCGTCTTGAATACCGTGGTTATGATTCCGCAGGGGTAGCAGTGCTAAACGGCAGCATTAGACGCGTACGTGCGGTGGGCCGGGTGGTGGGCATGGAAACTAAAGCTACGGAAGAAAATCTGCATGGATTGGTGGGTATCGGCCACACCCGTTGGGCAACTCATGGGGGCGTGACTGAATACAACGCACATCCGCATATTTCCCATGGCGAGATCGCTGTGGTGCATAACGGCATTATTGAAAATCATGATGATCATCGTAAGCATCTTCAGGCTCTAGGTTATGTGTTTGAGTCTCAGACTGACACGGAGGTGATCGCACATCTGGTGCATCACTATTATGTACAGTGTGGTGATTTGCTGCTGTCCCTGCAACGTGCTGTAGTGGAGCTGGTGGGCGCTTATGCCATCGGCGTAGTTGCGCTTAAATCACCGGATGTGATGGTGTGCGCACGCGTTGGTTGCCCGCTGCTGGTGGGGTTGGGTGATGGTGAAAACTTTATTGCGTCTGATGTGTCTGCGGTACTCGCGAACACCCGTCGTGTTATTTATCTGGAAGATGGGGATGTGGCCGCCATTACGCGCGAGCAAGTGGCAATTTTTGACAAAACCGGCAAGCGCGTTGAGCGCCCGGTGCATATAAGTGATGTCTCGCTTGCTTCCATGGAGCTGGGACCCTACAGCCACTTCATGCAAAAAGAAATTTACGAGCAACCGCTGGCCCTCACCGACACGATAGAGCCAGCCATCAGCGCGGACTTTAACCCGGCTTTATTTGGTGACAGTGCTGAAGCAATTTTCAAGGACAGTAACAGCATTTTAATTCTCGCTGCAGGTACCAGCTATTACGCTGGCCTTACTGCCAAATACTGGCTCGAATCCATTGCGAAAATTCCGGTGTCGGTGGAAATCGCCAGTGAATACCGTTACCGTGAATCGGTGCCGAATCCCAAGCAGTTGATTATCACTTTATCCCAGTCCGGTGAAACGCTGGACACCATGGAAGCGTTGAAACACGCCAAAGCACTGGGTCAGCTATACACCCTGTCGATTTGCAACGTGATGGAAAGCGCCATTCCGCGCGCATCGCGCCTGGTATTTTATACGCGTGCTGGCGCTGAAATTGGCGTGGCGTCTACCAAAGCATTCACCACCCAGCTTGCTGCTTTATTTGCATTGGCCGTAACGCTCGCCAAGCTGCGCGGTTTTCTGACACCTGGAAAAGATGCCGAATATCGTGATTCATTGCGCCATTTGCCTGGTAGCGTGCAGCATGCGTTAAATCTCGAACCACAAATTGCCGAATGGGCAAGAGCTTTCGCGCCCAAGCATCATGCGCTGTTTCTCGGGCGTGGTATTCATTATCCGATTGCTCTTGAAGGAGCATTAAAGCTCAAGGAAATTTCCTACATTCACGCCGAAGCCTACCCCGCTGGTGAGTTGAAGCATGGACCGCTAGCACTGGTAGACAGTGATATGCCTGTGGTAGTGATTGCGCCTAACGATACGTTGCTTGAAAAAGTAAAATCCAACATGCAGGAAGTCCGCGCCCGCGGCGGTGAGCTATTTGTGTTTGCCGATCTGGACAGTCATTTTTCCGAAAGCGAAGGTGTGCACGTCATTCGTACGCCACGCCATGTTGGCGTGTTATCGCCGATTGTCCATGCCATCCCCGTGCAACTGCTCGCCTATCACGCCGCCTTGCAAAAAGGCACTGATGTAGACAAGCCACGTAATCTCGCCAAGTCAGTGACGGTTGAGTAACCTTGAAAATGACAGCACATTGCATAGGCGCCGTAGGTGGCGCTGAATGCAATGAATCCCAACATCCGGAGATCGAAAAATCATGTTTTGCTCGGCACAATGACACTGAATATGGAATATTAAGGCAGGATATTTGGGCCAGTGATTATTTTATATAATATACGAAATATATAAATACATTTAATTGAGTTGGCGGCGAACTGGGTATCTGCGAGTCCAACTTGCCATATGGCATCGGGTAAGTTTATAAAATCCCTAAGTTTGCGTTGAAAATAGCGCGCTCACGACGTTTCTGATAACTCCTATGACAAAGCAATACACTTTTTTTGCCACCGCCCCCAAAGGTATGGAGCCACTACTCGCCGATGAATTGCGTGCATTAGGTGCATCCGCTGTTGCGGAAACGCGTGCGGGGGTTTCGTTTGAGGGGTCGCTGTCATTGGCGTATCGCGTGTGCCTATGGTCACGCATTGCTAACCGCGTGTTGTTGCCACTGGCGACGTTTGCTGCGCCCACTCCTGAAGATCTTTACGCTGGTGTACGCACCATTCGCTGGGATGAGCATCTGGGTGTGGGCAACACACTGGCGGTGGATTTCAGCGCATCGAATTCGCAGATCACGCATACGCATTATGGCGCACTGAAAGTCAAAGATGCGATTGTCGATCAATTTCGTGATGCTACGGGTGAGCGACCTTCGGTGGCGCGTGAGTGTCCAGATGTGCGCATCAATCTTTATCTGTTACGTGATGTGGCAACGATCAACATCGATCTGGCGGGTGAGAGTCTGCATCGTCGCGGTTACCGCGCATTAGGCGTAGAAGCACCGCTCAAGGAAAATCTTGCAGCAGCAATATTATTGCGCGCGGGTTGGCCGGATATAGCGCGTGCGGGGGGCGCATTGCTGGATCCCATGTGCGGTTCCGGTACCTTGCCCATCGAAGCGGCGTTGATTGCTGCGGATATCGCGCCCGGTTTATTGCGCGGTTATTACGGCTTCCTGAACTGGCGGCAGTACGATGCTGCTGCATGGGCAACATTAATGGCTGAGGCAACGCAGCGTAAAGCGGCGGGCATGGTGCATCTGCCGCCTATCGTGGGCTATGATGCTGATCCACGTGCAGTACGGCTGGCGTTAGCAAATGTTGAGGCCGCAGGCTTGCATGGACACATCCATATCGAACGCCGTGAACTTGCGCATGTGGAATCGTTGCGCTCGACTGCCCCCGGGTTGGTCGCAGTTAATCCGCCTTACGGTGAGCGCCTGGGTGAAGTGACGGAGCTGCAACATCTATACAAGGCGCTGGGCGATAAGCTTAAAGAACATTTTGTGACTTGGAAGGCCGTGGTAATTACCGGCAATGCCGAGCTTGGCAAGTGTATCGGCGTGCGGGCGCGGCGTATGCATACCTTGTACAACGGTGCTATTGAGTGCAAGTTGCTGAGTTTTGACATTGACCCGCAATGGTACATGGGGCACTACGGCCGCTCCCGGCATCCTGCCCCCAGCGACGTGCAGGAAGGCACTAGTGTCGCCAGAAGCACGACTGCATGGATGCAGGAGGTAGAGCAACGCAAGGAGCAGTTGCCGAGGATGCCAGAAGCGACCGACACAAGCGCGTCCTTGGCCCCCGCAAAAAATGTAGCAAGCACGGCTGCCGCAGAGACGCTGCGTCAAGCAGGCGATGAGCCATCGTCACAACCGATCGCGCCATCGTCACGCGTGGGGGTAGAAATATCAAGCGCAGGTACCGGGTTGTCAAGTTCGGGCACAGGAATACTAAACGTTGATGCGAAAATCTTAAGCCCCGGTGCAGAAATGTTTGCCAATCGTCTGCGCAAAAATCTCAAGACGCTCGGTAAATGGGCGCAACGTGAAGGTGTGTATTGTTATCGCGTCTATGATGCCGATCTTCCAGAGTATGCGCTGGCTGTTGATATTTACGAGCAATGGGTACACGTTCAGGAATACCAGGCG
>JBKJTS010000035.1:0-3166 GCA_046590885.1 Gammaproteobacteria bacterium
CGGCATAATGGCCCGTGTGAATCTCGATTGCGGGGGCGCCAGCATGCGCCGCCGCATCGACCTGGGCAAGATCGGCATCAATGAATAATGATACACGGCACCCTGCGGCGTGCAGGCGAGCGCAAGCTTCGGTAATCCGGGGCAGTTGCCCGGCAACATCCAGGCCACCTTCAGTAGTGAGCTCTTCACGGCGCTCGGGCACCAGACAGCAATCAGCGGGTTTGATACGCTCGGCGATACCCAGCATGGCATCGGTGACGGCCATTTCAAGATTCATACGTGTCAGCAGGATGTCTTTTAATAGCTCAACATCACGCTCCTGTATATGGCGGCGATCTTCACGCAAATGCAATGTAATGCTATTCGCACCGGCCTGTTCGGCGTCAATTGCCGCCTGCACCGGATCAGGATAACGCGTCCCGCGCGCCTGCCGAAGCGTGGCCACGTGATCAATATTGACACCCAATAAAATATCGTCTGACAAAGCTTCATGGGGAGGATACATAAATGCTACCTTAAAGAATTACTACGTTGATATGACGGCCAGCATCTCATTATAAAGCTCTCGACTACGTAACGGCTGCTGACCCAGATGCACTGCCAGAATTTTACGTAATAGCCTTTTTGCTTCATACAACACATCGCTCCGTGCCAGTTCGTTATGCGCCAACCCCAGCAGAGTATGACCATGCAATACGATACCTAGAGTGTTAGCGATATGCGCTGCAGAAATACACCCCATACGTTCAGGGCCTTTTTCCAGATGGTAGCGATACATACCTTCTGCCGTTACCGGCTCGCCTGTTATCACATCACGATCCAGCACCAGGCCGTAGCCTATGTCCTGCAATAATTCCTTTTCGAAGATGCGCAATGCTTGTTGCAATATGACATCATCCTCCAGGACCAGTTTGCGCAAGGCAAGATCATAGCTGTGAAACAATGCGGGGTGCGGATCATGCCGATGCAATAAACGTAGCAGTAACTCATTGAGATAAAACCCGCTCATTAAGGCACGCTCTGCGCCAGGCAGGACACCCAAGTAGGGTGAGCGGTCGCTCTTCTCAGTCCTGCCTCCCACCGCGACACTAGTGCTTCCATGCACGTCGCAGGATGCACAGGAACCGCCCAGACGCGTGTTAGTATCACCTTTCTCTACTTGGAGTTCGGCAGTGGTTAGCGTTCCCAGATCACCTTTGCTGTACCACGAGATTAAAAGCGGGCGGAACGGTTGCAACACACCGCGCAGGCGGGACTTCGCAGATCGGACACCGCGCGCCACCAACCCTATCCTGCCATGGTCGGGTGTAAACACCTCTAGCAGCACGCTGGTGTCCCGATAGGGCGTGCTATGTAATACATAGGCGGGCTGCAGGATGACATGGTTTCTGGAGTTGGTCATGGTATGCCCTATAACCTGGGAACCTGAATTACAGAGACATTCTGAACTTATGTATCATCATAGCCCAGGCTGCGCAATGCGCGCTCGTCTTCAGACCAGCCTTCTTTGACTTTGACCCATAAAGTTAAAAAAACCTTATTATCAAAAATGCGCTCCATGTCTTGTCGAGCTTGCGTACCCACCTCCTTGAGTACGCCCCCATCTTTGCCGATGACAATGGATTTCTGGCCTAGCTTTTCTACCCAGATCAGCGCAGTAATATTTATGATGCCAGCCTCTGCGGAAAATTGTTCAATAGAGACAGTCAGTGAATGTGGCACTTCTTGCCCCAGCCGCCGGGTTAATTTTTCGCGCACCAATTCAGCTGCAAGAAAACGCTCGCTACGGTCAGTGACTTGATCTTCAGGGTACATGTACGGCGCGAGAGGCAATAAACGCAGGATTTCCTGCTCCAGGGCTTCAATATTTGTGCCATGGCGCGCGGAAATGGGGATGATCTGCACAAAGTCCATATAGCCGGACACTTTTTGAAAATGTGGCAACAGGGTTTCTTTGTCGGTAACTTTATCCACTTTATTCACCACTAGAATCACCGGAACATTTGCTTTTTTCAGGCGCTCCAGCACATCTTGATCTTCAGGAGTCCAGCGTAAACCTTCGACTACAAACAAGGCAACATCAACATCCTTAATGGATGAGGCGGCAACGCGATTCATGTAACGATTCATGGCGCGCTTGCCGGCACGATGCAAGCCCGGTGTATCGACATAAATCACTTGCGCCACAGGAGTTGTTTTAATCCCCAGAATGCGGTGCCGGGTAGTTTGCGGTCGTCGCGAAGTAATACTGATTTTTTGCCCGAGAATATGATTCAGCAGAGTTGATTTACCAACATTGGGACGACCAATAATGGCGGCATAGCCGCAGCGGCTGGGAATCTTATCAGGCTGTTCGGTGTTTTCCATTTTACTTTATTCAGAACCTAATAGTTGCAGCGCCTGTTGCGCTGCAGTTTGCTCTGCCACACGGCGACTGTTTCCTTCACCCCGACAGGGTGAGATACCATCGACAACACACTCAACCTTAAAAATCTGGAGATGGGCATTACCTTCAATAGCAGTTACAGTGTAAGACGGCAAGGGACGTTTTTGTGCTTGTAGATATTCCTGCAAACGTGTTTTTGGATCTTTGGGATGAGTTTCAGGCGAGATGGTTGCAAGGCGTTCCAGATACAGTGTTTGTACTAATCCTCGGCAAGCATCAAATCCTTTATCAAGATAAGCAGCGCCAATCACAGCTTACAAGGTTCCCGCAAGAATCGACTCGCGACGAAACCCACCACTTTTTAATTCGCCGGAACCCAGTCGCAAAAAATCACCCAGATTATACGCGGTGGCCAATACTGCCAGGGCACTGCCATTAACCAGATTGGCGCGCGCCCGACTTAACTCGCCTTCACTGGCCTGGGGGAAGCGTCGATAGAGTTCGTCAGCGATCAGAAAATTCAGGATTGCGTCGCCTAGAAATTCCAGCCGTTCATTATTATAGCTGCCGACACTGCGATGGGTAAGGGCGCACTCCAACAAATCTGGATTCGAAAAATAATAATCGAGCTTGCGACTTAACACTTCCAGTGGAACATTTCCAAAGCCCATCCCCGAACTTATCAAGGAACGGTTACCTCAACACGGTTATCCTTGATAAGTTCGGGGACGGGCTTTGGCAATGTTCCACTGGAAGTGTTAAGTCGCAAGCTCGATTATT
>JBKJTS010000053.1:0-7884 GCA_046590885.1 Gammaproteobacteria bacterium
TATCCCATTCTGAGGTGAGTCCAAGGCGAGGGTAAATATGTACTTTTCCTTCTGCTACCAGGCAGGATTTTAATGAGCTGCCTATACTGATTACCTGGCAATCTCCAAGGTTGGCAATAAAGCAGTCAAACGCCTCACTGCGATACGACTGACTGCCCGCGACAATAAGCTGTTCTCCATCCCACGCCCGCACCTGGATTTTTTGCGCCGTGCATGGATGCACAAATGTTGCGTGAGGCAGGACGCCGGAAGTAACCGCCGTGCATGGCGGTTCTTGCGCATCCCTGCGCTCACCGCACTTGGGTATCGTCCCCGGCGGATGCACAAGTGTCGCGTGAGACACGATACCGGAAGTGCCCCCCGTTTCCCCAAATTCTTTTTTGTATGCTCCCTGACCTTGGTGGGCGTAATAGCATACGCCAGTAACCGGCACATAAACGACACCCAAGATCGGCTGGTGATTTTCAATCAAAGCAATGTTGACCGTGAATTCACCATTGCGTTTCACGAACTCACGTGTGCCATCGAGAGGGTCTACCAGCCAATAACGATTCCAGGTGGAACGCGTGGCGTACGGTATAGCGGCGGATTCTTCGGATAACACCGGTAACTCAGGTGTGAGTTTTTCCAGGCTTGCCACAATAATGTGATGCGCGGCCATGTCAGCGTCAGTGAGCGGTGACAGGTCATCTTTTTTGATTACGCTAAAATCCTGCGCGTATACTGCCATGATGGCATGGCCGGCTTCAATAGCCAAGGCAATCACCGTGTCTAAGAGTGCATCCGCCGTAAGTGTCGCCAGAGGAAGGGCGTCGGAAGAGTCCGCGTTTTCAGCGCTCATTCTTCAATAACTCCTTGACCATGAATAACGCTGCAATGCTGCGCGCTTCGGTGCAATCGGCGCATTGCAATAATTCGTTAAGCCGACTTAATTTCCACGGCACCACTTCAATTTCTTCAGGTTCATCACCGATTGCTTTGCAGGGATACAAATCTTGCGCCAATATCACATGAGTAGTGTGGCTCAAGTACCCCGGTGCCACGGTGAGCGAGGTGATGTGTCGCAAGGTATTAGCAGCATATCCGATCTCTTCCATAATCTCACGGTTGGCGGCCTCAATTATATCTTCACCGGGTTCGATTCGACCTTTGGGCAGGGCGAGTTCATAACGGTGTACGCCAGCGGCGTATTCACGGATCAGCAGCACCGAGTCAGCATCAAGCATCGGCACAATCAATACCGCACCGCGTTCTGAACCACGCAGACGTTCGTATTGCACCACCACGCCGTTAGAAAATTCCAGGTCTAAAGTTTCGACATGGAAAAGTCGCGTTTTAACAACAGTCTGTGCACCTAATATTTGCGGAAGTTTGTGCATATGTTTATAGCGCCAGTCTTTTTGGATCAGGTCATCGCCGTTCCATTATTTCTTAACCAAACTAAGCTTACAAGGGATCTTGCTCAAGATTCTTCGGTCCGCTCGTAATGACATAGAAATACCCCAGCTTGCTGCAGGGATTTTTATTCCATGCCCCATCGCTTGAAGCGTTTTTTACAATAGCGCAGCAATGACTCGTAACCATCAAAAAACAGCTCAAAGCCATCTTCTGCAGACGCGTCATATTCGCAATAGTCATTGGAATAGACGCGGCAGACCTGGGGACGGGTTTCGTAAATGCCGCAACGGCCGTCTTTTTGCAGGTGATTACAACGGCTGTTTACCAGCAGATACCAGCCGTCAGTATCTTTGTAATATTGCACGCCTTGGTGCGAGATTTGCCATAGCATATGGTCAAAATCATTTTTGGCGCGCGGTGTAGGCACGTGCTGGGTGATGTAAGTGCAACATTTCGAATTAGTGCAAAACCCACACTTGGTTTCGGGCGTAATACCTAGAAGATGAATCGGTATGATGCGAGTCATGGATATTCGTTAATCCTCATCATCCATTGTAGGTGGCCAGCCTAGCGCGCGTGCTTTGGCGATTGCAGCATCGTAAATACGTGTATGACGCTCGCGCAAGTCCGGTGGCAGGTTACTTACCATGCTCCCATACGGCGCCCAGGCGGCCATCACTTTTTCGTTGAGAGCAAGCATCTGGGCATGACCCCAGCCCTTGCCATCCACGGTTTCCGGCAGCACGCCGAGCACCCAGGCATCTTTAATCAAGGCGCCTGCGGGTGTCATACCACCGTAAGTGTCCTCGTGTATGCCCATATAGCGGATATCTTTCATATTGTTGCTCTCATACCTTGTGATAAACCTGCGCGCCCTGCGCCTTGAATTCCTGAGATTTTTGCTCCATTCCTGCCTGTACCGCAGCCTGTTCATCTACCCCAAGGCTGTTTGCGTAGTCGCGCACATCCTGGGTGATTTTCATGGAGCAGAACTGCGGGCCACACATCGAGCAGAAGTGCGCAACCTTGGCCGAATCTTTGGGCAGGGTTTCATCATGGTATTCACGGGCACGTTCCGGATCGAGGCCGAGGTTAAACTGGTCTTCCCAGCGGAACTCAAAGCGCGCTTTGGATAATGCATTGTCGCGCAGTTGTGAACCGGGGTGACCTTTTGCCAAATCGGCGGCGTGTGCGGCGATTTTGTAGGTGATGATGCCAGTGCGCACATCTTCCTTGTTAGGCAGGCCGAGATGTTCCTTCGGTGTCACATAACATAGCATGGCGCAGCCGAACCAGCCAATCATGGCTGCACCAATGCCGGAGGTGATGTGGTCATAACCGGGGGCGATGTCGGTGGTAAGTGGCCCGAGGGTGTAAAACGGTGCTTCACCGCATTCGCGCAGCTGTTTTTCCATGTTGATCTTGATCAGGTGCATGGGCACATGGCCCGGCCCCTCGATCATGGTCTGCACGTCGTGCTTCCAGGCGATCTGGGTCAGCTCGCCAAGGGTTTCTAGCTCGCCAAACTGCGCGGCGTCGTTGGCGTCGGCAATCGAGCCGGGACGCAGCCCGTCGCCGAGCGAGAACGATACGTCATAAGCTTTCATGATTTCGCAAATGTCTTCAAAATGGGTGTAGAGGAAGTTCTCTTGGTGATGGGCCAGACACCACTTCGCCATGATGGAGCCGCCGCGCGATACTATGCCGGTGACGCGTTTGGCGGTCATCGGTACATAGCGCAGCCGCACCCCGGCATGGATGGTGAAATAGTCAACACCTTGCTCGGCTTGCTCAATCAGCGTGTCACGGAACAGTTCCCAGGTCAGGTCTTCGGCGCGGCCATTCACCTTTTCCAACGCCTGATAGATAGGCACGGTGCCAATCGGCACGGGCGAATTGCGAATGATCCACTCACGGGTTTCGTGGATATTCTTGCCGGTGGATAAATCCATCACCGTGTCGCCGCCCCAGCGGGTCGACCACACCATCTTTTCAACTTCCTCCTCAATCGAAGAAGAAAGGGCCGAGTTGCCGATGTTCGCGTTAATTTTTACCAGAAAGTTACGGCCAATAATCATAGGCTCGAGTTCTGGGTGGTTAATATTGGCGGGAATAATGGCACGGCCACGCGCCACTTCGTCGCGTACAAATTCGGGCGTGATTACCTGCGGAATGGCAGCGCCGAAGGATTCGCCAGCGTGTTGCGCGGTTAATCCCTGTGCGTGCGCCAAGGCCAGATTCTGGTTTTCCCGGATGGCAATGTATTCCATTTCCGGCGTAATAATGCCGCGTCGCGCATAATGCATCTGGCTCACATTGGCGCCTGCCTTGGCGCGGCGTGGCTGACGAATATGCTCAAAGCGCAAATGCCTGAGCTTGGGGTCGTGAGCGCGGAGTCGGCCAAATTCAGAGGTCAAACTACCCAGTGTTTCACTATCACCACGCTCCTCAATCCAGCGCGTGCGCAGCGGGGCTAGCCCGGCGCGCAAGTCGATCTGGGCATGGGAATCAGTATACGGCCCCGAGGTGTCATACACGTACACGGGCGAATTCTTTTCCGCGCCCAGGTTTACGGGTGTGTCGGACAGCGAAATTTGGCGCATCGGTACGCGAATGTCGGGACGGCTGCCAGTAATATAAACTTTTTGCGATTGCGGAAACGGCCGTACTGCATCTTCACTAACGCGGGTGCTAAATTCCTGAGGGCTTAAAAATTCCTTGGGGATGGCGCTCATGTGTATTCCTTGCCCTTTTCAGGCTGCCCTATTTGGGCTTATGGTAAAGGCTTGTGGCAAGGCGCAGAAAAACTCGGGGGAGAGCTTCCCTACGCCGGGATTATCCGGATCAGGTTCAAAGGGTCTATCTCAGTCTCACGTAATTTATACGCAAGGCACCCCTAGCCTTAAAAGTTATATTATACTCCAGTGGTTTGCAAGTAACACCGGGTATTTGTTGCTTGGCATCGGTAAACCGCTTACTCTTGCCTATATTAAGGTGATGTCATTTCGATTGCAGCCAGGAATCCTGTATGTGACATACCAAAGATGTCACGCTGCACTCGAAATGACATGACAAATCAAACAAAAAATGGTGAATTATGAATATAGAACAAGCTCGCTTTAACATGGTCGAGCAGCAAATACGCACTTGGGAGGTGCTGGATCAGCAGGTGCTGGATCTGGTGAGTCAGATGCGTCGAGAAGAGTTCGTGCCCCCCTCATACCGTGACCTGGCCTTTGCCGACATTATGATTCCCCTCGGTCACGGTCAGGTGATGATGGAGCCCAAGATAGAAGCGCGTTTGTTACAAGCCCTGAACATTGCGCCTACCGATGTGATTCTGGAAATCGGCACTGGCAGTGGCTTTTTCACTGCGCTGCTCGCCAAGCTTGGCAAGCACGTCTATAGTGTTGATATCATGCAGGATTTCACCGAAAGCGCGCAACGTCGGCTTGCTGAGCAGGGCATCGGCAATGTCACACTGGAAACCGGCGATGCTGCCCAGGGTTGGGATAAGCACGGCCCCTATAACGTAATTGCCATTACTGGCTCACTGCCAGCTATACCCAAGGCGTTTGATCTCAGTTTGAAACCGCATGGCCGCATGGTGGCGATTGCGGGTACCGGACCAGTGATGGAAGCGATTCTCGTGATACGAGACGAGCGCGATGGATGGCGACGTGAAAGCTTATTTGAAACCAGCGTGCCGGCATTGTTACACCTGGAGCAGACCAGGTTTGTGTTTTAACTAATATTAGTATATTATTACTTTATAATATACTGTGGAGTGTGTTATGCGTGAGATCACCGCACTGCAATTGAAAGAATATTTGCAAGTGACACAGCCAGCGCCGCTCTTGCTGGATGTGCGTGAACCTTGGGAGTATGAGATTTGCCACATTGAGGGTGCCCAGTTAATGCCCATGCAGCAGATCCCCCAAACCTTTAAAACGCTGGATCCGCAACAGGAGATTGTGGTGATTTGTCATCACGGTCGACGCAGCCTGCAAGTGGCGGGATATCTTGAGCGAATGGGATTTACCCGCCTCATTAATCTGACCGGTGGCGTAGAGGCCTGGGCGCATGACGTTGACCGGTCGATGCCCACATATTAAAAGTATGTCATTTCGAACGTAGCGAGAAATCCTGAAAGATCTCTCACAGATCCCCCACTTCCGTTCGAAATCCGACACAAAGTTTCTCCCTGTAGTCGAAATGACAATCTGTTTTACATCCGGGCCCCTCTTAAGGATTTGTTCATGAAAAGATGTTCACTCATCCTGGTAGTCGCCATGGCGCTGTCTACGGGCGCTGCACAGGCAGAGAATCTGCTTGATGTATATCGTCTGGCGCTCGATAGTGATCCTCAGGTAAAAGCTGCGGAAGCTTCGTGGCAAGCAGTGCAGGAAACACGTCAGCAAAGTCGTGCCTTGCTTTTTCCGAAAGTCACTTTGAACGGAAATGCCGCGCGTAACCGGCAAGAGATTGTCAGCTCTTCGAATTCAAGTTTATTTTTCCCGTCAGGCAGCACGTTTTATTTTACCAATAAATCACTGAGTCTTAATTTAAATCAGCCACTTTATCATCGGGATTACTATGTGCAATTGCGCCAGAGCGAAGCGCGCATCCGTCAGGCAGAAGCCGAATATCATGTAGCGCAGCAGGGGTTGTTGCTGCGGGTGTCGGAGTATTATTTTGCCGTGCTGGCGGAAACTGATACTGTGGGATTCGCGCAAGCTGAAAAGCTGGCGATTGCACGACAGTTAGAGCAGACGCGTCAGCGTTTTGAAGTGGGTCTGGTGGCGATTACAGATGTGCATGAAGCACAAGCCCGGTTTGATCTGGCCAGCAGTCAGGAAATTGAAGCGCAAACCCGCCTTGCCAGCAGCCGTGAAGCATTGCGCGAGATTACCGCGACGTTGCCTGCAACGCTCAGTGGGTTAACGGATGCCGTAACACTGGTATCACCCGAGCCACAGAATGTCGAGGCGTGGGTAGACACTGCACGCAACCAGAATTTTCAGATCATTGCTGCGCAAGCTGCCACCGATGTTGCCGCGCAAAATATTGAAGCACAACGCGCCGGGCATTATCCAACCCTGGATGCTGTTTTAAATCATGGTTATGGCTCATCAGGCGGTGCCTTTGGTGCCCGGGAAACCCTCGATAGCGTGATTGGTCTGCAATTAAATGTGCCCTTGTACAGCGGTGGCGCGGTGAACTCGCGCGTGCGTGAAGCACAGCATCGGTTTGTGCAAAGCAAGCAACTGCTGGAGCAACAGCAACGCACCGCCGTGCGCCAAACCCGCGACAGTTATATGAACGTGCTTGCCAGCATCAGCCGCATCACCGCGCTACGCCAGGCCACTGTATCGAGCCAGAGCGCTTTGAATGCCACAGAGGTGGGCGCCGAAGTGGGCACCCGTACTACCGTAGACGTGCTGAATGCGCAACGCGATGTATACCGGGCACAGCGTGATTTGGCGCGTGCACGCTATGATTACGTGCTTAACATGGTGCGCCTGAAGCAGGCGGCGGGCATGTTGTCGTTAGCTGATCTGGAGCAGGTGAATGTGTGGTTGCAAGACAGATCACTCACCCCGGATACTTGATGCAGAATGCAGCTGCCGTTAGGTAGGGCGCTCCCTGAACGAAGTGTAATTTTAATTCGTATCGGACTGATATTTTCTGTGGGGTTGTCTTGTTTAAGTTCATTGGATTAATTGCCGGTTATTACTTTCTCGGATTCTTTGGGGCGCTACTCGGTTTAATCGTTGGAGCCTTTTTTGACCGCATGAGAGCGTTAGGCTCTGGCGGGATGAACCCGCTGCGGAACGCGATGCGTCAAACCGTTTTTCTTGAAACGGTTTTCATTTCGATGGGCAAGCTGGCCAAGGCGGATCAGCATGTTTCTCAAGATGAAATTGCTCATGTTGAGCAGTTCATGCAGAAACTGGGCATGACCGCAGAACATCGCACACAGGCTATTGCTTTGTTCAAACGGGGAGCCGATCCGGCGTTTGACATCGAGCCGACAATCAAAAGATTCATGGCCATCTGCGGGCACGCGAAGGATCTGAAGCAGGTATTGCTGGTTTATTTGATTGTAACGGCGCTGGTGGACGGACATTTTCATCCTGCTGAAGAAGCGTTGCTTGCTGATATTGCCGGTCATCTTGGCTATGACCAGGCCACGTTCAGGCAATTGATGGATATGGTGCTGAATCAATCCCGTTTCGCCGGGGGGCAAGCCAACTCTGCCACAGCACTTGACGATGCCTATAAAGCGTTGGGCATCACCAAAGACAGCACCGATCAGGAGATCAAGCGCGCATATCGCAAGCTGATGAGCCAATATCACCCGGACAAATTAATGGGACAAGGCGTGCCGGAAGATATGATCGTTATGGCAACCGAGCAGGCCAAAGAAATCCAGATTGCCTACGATACGATAAAGAAGAATAGAAATATTTGAGCGATTGCAGG
>JBKJTS010000272.1:0-11049 GCA_046590885.1 Gammaproteobacteria bacterium
CACTATCGCACAGTATGAACTGGGCATTGCCTATGATAACGGCAAAGGATTAAAGAAAAACTATGTGGAGGCAGCGAAGTGGTACCGTAAAGCTGCTGAACAGGGTTTTATAGAAGCGCAAACCAATCTGGGCTACGCCTACCAACAAGGCCAAGGGGTAAAACAGGACTATGCAGAATCTATCAAATGGTATCAAAAAGCTGCAAAACAAGGTTCGATTGATGCCCAATTCAATCTGGGGCTAATCTATGCCACTGGCAAAGGTGTCCCGTCTGATGCGGTCTCAGCCTATATGTGGTTTAGCTTGGTGGCCAGTGACGGGGATCCCCAAGCGATGAGAAATGTTGCCCAACTCAAACAACGCATGACACCTAACGAAGTAACGCAGGCCCGCCACAAACTTGCCGAATGGCAACAGAAAAATCCCAAGCCTGTCGCTCCCCCACTGCTACCCGAAGATGCAGAACCGACCATATCCTTATAACCCACTGCCCACGAAAGCACGAAAATTTTCATGCCACTATTCGGTCTGCTGTCACTTTAAAATAATCAGCACCTGTCCTTACCCACCCTCCTTCTGCCAGAGGGAAACCAGACTGCAATCCTATTGCAGCGCGCTTACGGCCTCTGTATAGGGAAGCCCCACACTCTCTGCCACCGCACGATAGGTTAATTTCCCTTGATGCGTATTCAGGCCATTCTGCAATGATGGACTAATCCGTAATGCTTGCAAGCCTTGATCAGCCAACTCAAGCAAATAGGGCAAAGTCTGATTCACCAGCGCAAAGGTGCTGGTGCGCGGTACGGCACCTGGCATATTTGCCACGCAATAATGGATTACATTGTCTACCACATAGGTGGGATTATGATGTGTCGTTGGACGACTGGTTTCCACGCAACCGCCCTGATCAACTGCAACATCCACAATCACACTGCCCGGCCGCATACGCGACAGCATGTCACGCGTTACCAGCCACGGTGCGCGGCGGCCGGCAATCAGCACGGCGCCAATGACCAGATCAGCATGTAATACCGCTTCTTCAATATTGGCTTGATTACTGGCGCGGGTCTGCAAGCGCCCGGCAAAAATATCATCCAGATATTGCAAACGCTCGTGACGGGTATCCAGAATCGTGACGTGAGCACCCATTCCTATCGCAATCTTGGCCGCATTCAGCCCCACAATACCACCGCCTAAAATAGTGACCTGGCCGGGTGCCACACCGGGCACGCCACCCAACAATACGCCACGTCCGCCGCGATGCTTCTCTAAACAGGTTGCGCCCACTTGTGTTGCCATGCGCCCCGCCACTTCGCTCATCGGGGCGAGCAATGGCAGTTGTCCCTGCATACCCATAACAGTTTCATACGCCACCGCCGTGGTGCCCGAGGACAGCAGGCGTTCTGTGAGCGGTTTGTTTGCGGCAAGATGCAAATAAGTAAACAGCAGCAGATCGGGGCGGAGAAAGTTATATTCAGAAGCTA
This sequence comes from Gammaproteobacteria bacterium, assembly GCA_046590885.1. Classification (GTDB taxonomy): domain Bacteria; phylum Pseudomonadota; class Gammaproteobacteria; family Ga007554. Next base: position 1,486 of record JBKJTS010000272.1, read on the forward strand.
CTGGCTCTTTTACCTTAACCACCATTTCGGCCGACCACACTGAGTCCGCATCTGGCACCAGCGTTGCGCCGACAGCGTGGTACTCTGTATCAGTAATGCCGCTGCCTGATCCCGCGCCATTCTGCACCAGCACCCGATGACCGCGACCCACCAGCGCCTGTACTGCCCCGGGCGTCATGCCAACGCGATTTTCATCGTCTTTAATTTCTTTAGGAACACCAACAAACATGTGTGAATCTCCTTTAGTAACAGCTGAAACCTGAAACGCAGCCAGATTTTTCCCGTTGGTTGAAAGGACAGTGGGTTGTCATCGCGAACGTAGAGAGGGATCTTGGTTGTGAGCGACAATTTACGGTAAAATGCCTATCGGATGTGCCAGGTTACAGGGATGAAAACCTCACTGCACAATATGTTCAACAATCAATTGTATGCTACGCTGACCTTTATATTCATTCACATCCAGCTTATATGCCATATGGACACACGCGGCTTCCCGCAATGCGGGGTTATCCTGCACGTTAAAAGCGATAGCGTCAAACAGCGGCGCAGCGCCAGACCCGTTCTGTAGTGCGCATATGGGACGCAGCAGCATTTTCAGATGTTTCTCACCTACCACGCGTTGATTAACGATCTGGAATTGACCATCAAACACCGGCTCAGCAAATGCTTGCCCCCACGGGCCACCGCTGCGTAATGCTTCGGCAAGCTCCATGCTAAAATCAGATGGTGCTAACTCACCATCACTCAAGACAATACCACGCAACTCTTCATGGCCCAATAAGCGACGTATTTCTTCATCAAAAGCAGTGCTGAATTTGCTGAAATGTTCTCGCTTCAAGGTGAGTCCAGCTGCCATGGCATGGCCACCAAATTTAACCAGCAAGCCCGGATAACGGGCGGCAATGGTATCGAGTACGTCACGAATATGTACACCATTAATTGAACGCGCTGAGCCTTTTATTTCCGTTTCTGATGCCGCCGCAAAGGCGATCACTGGCCGATGCCAGCGGTCTTTAATACGTGAGGCAAGAATACCAATGACGCCTTGATGCCATGCTTCGTCAAACAGGCACAGACCATGCGGCATGGGCACGTCAGCGCCAGAGGATCCAATATCTAATCTGACAACGCTGTCAAGCGCCGCAAGTGCCTGCACCTGCATGCGGCCTTCGATACTGCGTCGTTCGCGATTCAGCTGATCAAGTTGCGTGGCAATATTCCGTGCCTGGGATAAATCATCGGTGAGCAAACAGGTGATGCCCAGCGCCATATCGTCCAAACGCCCGGCAGCGTTGAGGCGCGGCCCCACGGTGAAGCCCAGATCACTGGCGGCAATACGTTGTTGCGGCCTGCCCGCTACTTCCAGCAAGGCGCGAATGCCAACGCAACATGCACCACTGCGAATCCGCGCCAGGCCTTGCGCCACTAAAATCCGATTGACATGATCCAGTGGCACGACATCTGCCACCGTTCCCAAAGCGACCAGATCAAGCAATTGTGCCAGATTGGGCACGGGCAGCCTCTGGCTTTCAAACCAGCCTAGCTCACGCAACTTTGCGCGCAACGCCAACATCACATAAAAAATCACGCCAACACCGGCCAGTGCTTTACTGGGAAATTCATCACCGGGCTGGTTAGGATTGACGATAGCATCAGCGGCGGGAAGCACTGCGCCAGGCAAGTGATGGTCGGTAATTAATACCTGCATACCACGCTGTTTGGCGGCAGAAACACCTTCAATACTGGAAATACCGTTATCTACGGTAATGAGTAGATCAGGTTGATGGCCGCTGGCAACCTCAACAATTTCGGGAGTTAATCCATAACCAAACCTGAAGCGGTCGGGCACGACAAAGCGCACGTCCTTAGCACCCATCATGCGCAACGCACGCACCGCAACGGCACAACTTGTAGCGCCGTCTGCGTCATAATCCGCGACAATCAACATACGCTTGTCATGACGCAGCGCTTTATAGAGCACCGCAACAGCAGTGTCGATACCACGTAACTTTGAGGGAGGAGGCAGTTGCTCCAGGGAACACTCCAGCTCATGTGCCGAGACTATGTTGCGTGCCGCATAGACACGCTGCAATACCGGATGCAGCTCGGCTGGCAACGTGGGGACTCCTGCGCCCCTCGGTGCGACTTCATCATTACGTCTTACAATAAATCGGGTGGTCATGAGTGCGGCTTCAGACTCGTGTAAACTTCCAGCGAACGGCGTCTTTTCCAAAACCGCCACAATGATGCGGGCGTAATGCGGAACATCCGCCCATCTGCGGTACAGATTGATACGCTATCGAGTTGGCGCTGTTTTAAGGCTACGACTAACGGCGTGAACCACTGGGCGGCCATATGCTCCATTGCCATACCCCACGCACTCGCATCACCATACAGGGCATCACGATAGCCATTATCTAACACCAGTAAACATGGGCCCAACGCAGGAGTGCGCAGCCATGCGTGCGCAGATTCCGGTAGCGGCGCATGCGGGATGCCTGCCAGATGCGCCAATCCCTTTGCCACTGGTTCATTACTCAGCACAGCACTCCACGCAGGCGCTGTGATGGCTGATGGTATAGAGCGGGGCAAACATCCGCCTCCCCACAGCCACACGCTATTAATCGGCGCCGCGCCGCGCATTTCGCGCGCCTGATTGACAGGGCTGGTGTGAAACAGCATTTGAATTTCATTCAGTATAGTATGCCAGCGTTTACCCTGCGCACCGCTTGGCAAAAAGCCATCAATGTGTCGACCTAAAACTTCTGTAACGTCATAAGTACGCATGCGCGGATCCTGTGGCAACCGTAAATACCAGCGCTCAGGATGAGGCGCCTGGAGACACCAGCCATCATCAGAAAAAAATGCGTTGAATTGCGCAACCAGCGCATCAGCTTCTGCACGGGTGATGGATAACATATAACTGTCCATCAACACCAGCCGTGACTGATCGGCCCGCAGATGCACTGGGTCAGCGCGGATCCACCACTCGCTGGGCAGACTGTGCAAGTGCGGTAGGTGCAGAGGGCCACCGGATTGTTCGTTCATCTCTGCCAATTGAGCTACTGCTGCAATTGGTAAATCTTCGGCGGGGGCACGCGGCACACCCATCAAATTAAATAATGTAGCTTCCAAACCTTTAGCGGGTATCGCCTCAAGCGTAGCGCGCGCTAATAATAATTCCAGCGCCGCACAATTCAACATGGCAAAATCGGCAGCACGTAATCCGGGCGGACCCAACAGGCCCGGGGCAACAAGTGTGAGGCTACGCGATGTGGGAATCATATTGAGCATTGTAAGACATAAAGCGACACAATCATGACTATATATATGTGGCTGATCTGGGTTTGCCGTATGGCGGAATCTGTATAATCAAATAACTGGCCTGCTATCCTAGCAACGATGTTATAATCCCCTGCCCACAAATATAGTGCCTCAAAGATTATCCACCCAGTCTACATCATTATGATGAATTCATGACCTCAAGTCTCACCTCTGCATCATCTCAACCCAACAGTTTGCGCATTCTCATGGTGGGTGCCATGGGCGTGGTCTACGGCGATATTGGTACCAGTCCATTGTATGCCATGAAAGAAACTTTTGGTGGGCTGAATGCAATAGCACCTACTCAGGATAACGTATTCGGCATTCTCTCCCTGATATTCTGGGCACTTACCCTGGTGGTTTCCCTCAAATACGCTGCATTCATCCTGCGCGCTGATAATAAAGGTGAGGGTGGCATCATGGCGCTCATTGCTTTGACACAACGCGCCACCTCGACTAACGGGCGGGTGCGCTGGCTGCTGGCATCGCTGGGGCTGTTCGGTGCGGCTTTATTCTATGGTGACAGCATGCTTACCCCAGCGATTTCAGTGCTCAGCGCAGTGGAAGGCCTGAAAATTGCCGCGCCCGCACTTGAGCCGTACGTGATTCCAATAGCGCTGGGAATCCTGATAATATTATTTTTTTTCCAACGCCACGGTACAGCGGGTGTCGGCGCTCTTTTCGGGCCCGTGATGGGCCTGTGGTTTGCCACCCTCGCCGTACTGGGCATTATTAATATCGCTCGATTCCCAGCGGTGCTGCAGGCTATCAATCCCGCCTATGCTGTTGAATTTTTTATGCACCATGGTGGAACAGGGTTTCTGGTGCTGGGCACTGTAGTGCTTGCTATCACGGGAGCGGAAGCATTGTATGCGGATATGGGCCATTTTGGCCGGAAGCCCCTCCAGCTTGCCTGGTTCTTTTTAGTCATGCCTGCGCTGCTGCTTAACTACTTCGGCCAGGGTGCGCTGCTAATTTATGATCCGTCCGCAATCGGCAACCCGTTTTTCATGATGGCCCCTGACTGGGCGCTGTATCCGATGATCGCGCTCGCCACCGCCGCTACTGTCATAGCTTCCCAGGCAGTGATCTCCGGTGCCTTTTCGGTGACACGCCAAGCGATCCAGCTCGGCTATGCGCCCCGCATGGAAACGTTGCATACTTCCGACAAAGCGGCGGGCCAGATTTACATTCCCTTCATCAACTGGAGCTTACTGGTTGGCATTGTAGCGCTGGTACTCGGCTTTCAGTCATCCAGCAACCTGGCAGCCGCTTATGGCATTGCCGTTACCGGCACCATGGCCATCGACACCATTCTGGTGTTCGTTGTGGCACGCGTGCTCTGGCGCTGGCACTGGCCCATCATTGCTTTCGGCATAGTACTTTTCCTGATTGTTGATCTCGCCTTTCTCGGGGCCAATCTTCCAAAAATCATCCATGGGGGCTGGTTTCCCTTGGTAATCGCCATCGCCATTTTTACCCTGCTAGCCACCTGGAAACGTGGGCGTGACATTCTCATGACGCGGCTCAACACTGAAGCAATGGGAGTTGTTCCCTTTGTTACTGCCATTACCGCGCACCCGCCCGTGCGCGTGCCCGGCACCGCTGTGTTTCTAACCGCCAGCCGTATTAGTGTGCCCCACTCTATGTTACACAATCTGGCGCATAACAAGGTGCTTCACGAACGCGTAGTATTTCTAACCATTGTCACGGAAGAAATTCCTTACGTCTCTACGCTCGACCGCTTTCAGGTACAACCTCTCACCAATGGCTTTTTCAGCATCCTGCTGCATTTTGGCTTCAAAGATGATATGGACGTGCCAAAAGCCCTAGCGCTATGTGAGCCCCTAGGCCCAGACCTAAATATGCTCGAGACCTCATTTTTCTTCAGCCGCGAAACACTCATCGCCACACACTTGCCCGGCATGGCGCAATGGCGGGAAAAGCTCTTCATTGGCATGGCACGCAATGCTTCCAGCGCTATGGGATTTTTCAAAATTCCTACCAATCGAGTGATTGAGTTGGGAGCCCAGGTAGAGTTATAAGGCCTGGATCATCTTAATTTAGTCGAATCACTTACCAACACACTGACCCCCGCGCTTTCGACAGTTTTCCTGAGCCTTGCGCATCAGGATGCACTGGATCCACCTTTAGCCTTCGCTTGGCTAAGAATGCCACTGAACATTTAAAACGATATAAAGCATTCACGAAGCTTACGTAAGTAAGATCCCTCACTTCCCCTGAAATGATGGGGGGCGATAAGTATCCAGGGGGATCAGATGTTTTTCTGCTTGTCCATCACTCCTCGATCCAGCACCAGATTCAGCGTAAAGCGTACACCGAATCCAGTAATATTAGTGGGGATATGTGCCAAACCACCTTTATGATTCCCGGCGGCAAGGTCAATATGCAACCACGGCACATCTTCACGCACAAAACGATTCAGAAAACGCGCAGCGAGAATATGGTCAGCTTCACCAGCCAGCACACATTGCTTAACATCCGCGATGTCGCTTTCAAGCTCTTTATCGTAATCGCTGTCGTTGGGAAACGGCCAGACGCGTTCGCCGCTGTTACGACCTGCCTCGATGATGTCAAAAAGCATCTCATCACGATTGCCTTTCCCATTGCCACCCCAATTTGTAAAAGCCCCGCTATAGCGCGTACCCAGCGCATATACACAGGTGCCGGTCAGTGTTGCGTAATCAACAATCAGATCCGGCCGCTCGGCACTGGCCATCGCCAGGGTATCTGCCAGCACCATACGACCTTCGGCATCGGTATGCACAATCTCAATGGTCACGCCATTGCTGGCCGTTACTACATCATTTTGTTTATACGCTTTGGGCCCAATGTGGTTTTGCGCCAGCGCCAGCCAGCAGTGTACGGAAAAATCCACCTTGAGACGCGTCAGCGCCAGCAGCGTGCCGAGCGCCACCGCGCTGCCTTCCATGTCTTCGTGCATACCGAACATGCTTTTGGCTGGCTTGAGATTATTGCCGCCGGTATCGTAGCAAATGCCCTTGCCGACTAGACTGAGACGCCGCTTTGCGGGGGTTTTAGCAGTAGTGCGTGCTTTGGGCGGGTGATAGCATAATTGCACAATACCGGCATCATCATCCGCACTGCCCTGCGCCACCGCCAGAAATGCCCCAGCCTTTTGCCGCCGCAACGCTTTGCTGTCAAAAAAGTGCATGTTCCAGCCATTTTGCTCCGCCAGCCCGGTAATGCGCTGACGATACATGGCTGGCGTCAATTCATTGGGCGGCAGGTTAGTGAGGTAACGCGCCAGATTGTTGCCTTCGGCTTCGGCAAAGGTGCGTGCCAGATCTACACCAGCAACTCCATAGACATACAGTGTCGCCAGTCGCTTGGATTTGGGCGGCTTGCTTTTGAAACTCGGCATGGCAAATATACCTGCCAGCAGAGCGGCCACTACCGCTTCGGTAATACGTGCCGTACAGGACGTGTCAGTGCCAGCCGCCACTGCCAGGCTCTCATCCCATCCCGGCAGCAATAACATAATCTCGGAAGGGTTATAGCTCAACTGAGTGCCACACAGCTTGCGTGCCAGAGTGAGCAGGTCAAAAGCCGAGATATTCGGCTTGACGCACGCCAGCGTCAGATGGCTGCCTGACACATTCGGTAATTCAGTGGTCAGCGGCGTAAGGTCATCCTTGTCCTTTTGCTGACTCCACCGCTGTTTAAGCAAGTCTGCATAGGGCCATGCATTATGAGGAGTAGGCCAGCTGATACCTGCGGCTGTTTCCGGCAAAATGATGATGATATGCTCCAAGGCATCTATAACTGCGGCTTTGGGAAGCGTTGCGGATTGTTTTATCTTGAGTTTCGTCATTTGTTACTCCTGATAAAGTATCCTGAAAATAACAACTGGAGACCTGGAAATATGGCGACACAGAGCGCCAGGGACTGAAATTTAGCGGCATGGATTAGAAAGTTACGAAATATACTACGGCCGTAGTATACTACGGCACGCCTAAGTGGCGGGATTTTATCATGCAGATTCAGCGTATTAGCCATGTGCATCAGCTGCCAATAGTGGTTTTCAGAATATGGTTTACCTTGACCTATTTCTCTAAAAAACAGATCATATTCGATTTGGGGCATCCGGAAACCTCCTAAAGAAGCCGTCGTAAGTTGGCTTTTGGGGTCAGGAACCCCTCGGTAACATGCTTTTCTTGAAAACCGGTCATCCACCTGTGCCGCGTTTTTGAATTTACGAGCCAAAATTATACTGCACGGCTGTGAAGCCGTGTTTATTCACTATTATTCAGGTACGAGACAAAGGAGTCCCATGAAGCCCGCCGACAAAAAACGGGTGTTGCGCGAAATGCTGTTTGCGCGGCGCTTTGAAGAGCGCTGCTATGAAGCTTACGTGGAGCGCAAGATCGGTGGATTTCTCCACCTTTACCCAGGCCAGGAAGCCTGCGCACAAGGCGTCATGGAAGCCGCTCGCCCCGGACACGATTATGTTATCACGGGTTACCGCGATCATATCCACGCTATCAAGTGTGGCGCTGATCCCAAAGCCATCATGGCCGAGTTGTATGGCAAGGAAACCGGTTCCAGCAAGGGGCGCGGCGGTTCGATGCACATTTTCGATGTGGAACACCACATGATGGGTGGTTACGCGCTGGTAGGTGGCCCGTTTCCGCTCGCCGCTGGTATTGCCAAAGGCTTGAAAATGAAAGGCTCGGACGCGATTTCAATCTGTTTTCTCGGCGACGCCGCCAACAATCAGGGCACCTTCCACGAGACCATGAATATGGCCAAGCTGTGGAATTTGCCGGTGTTGTTCGTCTGTGAAAATAACCTTTACGGCATCGGCACCCGCATCGACCGCTCAACGGCGGTGATTGAGCAATACAAACGCGTCAGCGGTTATGGGATACCTGCGGCGAAGGTGGATGGTCAGGACGTAGAAATCGTCTATGACGCCGCCAAAATTGCTGTGGATCACGTGCGCTCCGGCAAAGGCCCGTATTTTCTGGAGCTGATGACCTACCGTTATCGTGGCCATTCGATGTCCGACTCCAACGCCTACCGCGCCAAAGATGAAGAACGCATGTGGAGCAAGCGCGACCCGATTATCATATTGCGCGACCGTCTGATTGAAGCGAGTACACTTACCCTGGACGAGTACAAAGCTATGGACACTGAGATCCTTGACCAGATCGAAAACCAGATCATTAAATTTGCTGAAGAGTCGCCTGAACCCGTGGTAGCTGAATTAGAAAAATATGTGCTGGCAGAAAACGACCCTTATGTGCGTCCTCATCTCAACAGCCTTGGCATCAATAAAGGGACACACTAATGGCGATGATTATGTATTGGGAAGCACTGCAGCGCGCTCACGATGAAGAGCTGGCGCGCGATCCGATGGTGATTGTGATGGGCGAAGACGTGGGCGTCGCCGGTGGCACATACAAAGCTACCAAAGGCTTGTATGAAAAATACGGCGCAGAACGGATTATGGACACCCCCATTTCCGAAAACGGCTTTACCGGTTTAGGCATCGGTGCGTCTTTCATTGGCGTGCGCCCCATTATTGAGTTGATGTCGGTCAACTTTGCCTGGCTGGCGATGGATCAAATCTTCAATTCCGCCGCTAAAGTGCGTTATATGTCCGGCGGTCAGCTCACTGCACCCGTGGTGATTCGTTCACCCGGCGGCACCGCACACCAGTTGGGTGCGCAGCACTCGGCACGCATGGAAAAAGTATTTATGGGTGTGGCAGGTTTGCGTGTAGTCACGCCGTCCAATGCGCGGCAAGCGTATGGTTTGCTGAAATCAGCCGTGCGTTGCGATGATCCGGTATTCATCTACGAACACGAACTGATGTACAACATGAAAGGCGAAGTGCCCGACGGCGAATACTTTCATCCGCTGGAAGGCTCCGAAGTCGCGCGTGCGGGCCGTGACATTACCCTGTTTGGTTATAATATTTCAGTGCATTGGTGCTTGCAGGCCGCTGAGTTTCTGGCTACTCATCATGGTATTGATTGCGAAGTAATAGATCTGTTTTCGCTGAGCCCATTGGATCGTGCTGGCATCAAGGCATCTGTAAGCAAAACCCATCGCGCCTTAATTGCCGAAGAAGCTGAAGCGGCGGTCGGCGTGGGCTCGGAAGTGATGGCCATCATCAACGAAGAATGTTTCTTTGAACTGGATGCCGCACCGGTGCGCGTGTCGGCGAAGAACGTGCCGATCCCCTACAAT
>JBKJTS010000034.1:0-6902 GCA_046590885.1 Gammaproteobacteria bacterium
ACGATGCAGAAGGCGGGGTAGAGGGTGTTAATTGTCATCCTGCTCGAAGTGATGGAGATGTCTAATAATTTTCGTTGCGTGCGAAATAACAAAAGAATGGGTTCAAGCGCAACTCAAGGGTTTACCCGTGCCCGGTTGTTTATATGCCAGTCGTACCCGGCCACCTATTGACAATACCACTGCCCGGGCTTTACTGGCACCGCGTGTATCGCAAAAAGTAATAGTGCCATTGGCGCCACCCGAGGTACCTTCTGGTTGAAATATAATGGGATTGCGTGAGACTGTTTTTATAGTAAGCGATGCATGCTGCTGACCTTGTGCCCGTAAAAGCGCTTCACCATTTTCATGATCTCTGCTGCCATCTTCATCTGCGAAAACTATCCATCCGTGTTGCCATTGCGGTGCTTTAGCGCACGTGGTTTGATTACTGCTTGGGCACAGTGCAATGCGCTGCTGCCGATGTACCGCCTCGCTACGTGCCAGATGCAGGTGCGACACGAATTCATTAACGCGCGTGGTCATGCGCATGTCCATTAAAAGATTTTGCAAGGCAGGGACACCAATCGTTGCAAGAATTGCAACAATGCTTAGCACCACCAGCAACTCTATGAGAGTGAAGCCGGCGGGGTGGGGTCGTGGGTGGATGATTACTGGGTGCATGGGGATTTTTCTTGTTATATATAAAGGGAATTCTTTTTTCGAATTATCGTCAATTGTAGCGCAAAAAGAAAGCTACCACTCACGTAATTTATTATAACAATATGTTTTTATTGTCATTATGTTTTTTATCAAAAGATAGTCTCAATGCGTAATTAGCTTGGGCTTACTTATTAATAAATCCCTTGATCCTGCACAACGCTTCGCGCAAATTATCCATGCTGGTGGCAAAAGAAAGGCGCATGTAGCCTTCCGCACCAAACGCTGAACCGGGCACTAAAGCCACGCCGGTTTCATTAAGCAGGCATTCGGCCAGCTCTACATCGTTGTGGATCCCGCTCATCGCATCAATCACTCCCTGCATGCACGGAAACGCGTAAAACGCGCCTTGTGAAGGCAAGCATTTGACGCCGCGAAGCGTATTCAATTGGGCCACTACATAATCATGGCGTTCTTTGAATGCTTTGAGCATGGTTTGAATGCAGGTTTGATCGCCTTCTAAGGCGGCCTGGGCCGCGACTTGTGAAATGGAGGTGGGATTTGAGGTGCTTTGTGACTGGATGTTGGTCATGGCTTCAATGATCGACGTGGGCCCTGCGGCATAGCCAATGCGCCAGCCGGTCATGGCATAGGCTTTGGAAACACCGTTGAGCATGATAGTCCGTTCATAAAGATCAGGACAGGCATTGAGAATGTTGCAGAACGGCGCATCGCCCCACACAATGTGTTCATACATGTCGTCATTGGCGATTAAAATCTGGGGGTAGTCGTGCAATACGGTGCCTAACGCAGCCAACTCTGCGTGCGTGTAAGTCACACCCGTGGGGTTGGAGGGGCTGTTAAGCACCAGCATGCGGGTGCGTGGCGTTATTGCTGCGCGTAATTGAGCGGGGGTGATCTTGAAATTTTGTTCAATGCCCGCATAAATTATTATAGGAGTGGCATCTGCTAATCGCACCATGTCGGGGTAGGATACCCAATACGGTGCGGGAATGATCACCTCGTCGCCCGCGTTGAACAGCGCTTGAACAAGATTGTAAAAGCTCTGTTTACCGCCACATGACACCAGCACCTGATTTGCAGCATATGTTAAACCGTTGTCCCGGGCGAATTTAGTGATAATGGCCTGTTTCAGGCTAGGAATGCCGTCTACCGCGGTATATTTGGTAAAGCCATCATTAATGGCAGCAATAGCCGCCTGCTTGATATGTGCCGGTGTGTCAAAATCGGGTTCACCCGCGCCCAAGCCTATAATGTCGCGCCCTTCCCGTTTGAGTTGGGCCGCTTTGGCGGTAACCGCCAGCGTTTGAGACGGTTTAATGCGTTGCACACGCTCTGAAAGTTGTATGTTCAAGCAAAGTGGTATGTTCAAGCCTATCATCTCATAAGTAGGAAATACTGTTTTTCAGCAGCCTGTTATAATACTTGATTAATGATCCTACCAGAATCCCCCATGAGCAAACAGAGTAAAAGATTTCAGCTAGGCACACCTTTTGAGCCCGCAGGTGACCAACCGCAAGCCATCCATGCCTTGACAGAAGGCTTGGAGTCTGGGCTGGCGCACCAGACACTGCTGGGGGTTACGGGTTCGGGTAAGACGTTCACTATCGCCAATGTCATTCAGGTGGTGCAGCGTCCCACTCTGATTTTGGCGCCAAACAAGACCCTGGCCGCCCAGTTATATGGTGAGATGCGCGACTTTTTCCCGCATAACGCGGTGGAATACTTCGTCTCATATTATGATTATTACCAGCCCGAAGCCTACGTGCCGTCTTCGGACACTTATATCGAGAAAGACTCCTCCATCAATGAACACATCGAGCAAATGCGCTTGTCTGCCACCAAGGCATTACTCGAACGCCCTGACGCGATTATTGTTGCCACCGTCTCTGCCATTTATGGTTTGGGTGATCCACGCGCCTACCTGAGCATGGTGCTGCATCTGGTGCGCGGTGACACGGTGAATCAGCGCGACATTCTGCACCGTCTCGCCGAACTGCAATACACACGTAATGATGTCGAGCTGCGCCGTGCAACCTACCGGGTACGCGGCGAGGTCATTGACATTTTCCCTGCGGAATCTGATCGCGAAGCCCTGCGCGTTGAGCTGTTTGATGACGAAATTGAAACATTGGCGTGGTTTGATCCACTCACCGGCGAGGTATTGCGGCGCGTGCCACGCGTTACGGTGTTTCCCAAGAGCCATTATGTCACTCCGCGTCAAACTTTACTGGATGCCATCGAGCAGATCAAACTTGAGTTGCATGAACGCCTCGAACAGCTGTACTCTGCAAATAAACTGGTGGAAGCCCAACGCCTGGAGCAGCGCACACGCTTTGACATCGAAATGATTATGGAGCTGGGTTATTGCTCCGGGATTGAAAATTATTCACGCTATCTATCGGGCCGTAATGCTGGTGAGGCACCGCCGACATTGTTTGACTATCTGCCGAGTAATGCGTTGCTGGTAATCGATGAAAGTCATGTTACCATTCCGCAGCTGGGCGCCATGTATAAAGGCGACCGTTCGCGTAAGGAAACCTTGGTTAACTACGGCTTCCGTTTGCCTTCAGCGCTCGACAATCGACCGCTACGCTTTGACGAATTTGACCGCATCTCCCCCCAATTAATTTATGTTTCTGCCACGCCCGGCCCTTATGAAATCGGGTGTTCTGGTGCCGTGGTTGAGCAAGTGGTGCGACCCACCGGTCTGATCGACCCCGAAATTGAAATTCGCCCGGTGGATACTCAGGTAGATGACCTTATGTCAGAAGCGAAGAAGCGTGCGCAGATTGGCGAGCGCGTGCTGGTCACCACGCTCACCAAACGTATGGCGGAAGACCTCACCGACTACCTCGCCGATCATGGCGTGCGGGTACGTTATCTGCATTCAGACATCGACACTGTCGAGCGTGTTGAAATCATCCGTGATTTGCGCCTGGGTAAATTTGACGTGCTGGTCGGCATTAACTTGCTGCGTGAAGGCTTGGATATCCCCGAAGTATCGCTGGTCGCGATTCTCGATGCCGACAAAGAAGGCTTCCTGCGCTCCGAGCGCTCGCTGATCCAGACCATCGGCCGTGCTGCGCGTAACCTCCACGGTAAGGCGATACTTTATGCTGGCAAAGTCACCGGTTCCATGCAACGCGCTATTGACGAAACCGACCGTCGTCGCGCCAAACAAGTCACGCACAACGAAGTCCACGGTATTGTCCCGCGCGGCGTGCAAAAAAGTGTGATAGATATCATGGACGGTGCGCACGGCGGAGGACTCGGCGCGGGTGGCGTCACACACAAAAAACACCTTAAAATCGCAGAAGAAACTACCGAGTATGCTGCGCTTTCACCCGAAAAACTCCTGCAAAAAATCAAAAAACTCGAACAGCAGATGTACAAACATGCCCGTGATCTGGAGTTTGAAGAAGCCGGTCGCATTCGTGATGAAATCCAGCAACTGCGCAAATACGGGCTGGGGATACCGGATTTAAAGGTAGGCTGATTTTATTCCAGTTTAATGTTTTGCACGTCCAGTAAAAGCACGAAAGACATGAAAAAATTTATAACTCAATCCGGTATAGAGTTGCTTGCAGCGAGAACCTACATTTCATTGGATAATAGTATTGATGTTTTGATTATCGGTGCCGGAGCCGCCGGCATGATGTGTGCTATCCATGCTGGGCGACGCGGTCGTTCAGTATGCTTGATAGACCACTCTGAAAAATTGGCCGAAAAAATCCGCATCTCGGGAGGAGGGAGGTGCAACTTCACCAACCGGAATGCCCAGCCAGAAAATTTTATTTCCTCCAATCCACATTTTTGCCGCTCGGCTCTGGCACGCTATACACCGCAGCACTTTATGGCTTGGTTGAATGAACATGGCATTACCTACCATGAAAAAAAGCTCGGCCAATTATTCTGCGATGATAACTCTGGTGCGATCATCGCGCTGCTCAAACAGGAGTGTGATGTGGCCGGGGTGAAATTTCTCATGCCGTGTAGCGTTATAGAAATTTCTCGTGACAAGGATTTCGAGATACACACCAGTCGCGGAAAATTCCACGCGCAGTCACTGGTGATTGCCACAGGTGGCCTGTCCATCCCCAAAATAGGTGCCACTCCCTTTGGTTACAAAGTAGCGCAACAGTTCGGCATCCCGGTCACCAAGCTTAAGCCCGGCCTTGTGCCGCTAAGTTTTCATCCCGAAGAATGGGCGGACTATGCGGCGTTGGCGGGTATCTCCGTGGATGCCGTAGTGAGTTATGGAAAACAGGTGTTCCGTGAAAATTTACTGATAACACACCGTGGATTAAGTGGTCCCGTGATTCTGCAAATCTCATCCTATTGGGAGCATGGACAACCGCTGCACATCAACCTGCTGCCGGATCAGGATATGCGCGGTGTATTCACAGAGCAGCGTGCCAACACCATGTTGATCAATAATTTTCTGGCGCAATATCTGCCCAAGCGTTTTATTGAGGCATGGTTTAAACAGGCACGAGTAAAAAATTTATCAGGAAATCATTTTGCAGAGAACAAACCTCTCAATCAATACTCAGAAAAAGGCTTGGCATGGTTGGCCGATAAACTGCATGACTGGCAGGTGATGCCCACTGGAACGCTAGGTTATGCAAAAGCAGAAGTAACTTGCGGCGGGGTAGATACGCACGCTTTGTCATCAAAAACTATGCAAGCGCACGATGTGCCGGGTTTGTTTTTCATAGGCGAAGTGGTGGATGTCACTGGCCACCTGGGCGGTTACAATTTTCAGTGGGCATGGGCTTCAGGGTATGCGGCCGGGCAAAGTTGCTGAGGTTTTATATAAAGCACTCTGTGCTGATTTGAAAATGGAGGCTCAATGTTCAACCCGTATGCGATTATTCTTGGCCTCTTCATTATTGCCGGTTTTGTTGCGGTTATGTGGGGCTGGTTCATTGTTGCCAAGGCGCAAAAAACACGGCGCTGGCCTGTGGTTGAAGGCATCATTGATCAATCTACACCTGCGTTAGAGGCCAACGACCTGCTGCCGCACATTCTATTCAGCTACACGGTGAATGCGCACACTTATCAGCATGCATTGGAATTTCCAAGCGGCACCAGCCCCTCGCCAGAGCTCGCTATCAGCTATGCCAGAAAATACCCCGTGGGTACGAAAGTATCTGTGTATTACAATCCCGATCAACCAGATCATGCCACACTTGAGCCTGGACTGGCCCGCGGTGACTGGATGATACCTGCCGTGGGAATCGCCGCAATGGCTTTTGGCATCTATGCTCTGTTTTTCAGTAACTGATATTGGGTTTTTCACGCCTCTTCAAAGGTAGGTTTGATATTTGTCTTTAAATGAAGGGATAGCATTTTACTTTTTGAAGTGTAGTGCTAAATGTATTCCATTTTTTTCGTTAACCCACCATCCAGAGCAAATTTTCCCCGGTGATAAATGAATTACTAGGATTCATCAGGAAGGAGACTAGTGAAGCAACATCACCATTTTCTCCCCCACATCTGAATGAAAAAAGTTCGCTTATAATAGATGAAATGGGTGGACTTGTATGACAATGCTTTTCTGTGCGAAGGTTTTTTCAAGCGTAACGCGGTATTTTCGCCACCATGTTTTTCCCAGTTTAGTGGCCATGATTTCAAAAATAAGTATTTCATCCTGCACAGTCTTTTTGGCGTTTATCTTCCATAGGCCTTTCACTGGCGATCGGTTGTAAATTGTCAAACCTCCATAACGCTCTACCAGGGCGTCACGAATTTTTTCATAAATTCCTTTGGGAAATTTTTTCCCGGTATTGCTATATAGAGGAAGGAAAATTTGTATTAAATACATAACCAACTCACACGTTGTGGATTTGCAACATCCTTTGAATTACCCGGAAAACTAGGCCAATATGCGAACGGATTTTTCCCGCTCCCATTGACGCGTTTTAGCTGCTGCAATAAATGCATCCTTGTTGTTAACATCTACCACCCCTGCATCTTGTCCGATATTCGCTGTTTTCAAGAGCTCTTGGCCTCCTTTGTCAAATGCAATAGCTTTAAGATGACCAAAAGCATCACGTACGAAATCAATAGCGGCGCCTTCCATGGACAGCATTTTCGCACCGTCGTCAGAGAGAATCACAGCGACTGCGTCAAATAAAACAGAAGGGGTACCGGCGAGTTGGCCATCTGCTACCAGCAGGGAACCATCGGCAAGTTTCGCGCCACCTACTTTAGGTGCAATGATCTTGATCGTAGCGCCT
>JBKJTS010000046.1:0-3662 GCA_046590885.1 Gammaproteobacteria bacterium
GGGCAAGCGCCCATCCAGCAGTAACAGCGCGGTTTCTTCAAAGGTACTGTGTTCGGCAAGTGATTCGATAGGATAACCGCGATAGGCGAGTATGCCACGCTCACCGTCGATAAAAGAGATATTGGATTTAGTCGCCGGTACGCCTTCCAGCCCAGGCAGATAGTCGCTCATGATGCACCTTGGTGGTTAGTCTATATAGTGCTTTTCAGTAAAATATTTACCCGTTCGGGCGAGAGGACAACCTATTAGCGAAACGCCCTACTGGGGAAATAGCATACTAGAAAATTAAATTTAGACGGAGAACGAAGAACCGCAGCCACAGGTGGTGGTGGCGTTAGGGTTGCGGATAACAAATTGTGCGCCTTCGAGACCTTCGGTGTAATCGATTTCTGCGCCGACCAGGTATTGGTAGCTCATGGGGTCTATTAACAGGGTGACGCCGCTTTTTTCTACCAGAGTGTCGTCGTCACTGACGCTTTCATCAAAGGTAAAACCGTATTGAAAGCCCGAACAACCACCGCCTGAAACGAAGACGCGCAGCTTGAGATTGTTGTTGCCCTCTTCGACGATAAGGTCTCGGACTTTATTCACTGCGTTGTCGGTGAAGAGCAACGGGGCTGGCATATCAATTGCGATGGCACCCATGCAAGTTCTCCTTTAAAAATCAGTTGGCTACCATTATTTATAGACAATACATGGCAGGTATGATTCATTTTCCGCTTATGTGGGGCGACTGTCAAGGCAACAAGGCGATACCATTAAGACCTGCGGCTTCGTTGAGATCAAACATGATATTCATGTTTTGCACCGCCTGGCCCGCCGCGCCCTTTACCAGGTTGTCGATGACGGATAGCACCACGACAGTGTCACCCCCTTGAGGGCGATGCACCGCCAGGCGGCAGGTATTGGCGCCTTTGACACTGCGGGTTTCGGGATAAGCGCCTGCCGGGAGCACGTCGACAAACGGTTCATTGCTATAACGTTTTTCGTACATTTTCTGTAAATCTAACTGTTTGTCATTGACGATGCCGTACAGCGTGGCATGAATGCCACGCACGATGGGCAGATAATGCGGCACGAAGGTCAGGCTTATCTCTTGCCCTGCGGCCAGCGCGAGTCCCTGCATGATTTCAGGTAAGTGACGGTGGCCGGGCACGGCATAGGCACGGAAATTTTCCGCCCGCTCGCTGAACAGGGCGGCAACTTCGGCCTTGCGCCCTGCCCCGCTGATGCCAGACACGGCGTTGGCAATGAGGTGTTTGATATCCACCACGCCCTGCTCGATGAGTGGCAGCAAGCCGAGTTGCACTGCGGTGGGATAACATCCAGGGTTGGCGACCAGACGCGCCGTGCGAATGACGGCACGGTTGACTTCGGGCAGGCCATACACAGCTTCTTGCAGTAGCTCGGGGCAGGCGTGTGGCATGTTATACCAGTGCTGCCAGGAGGCAAGATCTTTGAGGCGAAAGTCGGCGGCAAGGTCTATGACCCGCACGCCAGCGGCCAGGAGTTCGCGTGCCTGGGTCATGGCGACGCCGTTGGGGGTGGCGAAAAATACCAGGTCACAGGCGGCCAACATTGATATGGCAGCAGCACTGTCAGGTGCAGTGAACGCCAGGTTAATATGCCCGCGCAGATTCGGAAAAATATCGGCTACGGCGATTCCGGCCTCGGCGCGCGAGGTGATAACAGATAATTCTACGCCCGGGTGCGCGGCGAGCAGGCGCAGCAATTCTACGCCTGTGTATCCTGTTCCGCCTACGATGCCGACTTTGATCATGTCATTCAATCTCTTTGGTGCGCATCCTGTCACCATTTGTTTACTGTCATGGCATCACCCAGTTCCTCACTGAATAATGGCATGACACGGGTGATTAGTATAACGCAAGTCGCGCAGATGCGCCTGCGTCGGGCAGGAAGCCCAAGTGCGGTGATCGGTCGTTTATACGGCTTCCAGCCCTGCCCCTACACTTACACTTTCCTGTGCGGCGAAGGATGTATAAGATGCGTAAGAAGAACCGCTTACTCTGGCATGGGGTAAAAGGCGCGGGAGATGTAGGCGATAATGGCGTTCACCTGGTCATCATTCAATACCGATTTCCAGGCCGACATAGAGGTGCCGGGCAGGCCGTCACGGATTACATGTTTGAGTCGAGCGCGTGTCATGCCCTGCATGGCGGTAGCACTGGTTAAATTACGCGGGGGGGGTTGCAGGAAGCGACCGATCCAGTTGCGGCTGGTGCCGTCGGCAGCGTGGCAGAGCGCGCAATTTTTCTGGAAAAGTAATTCTCCTTGATGTTCCTGGGGCGTGAGATTCCCTAGTTGAAGGGGGGTATCTTGCCTAGTATAAAGGCTGGCGCTGGTGACGGCGCTAACCCGTAAGGCGACTGCTTCCGACTGCTGGGCCGTTCCCGGCATCCTGGGCTCTCCATGGATGGATAAGTGTCGCGAAGGCAGGATGCGTTGGAGCGAACCTCCCACAACGTGTGAATATGTGTTGCGCGGGAACGATAACGCGCGCGGATCCCACATCGGGTCATCTTTCAGTGGCGTGCGGCGCGAGCCTTCGTGGCAGGTGACGCACCCTGACATAAAAAGTTGCCTGCCAGTGCGTTGCGCAGGGGTGAGTGATTCCCATGGCGTATCAAGGGCAACCTCGCCCAGCGCGAAGGGAAATGCGGCACGGTAGCGGTCATGGTTGGGCCAGCCGTTTTCGACAGTATGATAGCGAGTGTTTTTCGCATCGCCCTGCATGAACTCCTGGCGCACAAAGTCCACCACGGCTTCGATTTCATGCGGTTTCAGCACGCTTTTGAAGGACATCATGGCGCTGCCCTTGCTGCCGTGGGTGACGGCGGCGATCATTTTTTGCCGGTCTATGGTGCGTGTGGTGAAGTCGCGTGGCGGCGGCGACAGGTAGGTGGCAGCGACGGTTTTGGCGTCCCCCGCATAGCCGTGGCAGAAATAGCAGCGGTAGTTATAGATTGCGCGACCTGGATCGCTGTTGCGCGCTTTGGCATTGGCGGCATAACCCGCGCCTTTTCCGGCATTACTCAGGGGTTGGTTATTTTTTTTTTAGTCTCTTCACTCCCGCCTGTTTCTTTGCCCCTGACAAATCCCTGAAACACAAACTCGGCAACATTGGCGATCTCCTGTTCGCTCAGGACTTTGCCCCAGGCGGGCATTACTGTGCCAACTTTGCCATTATAAATGGCTGTGAGCAAGGCAGGACGATTAAGCGTGCGGCGCGCTTCGGGATGCAGGAAATTACGCGGCTTGGGGCGAATGAAAACGGCGCGCGGCCCTTCGCCATCACCTGCCTTGCCGTGGCAGACGTAACAGTTTTCCATATAGAAAGCGCGGCCTTTGGCAGCGTCACCGGTCAATCCTTTAGGGAAGGGCAACGACATGTCGGCATCGGCAATCGGAGTTGGGCTGGGCACCGCATTGGCCACTCCCGGCTTCATGTCAGGGTGGCCGTGCCCCGACGGCGGTGCGGTGGTAGCCGATGCGCGCTTGGCGCCGCCCTCAATAAAAGCGGCTCTCACGTAATCTACTACGGCGGCGATTTCCGCGTCAGAGAGGCGCTTCCTGAATGACATCATAGCGGTGTCGGGACGGCCATAAGTGACAGAGGTGATCATGCGCTCGCGGCTCAGCTC
>JBKJTS010000077.1:0-8533 GCA_046590885.1 Gammaproteobacteria bacterium
CCGCGCCCGCGCCATGGAAAAGGGCAGTCGCCATGGTCGTGAGACCCAGGAGGAGGCTTGGCAAAGCGCGGAGGTGGCTGCGCTTTACCGTCTTGCGGCTGCGGGTGTGCGTGTTCCCCAGCCCTATAATTTTCTTGATGGTGTATTGTTAATGGAGCTGGTGACTGACGCCAGTGGTGACGTTGCGCCCAGGCTTAATGACCTAGTGCTAACTGCACAGCAAGCACGCGAATACCACCGCATGCTGATTGACCAGGTGGTGCTCATGTTGTGCGCCGGGATTATTCACGGCGACTTGTCCGAATATAATGTGCTCGTCAGCAGCGACGGGCCGGTTATCATCGACCTGCCCCAGGCCGTTGATGCCGCTGGCAACAACAACGCCTGCAGTATGCTGCTGCGTGACATCAATAATCTTGCCACTTATTTTGGTCAGTTTGATCCAGAGGTGCTTGCTACCGACTATGGAATGGAGATATGGTCACTCTACGAGAAGGGGGATTTGCACCCCGACGTCGAGCTGACAGGCCATTTTGAACGTAGCGAAAAGCCGGCAGATTTGGAAAATATCATGCGCGAAATCGACGCCGTCATCAAAGAAGAAGCGGAGCGCCAACGTTATAAGCAGGAAATGAAAGAACAGGATTAATAGTCAGTGCCTATGATATGCCGTTATCGTAGGCTCGGCTTTTTGTTACGATGTCCTAAAAATTTGTTCACGATCTCGATCATGGGAAACAGTGCAAAGCAGAAGTAGCCAAGATCGTGACCAGGTTCTAAGTCCGGCGCGCTGCTAGTCGCGCCCAGTGAGGCTGGACTCGGCATAATCGATTTCAAGCTGTATCGTTCTTAGTGTTTCATCGTTGATGATGCTGTCCTGTCGCAATCTATGTAATTCCTGTCTTTCCGCTGCGAGTGCCCTTAATCGAATTAATGATTCACCCTCCAGGCGCGTTCCTGCCTTTTGTCCTTGTGAAGTATCGGGATGGGCATAATGCAGGAGTCGGCGCTCATACTCCTCCTTCAATCGCAATAAGAAATATCGCTGCTCCGGCGGAAGCTCGATGGTGGACATATCCGTCAGTGACTTGATAGCGGCTTCCGTTGTGGCTACACGAGCCGCCTGGGTTTCACGTTCTGTGATGTCGTCTGCCTGCACGCGGAACCAGCGAATAAACAGCGGTAAGGTCAAGCCATTGATGATCAGTGTTGCAATGATGACACTGGTCGCCAAAAAGATGAGTAAATTGCGGCCGGGGAAAGGCACGTCTCCCGCCATTAACGGAATCGACAAGGCACCCGCCAGCGTCACCGCCCCACGAATGCCCGCCCATCCAGTAATGAACACATTACGCCACGGAGATGTCGGAACATTGGGATTATGCAGGCGCATCAGCCACGTCGAAACCCGCGAAAAGGGAAATATCCACAGCAGGCGTACGGTGATCACCATGCCAGACACGGCCAGTGCATAATACAGCAGCTCGTGCCAGTTGTAACCGGAGATGCCAGCAAACACGCTGCGCAGTTGCAACCCCAATAACAGAAAAACCAGACCATTGAAAACGAACAACAGCATGGTCCAGACATTCGATGCATGCAGTCGAATATCGGTTTCCATGTGCTTGGTATCGTGTATCCCCGCATAAAATCCGGCAGCGACCACTGCGAGGATGCCGGAAAAATGAAACAGTTGCTCGCCCACCAGGTAGGCTGCGAAGGGCGTTAGCACCGACAGAGCTACCGACACGGAAGGATCTTTAAGCCCACCGCGTACCAGCGAAAGCCGCAGCCACTGAATGAAACCAGCGACTGCCAGACCCGTGAGCAAGCCGCCAACCACGAGTGCGAAAAATGACACCGCCGCCTGTTGGAGTGAGAAACTGCCCGTCAATACGGCGGCTATGGCAAACTTGAAAGCTACCAGACCGGAGGCATCATTGATCAGGCTCTCGCCTGCCAGCACATTGGCACTCCGGCTCGGCAAGCGCACCTTTTGAGTTAGCGCGGATACCGCAACTGCATCGGTTGGCGACACCACAGCACCAAGTGCAAAACAGGCGGCCAGCGGCAAGCTGGGAATGAGGACATGCAATCCATATCCCACTGCAAACACCGTGGCGAAAACCAGCCCAAAGGCAAGCAGCATGATGGAATAACGCAATTGATAGAATTCGCGCTTGGGTAGCAGCCAACTGTCGGCAAACAACAGCGGTGGAATGAAGAGAGCGAAGAATATTTCTGGCTCTAGTTCTATATCAGCGAACCCGGGAATGATGCTCATCGCGACGCCACCACCGACCAGCAACAGGGGCAACGGTATCGGCACTCGCTTGCCGAGCGCGCCGATAAGCGTAACGGCAAGGATCATAGCGAGTACATGCTGAAGAATATCCATCGTGGATAGAGTGTAACCCGGTTGCGGAATTACCGAAACCCCAGTCACTGCGCCCGTGTTGACCTTATCAAGTTTGCGGCGCTAACCAGCTTAGTTCTTCACTGCCAGTACCCCGTCGCCGCTCAACTCTGCGCTGAAACCTGCACGCCGCAAGCGTGTCGCCACTTCATTGGCAACGTCACGACCACTGGTTAATTTGTTGGGCGCGCCAGTGTAGTGAAACAGCTTGCCATTGCGTTTTAAGACACGGGCAAGTTGATCATAAAAAATCTGCGAATAAAGCTCGCCTGCAATGCCAAAGCGTGGCGGGTCATGCAAAATGGCATCGACCGAGCCGTTGGGTAACGACACAATCTGTTCGCAAATATCTCCCAGCGTTAAGTTCAGCACATCATCCGTCTGTGGTGACCACGGATTCAGATTGCGCAGCCAGATCACGTCGGGATTTTTTTCATAAGACAGCACTTGCCTGGCCTGACCTTGCATACACCACGCGGCAAAATAACCGAGGCCGCCACAGGTATCCAAAATCACTTTGCCACAGGGTTGAATTAAAGCAACTTTGCGTTCGGCATCTGCATAGGGAGAGGTGTGTGCGGTGGGCAGCATCTTGATGCCATCAATCTCGAAGGTCGGCGGCCCCCACGGTGTCGGCACCAGTTTGATCAACGACGTGGTGTACCGCGATACTGGTTGAAACGACTCATCAACCCAGTAGTAAATAGTTCTGTCATTGCAGGTTGCGAGATAAGGAAATAATTGGTCTTGCCAGATCCAGCCTTCAGCGCTCACCGCAACGATCGCTGTCGATAGCCCCAGATTCAGCGAGCACTCAATATTCGTTACGTTAGTCTGCATCGCTGCACGTAACGTCTGGTGCTCCTTCAAGGTTAACAGCGGCCCCATCTAATCGCACCCCTTCCTGGCAGTGGTAATGCGATGGCGCATTTTGCCCTTCAAAGCTGCTTCCCAGCCAGTGTCGGCACCTTATCGGCGCGGGTCTCCACCTTCAAATAACTTATCAGGCGAACACAGCCTTCCTTGTGCAACACCTCGTGTATTTTTTCGACGGCGGCGAGAATATCTGCCAATTCACCTTCAATGTTGGTACCTGAGGCATGTGTCTCAATAATAAAGTCATACTCCTGAAGCAACTCAACAACACGGGTGATCTCCTGCCTCACAGAAATACTTTTACCAATTGGAATGACCTGTAATTCAGCGGTTGCTTTCATTTAAAAACCCTCGTGGTTAGATGTGTGCATCGCCTCTATCCTGCTGGTGATTAACCCGCTAACTCACTAGCAATCATCTCGGCTTGCTTCAAAACCGTTTCGGTGGCCAGTAACTGCATGTCGGGCGGGTAGCCAAATTGGCGCAAGGTGCGCTTCACAATCACTTTTAACTTGGCTCTCACGTTTTCCTTGATCGTCCAGTCTATCGACGCATTCTCTCGTACTCGCTGCGTT
Organism: Gammaproteobacteria bacterium; assembly: GCA_046590885.1. Classification (GTDB taxonomy): domain Bacteria; phylum Pseudomonadota; class Gammaproteobacteria; family Ga007554. The sequence goes on from JBKJTS010000077.1 coordinate 3,868, forward strand.
AGCACAACGGCCAGCTCGCGCAACTGGTCTTGCTTCATCAGCTGGCGCGCGCTATCGTTGTTAGCCACTGCGGTGTAAAACGCATATTCAAAATCGCTCAGGCCCATATGCCTGGCTTCATCATCGGAAGCGACGATCTCCTTGCTGATCTTGATCAGTTCTTCCATCACCTCAGCAGCGGTCAGAATTTTGTTGTGGTATTTCTTGATAGCGTTTTCCAGCATCTCCATCAAGCTCTTGCTCTGCACCAGATTCTTCTTGGCGCGCGCTTTCAGCTCATCATTGAGCAGTTTCTTCAGCACCTCCAGCGCAATGTTCTTGTGCTTGTAGCCTTTTAGTTCAGCCAAAAATTCGTCGGACAAGATTGAAATATCCGGCTTCTTGATACCCGCCGCATCAAAGATATCAATCACCTGCTCTGACACCAGCGCCTTATCGATCACCTGGCGGATGGTGGTTTCAATTTCTTCGTTGCTGCGACCTTCGCCCGACCCATCAAATTTGGCCAAACGCGCTTTCACCGCCTGAAAGAATCCCACTTCGTCCTTGGCATCCATCGCCTGCTCATGCGGTATCGCAATAGCAAAGGCCAAAGAAAGCGCGGTCACCTCGTTGATATAGCGCTTTCTACCATCTTCCAGACCGAGAATGTGTTCTTCTGCTGCCAGGATTTGCGACAGCTTTTTGGCGGTATCGGCCTCGAAATAATCCTCATAGGCAAAGCCGTGATACATGGCAGATACCACTTCAATCTTTTCCAGCATCAGGCTTACCGCCTGCTCCTGTGCCTGTGCCGGATCACCCTTACCACCTGCATCAGAATAGAAGGACAACGCCTCCTTGAGGTCAGCAGCAATGCCCAGATAATCCACCACCAGACCACCGGGCTTATCTTTGTGTACACGGTTCACCCGCGCAATCGCCTGCATCAGGTTATGGCCTTTCATCGGCTTGTCTATATACAGGGTGTGCATACTCGGCGCATCAAAACCGGTCAGCCACATATCGCGCACAATCACCAGCTTGAGCGGGTCGTCATCATTTTTCATGCGCTCGGCAAATTGCTTGCGCTGTTCTTTGGTAGTGTGATGTTTGGCCAGCAGCGGGCCATCGCTGGAGGCGGCTGTCATCACCACCTTGATTACGCCCTTGTTTAAATCATCCGAATGCCATTCAGGCTTCATCTTGATGATTTCAGCATACAACTCGGCGGCAATTCGCCGCGACATGCTCACCACCATGCCCTTACCGTCAAACACTTCCTGCCGCGCCTCGAAGTGGCTGACTATATCTTTTGCAATATTATTGATGCGCTGCGCACTGCCTATCAACGCTTCCATCTTGGTCCACTTGGCCTTGGCTTTTTGCGTCTCGGTAAGCTCGCCCTGATCCAGTTCTTCATCCAGTTCGGCAACCATTTTTTTGCCTGCGTCGCTCAAGCCTACTTTTGCCAGGCGGCTTTCATAGTAAATTCGCACCGTGGCACCATCTTCCACTGCCTGCGCAATGTCGTAAATGTCCACATAGTTGCCGAACACCGCCGGTGTGTTCACATCGGTTTTTTCTATCGGTGTGCCGGTAAAACCCAAGTAGGTAGCACTGGGCAACGCATCACGCAGATATTTGGCAAATCCGTACACCACCTTTTTGCCTATCACCTCACCGTTTGCATCTTTATCATCAATGGTCTTGGCGCTAAAACCATACTGCGATCTATGCGCCTCATCGACAATCACCACAATATTGCGCCGGTCAGACAATTGCTCGTAGACATTGCCTTCATCCGGCTGGAATTTCTGGATGGTGGAAAAGATCACCCCACCGGAGGCAACCTTCAGCAACTCCTTCAGCTGCCCCCGATTCTCTGCCTGCACCGGCTCCTGACGCAAAAGCAGCTTGGAAGCTGCAAAGGTATCGAACAACTGATCGTCCAAATCGTTGCGGTCTGTAATCACCAGCACCGTGGGATTGTTCATCGCCAGCACAATCTTGCCGGTGTAAAACACCATAGAGAGCGACTTGCCCGACCCTTGAGTATGCCACACCACCCCGGCTTTCTTGTCGCCCTTGGGCTGCTGTGCCACGCCGGGCAAGCCATAGCTGACCGGGCTTTCCTCCACCCTCAAACCCGCGCTTATATCCGCCGCCCTCAACGTGGAAGCTACCGCCGCATTCACTGCATAATATTGATGATAGGCCGCCAGCTTTTTCACTGTGGTGATGCTGATCACCCCCGTGTTGGCGTCTTCCTTCTTGCTCTTTTCAAAAACAATGAAATGGCGCAGCACATCCAGCAGCGTCGCCTTATTCAACATGCCGACAATCAGGGTTTCCAACTGGCTGACCAGATGCGATGCTTCCACCTTGCCATCAGCGGTTTTCCAACTCATGAAACGCGTCAACCCTGCTGACAAAGAACCAGCCTTGGCCTCCAGCCCATCTGAGATCACCAGAAAAGCATTGGAAGTAAATAGGCTGGGAATGGCCTGCTTGTAAGTTTCCAGTTGCTGATAAGCAGTTTTGATCGTGGCATTTTCATCAGTGGCATTTTTCAGCTCAATCACCACTAGCGGAATACCGTTCACGAACAGCACCAGATCGGGCCGCTTGTTCTGCTGCCCCCCACCATTTGCATGGCCGATCACCGTGAATTGATTGGCCACCACGAACTCGTTGTTCTCCGGCTTGGCAAAATCGATCAGCCACACACGCTCGCCGCGCTCGTCGCCATCCGTGTGGGCGGACACTGGCACGCCCTCAGTGAGCAAACGATGAAAGGCTTCGTTGTTCGCCAACAACTCCGGCGAACTGATGCGTTGCACTTCCTTTAACGCCGCTTGCAGCAATGCAGGGGATAACCTGGGGTTAATGCGCTTGAGTGCAGACTCTAGCCGCCCAACCAACAACACCTCGTCATAGCGGCTGCGCTCCGGTCTATCGCCATCGGGCGCGATGTCCGGAGCATGGATGTAGTCGTAGCCCAGGCGCACGAACAGCTTGATGGCGAAATCTTCGATGGCGGATTCGGTGAGTCTAGACATGGTAAGTATCCTCCTGCCATCGCTGCGGGTTGGTCTGGATGTATTCCGCAATTTTCAAATAGGCCGCCTCATCGCGGATGATGTGTTCGTAATAGTTGCGTTGCCAGACAGGTGCGAAGGGTAGATTGCGTAATTGATTGATGCGTTTTGTTACCGCAGATTTATATCCACGCACCATGTCCCCAATCGTAGGGGCGCGTTGCACGCGCCCTGATTCGTTCCCGTCACCATTTTGGGGCGTACATTCAGGACGCGTGCAACGCGCCCCTACGGCGATGATGCTGTGTATGTGGTTGGGCATAACGATGAATTCATCGAATGAAACGTTGTGGCGCATTTTTGCGGTTATCAATATTTCATCGGTGGCTATGACACCCGCTTCGTTCATTTTCATTTCTCCATTGATGATCTCACCAAACAAGGGAGTCCGATCATGCGTGCAAATCGTCACGAAATACAACCCTGCCTGCGAATAATCATATCCGCGCAAGCGGATGGATTTACGGTGGTGGATGTCAGGGTTGAAAGTCATTATTTCGGCGGTTACAGTTTTTTTGTGCGCCCCAATTGTTTGGCATTTTTATTGGTGATGACTTTCTTTTCTGTCTTCGTCTCAATCTCCTTGCGCGCATTCCCCGCCACCTCGCCGCCTTGACGGGCAATCACCCGGTTCTCATCCAGGGTTTGCGGCACTTTTTCCTTCGATATTTCCGTGGTTGTCACTTCCGCCAGCATGTTCAACACCAATTCAAGATTGGTCATATTGTCGCGGAGATTTTCCTTCTTCAGCCCCTTGTGCTGCTTGTATCCCTTGGTCGAAAGGCCGCTCCAGGCGCGGGTAATTTCATCGGTAAGCATGGCAAACTCCTGACCTTTGCTCACCCCGCGCTGTTCCCATTCATCGGTCAACTCCTTGCGCACCTCGATACTTTTCAGGTGCTGATTGATCCACTCTTTGGAATACCCCTTGGCGAGATACGTCTCCAGCGCCCGGTCTATGGACAACTCCGGATCTTCGTTTTCCTCTAGCCGCTCATAACCCACCTGCGCCAGCCACAGCTTGAAAGGTTCGGCGCGCGGCGAGGGAATGGACTGAATCAAACGCAGCAAGGCTTCGGTACTGGCCACATCAGTGAGGTAGGATTTGCCGTCCGCCGAGAGCATTTTCAGTTGGCTACAATTTGTAGCCAACTGGCTGCCCTCCTTTTTCAGCCCCTTGTGCTGCTTGTATCCCTTGGTCGAAAGACCGCTCCAGGCGCGGGTAATTTCATCGGTCAGCAGGGCAAACTCCTGACCTTTGCTCACCCCACGCTGCTCCCATTCATCGGTCAACTCCTTGCGCACCTCAATGTTTTTCAGGCGCTGATTGATCCACTCTTTGGAATACCCCTTGGCGAGATACGTCTCCAGCGCCCGATCAATGGACAACTCCGGGTCTTCGTTTTCCTCCAGCCGCTCATACCCCACCTGCGCCAGCCACAGCTTGAAAGGCTCGGCGCGCGGCGAAGGAACAGACTGAATCAAACGCAACAGCGTTTCGGTGTCGGCCACATCGGTGAGGTAAGATTTGCCGTCCGCCGCTGGCAATTTCAGTTGTCCGATTTTATCGGACAACTGACTACCTT
>JBKJTS010000211.1:0-5945 GCA_046590885.1 Gammaproteobacteria bacterium
AAAGAAATACCCGCGCCGTCATTTGGCCGCAAAGCTACCAGCGCGCCACCGACCTTTGGCACCTGGGCCAATCGCCATTGTTTACCGGGCAGAGATTGCACCCGGATAATATCTCCAACTTTCAAAGCGGCAGCAGTAAATGCCGTATTATTTTCAGGGGCAGAAGGCAAAACACCTCCCTCCACCGGCAGGGATATTTTTTCCCCGTCAGCCATCATCGCACGGAGGATCGTGCCACTTTTACTAATCACTAATGCCGGAGGTAATTTGCCAATAATGCTAAATTTTTTCAGGGAATTGCGCCATTCCTGCTCGCCAGCCTGGGGCGATAATTTTATATGCTTAACAGGGCCACGGTAACCATGGCGAACTTCATAATCCACCAATCCAGTGCGCAGGGCTGAATTCGCGGCCTCCTGCAGTCGGGAATCTAGCGTGGTGTATATTTTCAAGCCGGTACTATAGGCATCTTCCCCATATAATTCGAGGGCAGCATTACGCACCATTTCTGCCACAAAAGGCGCGTCAATCTCTATATTCAGTGCATGAAGTGAGGACTTATCGGGCTCCGCCAATGCCGCCTGAAAAATTCTACTATTAATGTACCCCAGCTCATGCATACGTCGCAAAACATAGTTTCTGCGCTCCAAGGCGCGCGCGGGATCGGCTATAGGATTAAAACGCGACGGGGCCTTAGGCAACCCTGCGATCATCGCAAGTTGCGCAACACTTAAATTTTTAAGCTCCGCACCATAATAGACTTGAGCTGCCGCTGCAATGCCATAGGCACGGTTCCCCAGATAAATTTTATTTAAATAGAGTTCAAGAATTTCTTCTTTGGTCAATTCGCGATTAATTTTAAGCGCCAGTAAAATTTCACTGAGCTTGCGCGTGTAGGTTTTTTCGCTGGTTAAGAAAAAATTGCGGGCCACCTGCATGGTAATAGTACTGCCACCCTGCGCTTTTTCACCAGTCGTCATCAAGTACCAGACGGCGCGCAGCAAGCCTTGGTAGTCGACGCCCGGATGACTGAAATAGCGGTCATCCTCGGCCGCTAAAACGGCCTTCACCATTAAATGAGGTATCTCAGCGAATTTGAGCGGGGTGCGTTTCATTTCGCCGAACTCGCCCATCAACTTCCCATCATGGGTATAAATCCGCAGGGGCACCTGCAGCTGAACATCCTTGAGATTCGCCGTGGATGGCAACCTGGAAGACAAATAAGAGTATCCCCCACCCACCGCCAGGCCGCTAATAACCAGCATGCTCAGCAGCATTACGAGACCAATACGTACTTTTCTGGAAAAATAGCTCATTAAGCTCAAGGAAACATAGTGAATGCCGATAAGGCATATAGCGGATCAAGCCCTCAATTATATAGGGCTTGCAGGCGGTTAACAAACACTATCTGAAGTTTTATTTGAGTATTCAATAGGATAGGAAAAGGGCACGGAACAGACGATGCTGCAATTTCTTGGAAGAAAATCAAACACACTGATCGGGCTTGATATCAGCTCAACCGCCGTTAAGCTTTTGGAGTTAAGCAAAAGTGGTGATAGATACCGAGTTGAAAGCTATGCAGTTATACCGCTTCCCTTGAATGCAGTGGTTGAAAAAACCATTGCTGATGTAGAGGGAGTGGGGGCCGCCATAAATCGGGTGATTAAACGTGCAGGCAGTCGTTGCCGCAATGCTGCAGTGGCCGTGGCAGGCTCTGCCGTTATCACCAAAATTATCCCTATGCCTGCCGAATTTTCAGATGATGAAATTGCCCGTCAGATTGAAGCAGATGCCGAACAATATATCCCCTACCCACTGGAAGAAGTAAACCTTGATTTCGTCATCCTGGGCCCCACAGAAAAAAAACCGGAAACTGTAGACGTGTTGCTTGCGGTATCACGCAGTGAGAATGTCGAGGTGCGCGTTGCTGCAGTTGAACTGGGCGGGCTAAATGCCAAAGTGGTTGATGTTGAAGCTTATGCACTTGAAGCAGCCGTGGGGCTACTAGGTCAACAATTACCAAATGGCGGCGCCGCTAAAACCATCGCGGTAATTGATATCGGCGCTACCATGACCACACTTAATGTATTAAATAATGGGCGGATTATCTATACACGTGAACAGGTATTTGGCGGTAAGCAGCTAACCGAAGAAATTCAACAGCGCTATGGCCTTTCATATGAAGAGGCCGGCATGGCAAAAAAACAAGGGGGGTTACCTGCCAATTATACTGCCGACGTTTTAATACCCTTCAAAGAGGCGATGGTGCAGCAGGTAAGTCGCTCCTTACAATTCTTTTTTTCTTCAAGCCATTATAACAGCGTTGACCATGTCATTCTCGCCGGCGGTTGCGCAGTAATTGATGGCGTAAATCTTATGATTGAAGAAAAGATAGGAACAACCACCTCGGTTGCCAATCCTTTCATGAACATGACATTATCCGCAAAAATTAATTCGCCCGCCTTAACCAGCGATGCACCAGCACTGATGATCGCCTGCGGACTTGCGATGAGGAGTTTTGACCAGTGACCCGGATTAACTTACTACCTTGGCGCCAAATTGCACGCAAGGAAAAGCAAAGGGAGTTTTTCTCGATAGGAGTCGGTGCCATCATTCTAATGGGTGCCATCATGCTCTATATTCACCTGCACATGGCAAGCCGCATTTCAGATCAGAATACCCGTAATGAATTCATGGACAGTGAAATTCAGCGCGTCGATAACCAGATCAAGGAAATTAAAGGTCTTGAAACAGAGCGCGACCGCCTATTAGCCCGAATGAAAGTCATTCAGCAACTTCAGACGAGCCGCTCCCGTATCGTGCACATCATAGATGAACTTGAAAAACGGTTACCGGACAGCGTTTATTTAACTTCCACAAAACAAGCGGGTGGCGAATTATTATTACAAGGGGTTGCTCCTTCTAATGCGAGTGTATCAAATTTTATGCGCAACCTGGAGGCCTCTGACTGGTTTGAAAACCCACGCCTTGAAGTAATCCAGACTGTCGAAAAGATTGATGAAAAAACCAAGGAAGTTATACGTGGTAGCCAGTTCACTTTACATATAAAACAAACTGGTGTCGAAGAAGAAGATGCCCAGCAGGATATAAAAAATAAGCGCAAAGGGAGCTCCAAAGTCATAGCAGGGACAAAAACATGAAATTTCCTGATCTTAATCAGCTCGATTTTAGCGATGTGGGCGGATGGCCTTTACCAACGAAAGTTGCAGCCATTGTCATAGTATGCGCTATTTCATTAGGCGCTGGCTTTTGGTTTGATACTCAGGAGCAGCTTAAAATATTAGACCAATCACGCGAGAGAGAAAAAGAGCTGAAATCAACTTTCGAAATAAAACAGAGCAAAGCGGCTAATATTGATGCTTACCGCAAACAAATGGTTGATATGAAAAAATCATTAGGCACCATGCTGCAACAATTGCCTGGAAAAACAGAAGTAGAAGGAGTGATAGATGATGTTTCTCAAATGGGGCTGACTAGCGGATTGGAATTCGACTTATTCAAGCCAGAAAAAGAAACCCCTATCGAGTTTTACGCAGAGCTGCCGATAAAAATCAAGGTGGTTGGTGGCTATAATGAAATCGGCGCATTTGTCAGTGGCGTAGCTGCATTGCCAAGAATCGTTACCTTACATGATATTTCCATTATCCCCATGGAAGCTAAAAAAGACAAGAAGAAGGGTTCACTGGTAATGGAGGCAACGGCAAAAACTTATCGTTATCTCGAAGAGGACACGGAGTGAACTTTAGCATGCGGAATTACATCAGCCACACATCACTGCGCATTGGATATTGCGTGGTAGCATGCATATTCGTGGCGGCATGCAGCACTGACCGCGTGGAAGATTTACGTCACTATGTCGCTGAAACAAAAGCTCGATCTAAAGCTCCCATAAAGCCCATGCCAAAAGTAGCGACTTTAGAGTCCTTCATCTATAAAAATGAGAATAGGCGTGATCCCTTTAGCGTGCAAGATGTTATCACTCCAATTGTTAAAAACCCTAATGGTGGTGACGTTTCCCAACTAGATATATCAAGAAAAAAAGAACCACTTGAAACATTTTCGCTGGATACCATGAAATTGGCCGGAATGATCGAGCGGGGTGGGGAAATATGGGCAATTATTAAAGCGCCTGACTCAATAACATACTGGGTAAAACGCGGTAACTACTTGGGTCAGAATTATGGAAAAATAACTCATATCACAGAAAGCAAGATAGATGTCACTGAGACAATACCCGATGGATCAGGAGGATGGCAGTCACGCCAAGCTTCGTTGGTGCTGGCTGAATAATTCTCTACAAGGGAGTAAAAAATGATTTCGATATACACTATTTTTCGTACTTATATTACTCAGTCAATGCGCGCCACATTCAAAAGAAAAGCCGGCGTTGGCTGCGGAGTGCGCTTAAGTGCCTTGCTCATGGGGATCATGCTCGCCACAGGGAACGCAATTGCAGACGATGCGCAAACTGGGCCGGCGAATGTTTTGGAAAATGTCAGCGTCGCGGCATTGCCAGGAAATTTAGTCCAGCTTAAGTTTACTTTCTTATCGGCGCCCACAATACCACTGAGTTTCAGCATTGAGAATCCCGCGCGAATCGCTTTTGATTTTCCTAACACTATCAATAAGACTTCAAGAAAAAATCAGGTCATCGGTATTGGTATGGCCAAAAGCATGAATTTTATCGAGAGCAATGGCCGAACTCGCGTGGTATTAAATGTTGTAAAGCCCATGGCTTATGAAACACGTATTGATAACAACCAATTTTATATCACGCTTACAGATCGCGGCGCTGAAAACGTTCCATCCAATGCAACACGTGGAGCCAATGCCGGAAAGGCAGGTAGCGCAAGAAGCATCAATAAAATTGATTTCCATCGTGGTCCCAAAGGCGAAGGGCGCATTGTCGTCGTGATGTCGGATCCTACTGCTGCGGTAGATGTGCGTAAAGAGGGCGGGAAGTTAATTGTCGACTTTTCCGACACAACATTACCTGCCAACCTCTCACAACGACTAGACGTTCTGGATTTTGCCACTCCTGTGCAGAATATTGAAACTTTTACACAAGGCAGAAATGTACGCATGAGAATTTCTGCAAACGGAGCTTATGACCATCTGGCATATCAATCCGACACGCGCTTCACTATCGAAGTAAAAGGTTTAACCAAAGAAGAGCAGGCATCCACTGAGCGTTCACAGCCAACTTACAAAGGTGAAAGATTGTCGCTTAATTTTCAGAACATTGAAATTCGTACTGTATTGCAAATTATTGCCGATTTCACAGGGCTCAACATGGTAACCAGTGATAGCGTTACCGGCAATCTGACATTGCGGTTGAAAAATGTTCCTTGGGATCAGGCACTGAACATTGTACTCAAAACCAAAGGCTTATCAATGCGTCAGGTAGGCAATGTTATCCTGGTGGGCCCTAGTGAAGAAATCGCGGCGCGTGAAAAGCAGGAGCTCGAGTCAAAAAAACAAATCGTTGACCTAGAGCCATTACATACCGAATTAATCCAGGTAAATTATGCCAAAGCTGCGGATTTGGCAGAAATTTTAAAATCAAAGGAAAATTCATTACTCACCAAGGAACGCGGCAGTGTAACTGTTGATGACCGCACCAATACTTTATTAATACAGGATGTTTCTGACAGATTAGTGGAAATTCGCAAACTTATGCTCAAGCTGGACATTCCAATACGCCAGGTTCTGATTGAGTCCCGCATCGTCATTGCCGGCGACAATTTCAGCAAGGAACTCGGTGTGCGATTTGGCGGATCTGCTGTTAAGCGCAACGGAAATAATGGCATTATAACCAGTGCCGGTAGCCTCGCCGCGACAGACACGACCGTCGGCTCTGCATTGAGCAATATCGCGGGCGGATTAGGTGCATTTCCAGTGACTATGGGCAGCTTGTCTGACCG
>JBKJTS010000264.1:0-6895 GCA_046590885.1 Gammaproteobacteria bacterium
TGCCGAACAGAGGTGATGCAACGTGAAACTAGATTATAAGGGGTGGGCAATTATCGTGCTGACGGCGGGCGCCGTAGCAGGTGGTGGTGGCTACATACTGGGTCTGGACCAGAAGCAGTCGGGTACTGCTGCAATCGCAGCGAACGAAAGGGCGAGCAGTAACTCACCCCTCATCAATACGGCCACCGCCGCACCCACGACGCATCCTTCCATGGCCGGAGCCAAAGGCGCGGGTAATGGCAAGTTTACCCATTTTCGTGTCGGTAATCGTAACGTTAAAGGCATGTATGCGGACGGCAATATTATCTGGATTGGCACCTCGGGCGGGGTGATCCGTTATGATGTGGAGTCCGATAACTTTAGAATTTTTGACAATAAAACGAAAGGTCTTTTGTCCAACGGAATTTTTCATGTCAGCAAGCTGGGTGACAAGATTCTAGCCGGTACTTACGGCGGCGGCCTGTCGGTATATGATCCTAAAACTGATCAATGGAAAAATCTGAATATTCCTGACGGCCTGGCTGACCAGTTCGTCTATGACGTGCAAAAAGTAGCGAATGGCGATGTGTGGATTGCCACTTGGTCGGGCGTGAACCGGGTACGTGGCGGTGCGTTGGAAGATCCTTCGAAGTGGGATACCTTCACCGTCGAGAGCACGCAACGTGGCCTGCCTAATCCGTGGGTGTATGGCCTGGAAGAAGGTAAAAACGGCGAAATGTGGTTTGCCACTGAAGAAGGTTTGGCGCGTTATCAAGACGGCAAGTGGCAGAACTGGCAACATGAAGAAGGCTTGGGTGCGCCGCTCGACGCCGTAAAGAATGCGATTAAGTTTACTAACGATCCCGCTAAATCCTCATCGCATCACGCCCAGCAGAAAGCGGAGCAAGGTTTGCAGGATGTGAATGTAGCATATAATCCCAATTATATTATTTCACTCAAGGTGGATCGTCAGGGTGTCGTGTGGTGCGGCACCTGGGGCGGTGGCCTGGCGCGTTTTGATGGTAAAACCTGGCGCAACTTTACAACGGCAGATGGCTTGCCCGCCAATCATATTTTTATGTTGTATCTGGATCCACAAGGCAAATTGTGGGCGGGTACCAACCGCGGCCTGGCGCGGCTGAATGATGACGGTACAAGTTTCACTGTCATGACCACCGCTGATGGATTATATGCAGACAATGTGTTTTCCATGGCGAACGCAGCTGACGGTAGTTTGTGGATTGGCAGTTTTGGTGGCGTAGCTCATCTTGCGGCGCAGCGTTAGGGGAGCGCTGATTCAGATACGCCTCTATAATTGAAACGTGTCATTTCGAGCCACGAAAGAAATCATTTTATGTATTGATCGGGGCTATTCGTGCGATCAACAACCAATATAAATGATATAGGCGCATAGTGTTAATGTTACCCCCTGCCACAAGAAAACCCCTTTGAAAAGTCTCGGCCTGCGACTGGCCCTGGTTATTTCTGGGGTACTATTACTCCTGATGCTGATCGCAGACGTGTGGCTGGAATACCAGTTAACCGAAGCAATATACGAAGAAGAGGAAAACCAGGCCGAGATTCATGCGAAGACATTGCTCGCCAGCCTGCAAACGCTGATGCTTAATGGCCAGGGCACGCTTGCTCGAGAATGGCTGGATCGCCTGCACGGTGCTGGCGGCATCGCTGATATCGAAGTATTACGCCGCGATGGGCGTGAAGCTTTCTATGATCTGAACACCGTAAAACAGGTGAATAGCTTTCTGCAGATGCCGCGTTTTCAGCGTGAACCAGAGCTTCCACATAACCAACATCCTCCCTCGACGAAGGCGTTCCAGAAGGCATTGCGAGGTGAGACAGCCCTGGAGCGCACCGCCGACAATTTCACGATCCTGCTGCCCATCCATGCCAAAACGGAATGCCTGGCATGCCACGGTTACGATGAGTCGCCGTTGCGCGGTGTCCTCAAACTCTCCCTCTCCACGGCAGGCACTGAGACCCGCATTAATAATATGCGTCACAGCTTATGGGCAACCTCCCTGTTGTTGGTGATATTAGTGGGCGCGGCGATGTGGATCGCGTTGCGCTTTAGCGTATTACGCCCCATCGCTAATTTGCGGGATGCGATTGTGCGCGTCGGTCATGGCGAACGCAATACCAAGCTGCCGGTGCTCCACAAGGATGAGCTGGGTGAAGTAGCCCAGGTTTTTAACCGCATGCAGGATGATCTGCAAGGCTACGAAACCCGCATTCGTGCGGTTATGGATAACGTAGTGGATGCCATTGTCACCATTGATGAGCGCGGCATTATTGAGTCGGTTAATCCTGCGGTAGAAAGAATGTTTGGATATCTTCCGCATGAGCTGATTGGTGAAAATATAAAAATCCTCATGCCCGAGCCGTACCGCAGCATGCACGATGAATATCTGGCGGCATATCAACGCACCCGAAAAGCTAGAGCATTAGGCACCAGTCGCGAGCTGGTAGCCATACGTAAAGATAACTCCATATTCTCGATTGATTTGACAATTAGTGAAATGCGTTTGAGCGAGTATATAGGCGGACACAGCCATTTTATCGGGGTGATGCGCGATATTACTGAGCGCAAGCAACAAATGGCGGCACTTCAGTATCAGGCCCTGCATGACAGCTTGACAGACCTGCCTAATCGTACCCTGTTATCAGATCGGGTTTCCCAAGCTATATTACGTGCACAACGTGAAGGATCCCAACTGGCATTGGTATTGACTGATCTGGATCGCTTCAAGGAAATTAATGATACTTTGGGACACCAGAATGGAGATGTGATTTTACAGCAAGTATCAATGTGTTTGCGTAGCGCCTTGCGTGAGTCTGATACCATTGCCCGACTAGGCGGTGATGAGTTCGCGTTGTTGCTGCCTAGTGTCGATTTGGCCCACGCTATAAGTATTGTGCGCAAGTTGATCGCCGCATTGGAAACCCCTCTGATCGTTGATGAGCAGGCCTTGCATGTGGGTGCAAGCTTCGGTATTGCAATGTATCCGGGTCACGGTGAAGACGAAAGTGCATTAATGCGGCATGCTGATGTGGCCATGTATATCGCCAAGCGTGGCAACTTGGGTTATACAGTTTATGATCCTGCCAAAGATCAGCATAGTCTGCGTAATCTTACCTTGGTCAGTGAGTTGCGTAGGGCCATTGATGGTGGCGAACTGATCCTTTATTACCAGCCAAAAATCCTGTTATCTACCGGCAAAGTCATTGGAGTGGAAGGCCTGATCAGGTGGCGTCACCCGCGCTATGGTTTAATGCTCCCCGACAGCTTTATTCCCCTTGCCGAACAAACGGGTCTGATCAATCCGCTCACACAATGGGTGATTGCAGCCGCCTTGAAGCAATGTCGGCAATGGCAAATAATGGGGGCGCCCTTAACTATTGCCGTGAATCTGTCGGTGCGCAATCTACTCGATGTGCAATTCGCTGATCAGCTCGCTGTGGCATTGCAGGCCGTGCCGCAGGCTGCCCGACACCTGTGTCTCGAAATTACTGAAACGGCCATGATGGCTGATCCAGAGCGTGCCTTGATTATTTTGAAGGCTCTGAATGATATGGGTGTAACCTTGTCCATCGATGATTTTGGTACGGGTTATTCATCTCTGGCGTATCTCAAGCAATTGCCGGTTAATGAACTGAAGATAGATAAGTCGTTTGTAATGGCGATGAACGTTAATGATAATGATGTAGTCATTGTGCGCTCCACCATTGATCTGGCGCATAACATTGGGCTTAAAGTGGTGGCCGAAGGCGTGGAAGACGAAGCAACTTATAATAAGTTAAAAGAATTAGGGTGTGATGTTGCGCAGGGTTATTACATGAGTGAGCCATTATTACCGGAAGAGATTGACGTGTGGGTACGGGAGTCACGCTGGCCGCTGGACGGGTCGCCATTAAATCCCCCTTGATCCCCTTTTTTCAAAGGGGGAGGTTATCATCCCTTCTCATTTGCCAAAGGATTGCTATCATCCCTCGCCGTTCTCCCCCTTTGAAAAAAGGGGATCAAGGGGGATTTACTTATTTCCCGCGTACCCTTCATGCGCTTGCAATCCGATGGGTCTGAATACGTCCACTTTGCGAAAGAATTGATCCACCATGTAAACGCGTCCATCTTCGTCAACATCAATGCCCGCAGGTAACATGTATTTGGCAGGCGCACCCCCCGCACCACGCTCACCAATGAACATAAGCAATTGCCCGTGGCTGTTGAAAATCTGAAAATTGCCAAATGCTGTGTCTACCACATAAATATTGCCCTGTGCATCGGTAGCGATGCCTTTCGGGCTGGCAAACTGGCCGGGAAAGCGCCCGGCACTGCCGAAGGCCCGGGCAAAACTACCGTCGGGGTGAAATGCCTGAACACGAAAATTCCCTTTGTCTACTACATAGAGCGTGCCATCTGGCCCCACGGCAGCCTGTAACGGCATGTTGAACTCACCGTCTTTAATCCCGCGCTTGCCAATCGTTTGCAGATGCGCACCACTTTGCGCGTCAAACACCAACACTTGATGCGCATCACTTTCTACTCCACCGGTATCGACGATATATACACGCTTGCCGTCAGGGCTCACGGCCACCCCCGAGGGTCGGTTGAATAGGGTTTTATTACCGAAGGTGCGTAAATACTTACCTTCGGTGGTATACACAAATATTTGCCGCAAGGTCATGTCGGAAACAAATACCTCGCCGAGACTCGATACGGCAATCCCCATTGGTTTGGTGAGTTGGCCGGGCTTATCCAGGCCGATTTCCCGATAACGTCCGCTTGCAATGTCAAATACTACCACCAGGCGCTGTGCAGTATCAGTAACGTACACCTGGCCTCGATACGCGGCTACACCAAACGGCTTGATGAGTCCCTTGACTGTCTTTTGCGCACCCAGGGCAAACATTCGGAAACGGTCGCTGCTCGTGGTAGTTTCAACGTTATCGCTGAAGCTCAAGCTGCGCTCAAAAATAAAACGTGCTGGATCAGGGGGAGCAGGGAATACCGGCGGGACAAATTCTGGCACGGGTGGCGCTGTAGCACACCCCCCCAGAAGTGCCATCATGAATAGTAAGGGTAGTGAAAATAGAAGATCCTGCAAACGTGTACCCGAGCCGCTTATTTGATGTGACATGTCTCACACAGCCGGTCAGAAGTGGCGCGCAGTAGCAGATTAATGTCTGGATCGTGTACGTTGTGGCAGGTGGCGCATTCCACTTTGCCATCGTACAGCTTCACCCCGTTATCAAAGCCGTAGGGGCTATCCGGTGCCCAGAAGTCGGCATCTTTTTGGTTCAAGCCGGCGTACTGCATGGAAATGGGGTGGTCATTGCGTAAATCAGTGCCCAGATGTTTGATTTCGATGCTGTGCGCCACTTTACCATTATGGCATTTGCCGCAGCTCATCAAATCATTGCCGCCGTTAAGACGCACATGCAACGCCGCATCCTGACTGCTGTTCCAGCCATTGGGTTTGAACACCGTCATGTCCAGTGCCATGGTGCCGTCATGACACGACAGGCACAGCAGGCTGATCGGACTGGGAGTGCGTACCTTGTTTTCAAGGCTGCGGCTGTCATACAGATTATAACTGTCAGGATCGGGTAAAAAACGGTTCCAACTGGGGTTGCCGCCCAGCGCCGCGCCTTGTTTCATGACGTCTTCAATGCTTTGTACGGGGTCTGTGCCCGATGGCGTCGTTTTATCAGGTGGAATATGGCAATAGACGCACGGCGAGCCATAGTCCGAAAAGGCCACGCCTGACATCGCTACAACACCTACGCGGGCATTCAAGCCCGTGAAGTCATGCTTGGTACCTAAAATGGTGCCGCTGAGCGACGGCCCTATCCATGCGCTGTTCAGCGCCAGTGCGGCGCCAATCACAACAAACCATTTACGCTTGATCACGCAGTGCCTCGTTTTATTGTTTCTGGCGCTATCACCAGAGAAATCCCTGATGTGTTGGGCGTCTCTATTGTCATTTCGAGCCCAGCGAGAAATCTTCTGGCCAGCAATGTCACATCATGTTCATTTATCGAAGTATAGAGTACCACGGAGTATTTTGGGGTAACAGTAGTCAAATAGAGTATACAGTGTCAAGATATTACCTAGTGTTACGCTGCTATATTATAATATTGTTACTCGTTTCCCTATATGGACAGGTAGTGCATGAGCGGTAGGTCAGGATTAAAGCGGAGCATGTGGGTGCTATTGGGCGGGTTGTGGGCAGCCCCATTCCTGGGGTGGGCCGCGCCTGCGCCTGACGTAGCCGCCCCCGCACAGCTTTACCAGAAATATTGTTCGGCTTGCCACGGCGAAAAGGGAAATGGCCAAAGCCGCGCCGAAGGGGCCCTCAACCCGGCACCGAAAGATTTCACCTCGGCAGCGGTGCAACAGGAGTTGTCCCGCGAGCGAATGATCATCTCTGTGACCCATGGCCGTCCGGATACCGCGATGGTGGGGTGGGGTACCAAGCTTTCGCCACCGCAGATTGAAGGTATTGTTGATTATATTCGCGTCA
Organism: Gammaproteobacteria bacterium; assembly: GCA_046590885.1. Classification (GTDB taxonomy): domain Bacteria; phylum Pseudomonadota; class Gammaproteobacteria; family Ga007554. The sequence goes on from JBKJTS010000264.1 coordinate 6,522, forward strand.
GCTTCATGAAGTCGCAACTGCCAGTTGCGGCCGCGGCACCTGCTGCTAGCTCGCCCCCCGCATCACATGGCGGTGCAGTACGCGGTGGACCCGGCTCTAATTCGCGGCGCATTATTCCAGTCAATGCCAGCCTTGGCGAACGCGTTTATCTCAGTAACTGCGCAGTATGTCATGGCGACAAAGGCGCGGGCGCGATGTGGACGCAGGCCTCGCTCAACCCGCCGCCGCGCGATTTCACTTCAGCGCAAACCCGACAGGAGCTGAGCCGCGAGCGCATGATCACCTCTGTCACTTATGGCCGTCCCGACACCGCTATGATGTCATTCAGGAAGCGCCTCTCTGACGCGGAAATCGCCGCCGTAGTAGATTACGTG